>JANPCU010000012.1:0-12981 GCA_031431195.1 Planctomycetota bacterium | reverse complement strand
GCGTTTTCACTCCGCACGTCCTCGCGTTCGAGGTGTCCCCTGCGGGTGTCGCGAATTTTGGGTGAGTATTGCCCTTGGGTTTTGGATGCCAACTTTCCTGACGCACACATGCATCAAGAGACATCCACTCGTTCGAGCAGCGGTTCGATACTGCTCGCGGCCGCCCACAGTCGGGCCATGACATCGGCCTCATCGACTCCCCATACATACACACTGCACAACGGTTGCCCGGGCCCAATCAGCGAGTCGTATTCTGGGATGTCGGCGACGACGGGGACGGTCTCCCAGTCCATCGTCGAAGGAACGGGAATTTTCGATCGCAGTCGGTACGGGGCGTAGAGTATCGCTCGTCCCAGGCGTTCGTTCTCGACGTGAACCGGAGGAGCTGCGAACTCGCGAGCGATGGCGGAAGCATGACTGTCGTAGCAGGCGATGTGGTCGGCCAGCAATGTCAGTCCACACGCAAGTTCGAGAACCTCGACAGACCCCGTCAGTCGCGGATTCACCTCCAACAGCCACGGCTGTCCGGCCTCATCGACGATGAAGTCGATTCCGTACAGGCCAGTCAGCCCGAACTTCCACTTCAGGATATTCCCCCACCGCCGGACCAGGAACTCGACCTCCACCGGCAAAAATACCGGACCGATATTCCCGCACCACGCAAACGGCCCGGCGTGCAGCTCGGGGCAACCGACGAGTTGCCGCGTCAGGCCGATGAACCGGACATCTCCCGGCTCCGTTTCGGCGAGGAACAGCGCGGAGTAGACCCGCCCGTGGACGCGCTGTTGGAAATAGTGCATGCCATCGAGGGGGAGGTCCGGTGCCACTACGTCCCACGGAAAAATTCCTCGCCCCCCGGCACTGGCCTGCGGTTTCACGATCCAGTTCCCATCGCGCGGGGGGGGGGCACTGGCCATGCGGACGGGCAGCATGCGTTGCCGGACCTCGGTCAGACCGTCGGCCAGTTGTTGCGGATGACGAACTCGCTGGATGGCTCGATAGCTGGCTCCCCAGATTGTGTGGTGGCTCTCCAGATATTGGAGCAACAGTGGCTGATTCTCCATCCCCCCCGCATAGAGGATGGGGAGATCGGCCCGCGCTTGAATCGCCTTGCTGAGCGGCGAGTGAATCTCATACGACGTGAACGACAGTGACTCGACGGGATGCACTTCGGTCATCGCACACAGGTCTGCGTCGGCAAACTGGTCGACACACACGGGCTCATAACCGGCGCGCCAAGCACTGAATGCCGCAGCTCGGGTACTCGCCCCCAGGATCAAAACCCTCGGTCGGTAGAGTGTCTGCGAATCTTCTCGGACTTGGTGGATCATTTGCTCAATGTATCTTCTGGGACTGATCGGTTCCCAGTGTGAAGCTGATTTTATGGATGCAGTCTTGTCAGGTCTGTGAGTTTTGCATGCCACCGGGCAGTGATATTGTCAGGCAGAGTCTGGCCTGTTGATACGAACAAATCCTCGACAGCATCGGACCTCTCGGTGGATCATGTTGTAAGAGTCAAACTCCCGCGCCCCGCGTCCGAAATCGTGCAATTGTTGGAGGATCTCAGCTGTGTCAATCGGTGAAATCTGTGTACGAATTCACTCTTGAGCGAACTTCTCCTGAGCGGAGAGTTTGTACACAGATTGCACAGATCAGCACAGATTGAAGAGGCTGATCTACTTCACGCGGGACGGATTGAGACGTACGACGGACGTCCTCGTCCGTCGCTCTGCGAGGCTTCCTCACGGACGGACGAGGACGTCCGTCCGACGAAATGTCTCAATGCTCTCCACGAGAAGTATAACTCGCACCGGCTGAAGTCTGATCAACCACAGTCATCCCGATTGAGTGAACCTCAATTCCGATCCTGACCGGTGAGTTCTTTCTCGATCGCGTCGGCATGGAAGGCAATCTCCAGAACGCTGCGGCGGACCTCTTCGGCGTCGACGGTAAAGCGGGGGTAACAGTTCTGCATGACGAACCACGGAACGCCGTCGATGTCGTGCAGCATCAAGCCGCCGTGGGTAATCACATCGTTCAGCCGCAGGGCCTGCTCATAATACTGAGCGACAGCGGGGCAGCAGCGCGAATATATCTTTAGCACCTTCTCGCGAGCCGCTGTGCCGGTCGACTCGATCCAGACCACTTGATGCCGGCTCCCCGGCAATTTCACGTTCAGTTCGAACGCTCCGCCGACAGGTTTCCAGTGGACGTGCGGCTCGAAGTCGAACGCTTCGTCGACGAGCGTCTGCAAGTCGGGCAGACCGCCGATGATGGCGTCCAGCAGAGCCACGGTTTCGATGGCATCCTGCGGACGGTTGCCCGGACTCTTATCAAGCATCTGATGGACGACTTCAGCCATTTCCAGCGGGATGTCCGGACGGAGCAGCTTCAGATTGGGAATCGCCTGCGAGGTGACTGCTCCGATCAGAGCGTTCATACCCGGCTCGGAGAACGGGACTCGCCCCGCCAGCATCTGAAACATGCAGACCCCCAGGGCGTACACATCGGTCGCCGGAGTCGGCTGCCCCCCCTGGAACAGTTCGGGAGCCATGTAATGCGGCGTCCCGGCAGGCAAGATTTGCTGCTGACTGCCCGGGGTCAGTCGTTTGGCCAGCCCGAAATCCCCGATCTTCGGGACTCCACTGAGTGTCATTAGCACGTTGTCAGGCTTCAGGTCGCGGTGCAGGATCCCTTCGCGATGGGCTTCGGACAACCCGCGCGCGATCTCCGCTCCCAGGAACAAAATCCGCTCGGTCGGCAGTCGATGGTCGCGAATCAGATGCTGCAGCGACCGGCCCGACACGTACTCCATATCCAGGCAGTGATAGTCCCCGATCTGCTCGATGTTGTAGACCGACACAATATTCGAATGCTGCATCGCCGCCATCGCCTGCCCCTCGTGCAGGAACCGGTCCAGGTACTCCTGGTCTTTGGCGATCAGTTCCGGGGCCAATATCTTCAGGGCCGAGTCCCGGTCCAGATGCACATGCCGGGCCAAGAAGACGTACCCCATCCCCCCCCGCCCCAGCAGGGACTGAATCTCGTAATCCCCAATCTGCTGACCGATCAGCTGGGTCAGATCGAACGCCGCCGCCGACTGGGGGCGGGGCTGCCGACTGGCCCACAGATCGGAACTCTTCCACAGGAACGTTGGCCCGCTGGGAGTTAGTACACCCTCCTCCCCCGCTGGATGTCCGCAACGCGGGCAAATTCGACGCAGATCGGACGAGCGAAAACGTTCATTGCAGCCGAAACAGTAGAGGAGGTCCGCCGAATCCGGATTGTGGGACATGGTCGACTGAGTCCAAAGGAGCCAACTGCGGTACGAGGAAAGCCATCGACCGGCGAGCCCCCGGCGTGAGCCGGGGTGTCCGCACCTGATCGCGTCGCCCATGGGATCAGCTGGGTTCCGGTCGGTCCCGTCGACAAGGGCCAGCGGTTGTCCACTCGCCCGAACACCCCAGCTCACGCTGGGGGCTCGCCCGCATCCCCCTGTTGACGCTCCTACTCCGCTAATCATACAGTGGAACTGATCCGTTTGGCGAATTCGCCAGATCTCACAGCCAGCGTGTACGTGTGGAACGTCCTCGTGACGGGAGCCGCCATGTCAGTATTGTCTCGACAGACTGTCACTCCGCCACAGATCCCTCGACCGGTGGGCCCCTGGGAATCACTCGCCTGGACGGGTGGCTATGCGCTCTCCCAACTCGTGGCGGTCTGTCTGACTCTGGCCATCATTGCTTTGTCGGCCCTGGGCGTGGAGAGCTTCTCGCAAGAGCGAATGCTGGAGCTGTTCCTCGATCTGGAGATCGACCACAGCTTCCTGATCTTCGGCGTTTCGACCTTGGGAGCGACGTTGATTCTCTTCCCACTGGTGAAGTGGAGACTCGGCTCCAGCTGGCGAGAGCAGTTGCAGTTGGAACTTCCCAGCTGTCGACATTCGCTGTTGATCCTCGGCTCCGTTCTCCCCTTGGCGATTCTGTCGGACGAATTGTACCGGGTGTGCCAAGGCTGGTTTGGATTGGCAGCTGGGGATACGAATCAACTGGTCCAGTCGCTGTCGTTTCAAGTCTCCTATCCGATCCTCGTAGTGGCGATTGCCCTGGGACCAGCAGTTGGCGAGGAACTGGTATTTCGCGGACTCATCGGCCAGGGACTGATCCAGCGGTGGGGCCTGCTGCGCGGGGTGTGTACGACGGCAGCGTTGTTCGCGCTGGCCCATGTCTCCCCGGCCCATGCGATCGCGACGCTGCCGCTGGGGCTGTTCCTGCACTGGGTTTACTTACAGACACGCAGTCTGTGGGCTCCGATCCTGCTGCATTTTCTGAACAACCTGCTCGTGATCAGTCTCGCCCACTTCCGCATGGGTGAACTGCCCGCAAGCCCCGTGCTGATGACGACCGCGTGTGGGTGTTTGACGGCACTGGCGTGGCGATTTGGAACCGGTGAGGGTAACAGCGAACCGACTTCACGTCCGCTCGCTGGCGCGTTCTGGAAGTCCTGGCAACAGGTCTACGAAGGCTGGAGCGTCATGTCTTATACCGCCGCGTTTCTGTGGGCAACGCGGGCACTCTAAGCCAACGGCGAGCGTCCGGCGTGAGCCCGATGGTCCCTCGCCGCCGAAGAACTTGGGGGCTGACGCCGCCCCGATCGACTCAGCGTTGAAACACCGCCGACAACTCCCCATAGTTAGGCGGCATTTCCTATTCATTTCTGTGCCGGAGTTCGTCCGATGTGCGCTCTGACTCGACGTTCGTTTCTCTCGACCACCGCAGCTGCCGGGGCGCTGACTCAGATGGCTCCGCTGATTCTCGGAGCCGATGCGGCCCCCAGCCGCGTTGTGACAGTCGGCGTGATGGGGATGAGTCGGGGGCTGTCGCTGGCGCAGACGTTCGGGATGCTGCCGGGAGTGCGAGTGAAGTATGTGTGCGACCTCGATGCGAAGCGGATCGAGGCGGGGAAGGCCACCATCGAGAAGCTGGAGTGCGAGCCGAAACAGGCACCACAGGGGATCTCGGACTTCCGCCGGATTCTCGATGACCCCGAGGTCGATGCCCTGATCTGTGCTGCCCCCAATCATTGGCATGCTCCCGCAGCGATCATGGCGTGCCAGGCGGGGAAGCACTGCTATGTCGAGAAGCCCTGCTGCCACAACCCGTGGGAGGGGGAGCTGCTCGTCGCCATGTCTCGCAAGTACAACCGCGCGGTCCAGATGGGGAACCAGCGTCGCAGCGGGCCGGGATTTATCGAGGCGATGCAGCGGCTGCACGAGGGCGTCATCGGTCGGGTCTACTTGAGCAAGTGCTGGTACACCGCTTTGCGACCGACGATTGGGACCGGCGTTCCAGCCCCCGTCCCCGAGGGTCTCGACTATGCGATGTGGCAAGGCCCGGCCCCTCACCAGGAGTTCCGCAGCAACTTCCTGCACTACAACTGGCATTGGTTCTGGCACTGGGGCAACGGCGAACTCGGCAACAACGGCATCCACTCGCTCGACATCGGACGCTGGGGGCTCGACGCCGATTACCCGATCCGTGTGACCTCCTCGGGTGGCCGCTATCGCTTCCAGGACGACCAGCAAACACCCGACACCCACACCGTCTGCTTCGAGTACGAAGGGGGCCGCCAATTGATCTGGGACGGTCGCAGCTGTAATAAGCACGACGACCGATTCGTGACGTTCTACGGGGAAAACGGCACGCTGGAGATCGACCAAGGCGGGACATATCGCCTCTATGACATCAACGACAAGGAGACCGAGCAGGTCACGAAGGGCTACACCGACTCGTTGCACGCCGCGAACTTCATCGCAGCCATTCGCAACAATACCCCGCTGTCTCTGAACAGTGAAATCGAAGAGGGCTACAAGAGTACCCTGCTCTGCCATCTGGGCAACATCGCCCATCGTACGGGGCATACCCTAAAGTGCGATCCTTCAAATGGGCGAGTCCTGAACGACGAGGCCGCAATGGCCCTCTGGAAGCGGGAGTATTCCAAAGAGTGGACACCGCAGGAGAGTTGAAGGGTCGAGATTTTACCGTCGAGCGGAATCGATGTGCCAAGGCACGAACTCCATGATGTCACTCTAAACCATGTCGCACGCCCCTTTGTGTCCTGCACCATTATGTCACCTTCCCCCGGATGTCCACTGACTCCCTTTTTGTCTGACCCTCATTGAAAGCCGACAAGGGCTGCTTCCCACCAGTCAGAACATTCGTTGCAATCGGAAGGTCGAATCGTTCGATTCCTCACGGAAACTCCGAACGCTCGGAGAGCACGAGGTAGGTTTGGCATGGTCCCCGATTCGATGGCGGGCTGCTTCCCCTCACAGGCACCTCGCTCATGCGACTCTCGATTCTGTTCGTATGTGGCCTCTTAGTCTCTTTTTGCGAAGCCAGTGCCGCTGACAAGATCGACCGCCGGTTGATCGAACTGAGTGTCGGCGGAATCAAGCATCAGGGGCGTCAACTCGTCAGCGACGACGAGGTCTGTTGGCTGCTCAAGCAGGATGGCCGACTGCACAGCCTCGACTTGGCCGAAGTCACCGAGTTCAAGCAGCTGGGCCATGTCTTCCGCCCATTCTCAACCCACGAGATGCGGACTCGGTTAATCACCGAGTTCGGTAAAGGATTTGAAGTCGATACGCGAGGAAGCCAGGTTCTGATTGCTCCCTCGGGAAAGACCAAGGCCTGTGCCGATCTCATCGAGGCCACTTCAAAGTCGTTCGCCTCGTACTTCAGTCGACGGAACTTTAAGCTCGACAAGTTCGAGACGCCCCTCGTGACAATCGTCTTTCCTACGCAGAAAGAGTTTCTCGCCTATAGTGGGCAAGACATGGTCAAGAATACTCAGGGGCTACGTGGCTACTACAGCCCGACCTCCAACCGCGTGGCGTTGTACATGGAGCAATCGGCTCCCGCAGTGAAATCTTTCGTCGGTGACATGGGCGAGCCGCTCGCTCCCTTCTCGCGTCTGACCCATTACGGGGCTGCTCAAGCGGAGGGCGGCTTCAGGGACACCCTCACCCACGAGACCACTCACCAGCTGGGCTTCAATAGTGGACTGCATTCCCGACTCGGGGACGATCCGACCTGGATCATCGAGGGGCTGGCGATGCTGTTCGAAGGGGATGCCAACCGCGATGACACTCGCCAGCAGACGACCGTCGCCCAACGCATGAACCGCGAACGCTTCATTTGGTTCCGGGAGTTCAGCCAGATTCGCCGCCAGCCAAAATCGCTGGAGGAGTTCGTGACCACAAACGCCCTGTTCAGTACGAACACGTTGGATGCTTACAGCGAAGCCTG
This sequence comes from Planctomycetota bacterium, assembly GCA_031431195.1. GTDB lineage: Bacteria > Planctomycetota > Planctomycetia > Planctomycetales > Planctomycetaceae > TH-plancto1. The sequence continues at coordinate 5,671 of JANPCU010000012.1, read as the reverse complement.
GGCTCTCACATTCTTTCTGGCGGAAACTCGCTCATCCAATCTCTCCGGATATTTGAAGAAACTGGCCAACCGGACCGAACTGGGCGAGTACACGCCGATGAAACGGCTGAATGATTTCAAGGCCAGCTTTGGCAAAGACATCCCACATCTGGAGTCGCAGTACCTGCGGTTTATGAAAGAGCTGGAGTCGGCCACGCCTCCTTCCCAGGAAGCAGCCACCGCGACCGATCCGTGGCAGACGCCGAAGACCTCGCCCGTGACATTGCGGTAATGCGAGTCGCGGAGCGACCTCGCCTACGAGGAGCGGATGCAGTCCACCCGCACATCGCGTACGATCTGGCTCCCTCCTGGAGCCACTCGCATGCCTGAAGCTGAAGACCGTCCGCCCTTTGCCCTACGTGCTTATCCCGCTGTCACCTCAACCGGCCACGCGGATAAGCCCAAGGGCGATTGGGAGATCATGCTCTCCGGCGATCTGACCGACAAGCAGGCTGAGCTCGCCGATAAGCTGATCGAGGTGCCGCGACGGTCGCGCGGCACGCTGTTCATCGACTCCAGCGGAGGGAGTGTGTTCAGCGGTTTGGCTCTGGCGTCAATCATCCGCCTGCGCGGGCTCGACCCGATCGCCATCGTGGCGGGTGAGTGCTCCTCGGCGGCGCTCGTGCCGTTCGCCGCCTGTCGCCGCCGTTTTGTCACGCCGTACTCCGCTCTGCTGTTCCACCCGATGCGCTGGCAGAGTGAAGAAGATGTCCGCATGGAGGAAGCCGCCGAATGGGCGCGGTACTTCAAGATTCTCGAAGAGGACATGGATAGCCTGCTCACCCGCATGTTCCAGTGCGAGCTGAGCCTGATCCAGAAATGGACCCGCCCCGGTCGATTCGTGAAGGGGCCGGAACTGGTCGAGGCCGGGCTGGCTCAGCTGGTCGACCTGTTCGAAGGCGATCTCTGGTCGCAAATCTCGAAGAAGGCGACCGGTCCATGAGCTCGAATGCCCAAGCCGAAATCGATGCCGGACAGCGGTTCGCCTTCGGCAAAAACTGGCAGTCGTTCCTCTCGGTACTCTCACCTCAGCGGATCGAGACGGCGACCCGCGCGCTGCGTGAGATGCTGCAAGTCGAGACTCTCGACGGGATGACGTTCCTTGACATCGGATCGGGCAGCGGGCTCTCGTCACTCGCCGCCTGGAAGCTGGGAGCGAGCGTCACCTCGTTCGACTTCGACCCCAGTTCGGTGGCCTGTACGACCGAGATGCGTCGACGCTTTGCCGCCGATTCGACGATCTGGACGGTTCAAACCGGGTCCATACTCGACCCGTCATATATGACCGGGCTGGGCCAGTTCGATGTCGTCTACTCTTGGGGCGTGCTGCACCACACCGGTCAGATGAGCGTGGCCCTGGATCACGCCGCTCAGCGAGTCGCCCCCGGCGGGCAGCTGTTCATTGCGATCTATAACGACGAGGGCGGTGTCTCTCGATTCTGGACACGAGTGAAGCGGCTCTATTGCTCGGGAGTGCTGGGGCGGTGGCTGGTGCTGGCGACGTTTATCCCGTACTTCGCGTTACGGACTGTAGTGAAGTGGGTGATCTCGGGCCGCGCGGCTGCGCTTACTCCGGGATCGCGCGGGATGTCGGTCTACTATGACTGGATTGATTGGCTGGGCGGCTATCCGTTCGAGGTGGCCACGGTCGAGGAGTTGCTGCGGTTCGGTCGTGAGCGAGGCTTCGAACTGGAGAACCTCAAGACGACGAACCGCATGGGGTGCAACGAACTGGTGTTTCGTCAATGGTCGTCTCGCTGACACAGTTTCAGATTGACAATCTCGCCTCCGAGTCCGCCCGGCGAATCACGGCATGTCGCTTCTGAAGTCGCAGTCACGACTGTCTGGCATCCCGGGGGATGCCAGCGATCAGGGCAGATTCTGAATGGCTCTTCCGGAAGGGCAGATAGGAACGTCTGCCTCACAGAAAAGTGGCATAAACATTCCTATCCATGCCGACTGAGGACAGATTCTGAATCTGCACTGGTGGTTCGCCAACTTCAACGTGATGACGGCGAGCGGGCGGACGTGAGTCCCCCGTGCGGGTGGTGCGGTGACCCAGGCGGGTGGCCCAGGCATCGCTTTGGATGTCTGGGTGACGAAGGCACAAGAGGGCTGAATGGAACCGTGATTGTCACGGCCAACGCTCCTCTGTCAATCCTCTTGTTGCTGTGCGATCCAGACGCTCAAAGCAGCTTCTGGGCCACCCCGCCGCGTCTGGCCCACCCCGTCACCCCGCGAGTTTCAAAAGAGTGGGTGGCGGGGTCCGAAGCGCAGCGGATAGCTCCGGCGCGGGGAGACGTGAGCGATCTCTGGCGTCTTTGGCCCATCTCGACACTCAATTCTGGAAGTTCGACGCCCACCCCGGTCGGGGCCATCCGCAAAGCCTCCTGACCCCGCCACCTGTCGATCAACCCTCTGACCGGGCCGAACCGCCCGCTGGGGACCGTGTTTCAAGATAGACAAATCAGACCTCATTTGGCCGGTTCGGCTTGTTCGTTTTGAGGCTGTTTGGCGAGAGCGGCTCCCAATCGATTTTGGAACTCCATTTCTAACGAACGGCTACTCATATCGTTGCCGGAAGGGAGAAAGAAGAACATGCCCGCCTGACGACTCATCGATTCCAATTTGGCAGCGATGGCGAACGCGTGCTGCTTCATTTGCGGAGCGAGCTTCTCGAATTCCTGATCGTCGAGAGTCATTAAGTAGGCTGTGCAGGCCTTCAAGTTGTCGTTGTACTCCTTGCCGAGCCGAGTCAACTCCTCGTGATTGTTGGCTTTTTCAGCGGCCAAGGCTGAGCGAATCGTGGTGAGTACTGCCTGATGATTGGCCTCGTCCTGCTCAGCGGGGGTCAACTTCGGACCAGGCGCCGAGCATCCCCAAATCATGACCAAGCCGAGTAATATCGAAGCGGTCCAAATCAGGTTCGTTCGTGGAGCAGTGCCCATCAGTTCGTTTCCTGTGCTGAATGCAGGTTGCGGGATCACACGGATTACGGCATGGTGGCACAGGTTGGCTCGCACTGGTGCCGCCGCCTGTACTTGGCATGAGACTACCCAGTGAAACCCCATCGAGCAACTCTTCTTCCCGCTCCAGCACGGCGTGGTGGCCCAGATTGCGCCCCTCATCTCTTTCCCTCGTGTCCAAGCTCAGGCGGGGTCACGCATCTCCTCGAAGCTCTGCTTCGCCGAACTACGCAGGACTTCCACCCAGCATGCCAGGACTGGTTACAGTCGGCAAGTGCGAGGGTCGGTCTGCGAGAGGGAGCGTTCTGGCACGCGGGCGAAGCGGAGCTTCGGGGATATGCGGTCCCAAGCCAGGAGCTTGGGACCGAGTTTCAAAAACCTCCGCAGAGAGATATGTGGGTAACGTTGACTCCACCCTACGTCACTTAATTGCCAATCACAGAGAGTTCCGCTGACACTGTGCCATTGATGTTGAATTGGGCGGTCGCGATGAAAGAGAACACATCTCCGTTCGTCTTGCCGCCCGACAACTGTCTTCCCGACTTCATGAGTGTCTTGTAACTCAACGAATCTGCGAGAATGCGATTCGGTCCCTTCATCATGGCAATCCGCTCGGCCTTGGATTTCGGATAGGCATCGGGATAGACGGCACCGCTGGTCGATTCCTCAAGTCTAATCGCCTCGTCGATAACTGCTTGCCCCAGCTTAGCACAAGCCTCGTCTCCTGCCTTTCTATCGTCCTCGTATATAAACTTTGGGCCCATTCTCCATTCCCCCGCAAGCTCAACGACGAACATGGACAACATATCCCTGTCTTCGTTCTTGACATCCGGCCGTTCCGAACCAGTCAGAACGACATCACGATCCCTAAACGTCCAACGGTATTGGAACTCGTTTCGCTGAGTCACAAAAACGCCAGGTGCTGGTTGGCTATATTCTGCATCCTTGATCCATTCTCGCTGCCAAGCGGAGAGTCTTACAACCGGATTCTTCGAATCTGCAACTTCTCGCACGACATCGTAATCGGACATGGCCTTCTTCAACTCTGCTTGATCTTCAATAGATTCATTAGCGTTCTCATTTCCATGACTCTCCTCCCCTGTATCGCGGATGGCAAGGAACCACACGAGAGTAGCTGCGACGAGCAGGGCTGGTGCACCAATCCCGCCCAGCAGAATCCACCTCCGGTGGCCGATAACACGCATTGGTTCGTTCGATTCCTCCAGCACAACTGCCGTGCGGGGGGAAGCGATCTCACGGGAAAGTAGCTCAGGTGAAACAATCTGTGAAAGAACTGGACTGATGTCCTGATCTGGTTTTGCTGGCGAGCGGCTGGGCACTCCAACCGGGAACAACCCTTTGGCCTTCGATGCCGGAATCCAGGCATCAAGCCCTTCTCGCCAAATCATGTCAGAGGGTGACAACTGACCACCGGCGGCAATCCGCTTGAGTTCTGAGGTGTCAACGGGGCCAACTTCAAGGCCGTCTTTCATGTAAAACCACTGAGTCATTGTGCTTCCTTTTTGGCGATCTCGTTCCCAAGCTCCGGCTTGGTCACGCCTATCCTCGAAGCTCTGCTTCGCCGCGTGCCTAACGACTCACTCTACTGCCAGTCGGTCACGACCTCAATCAGGCCCGGTTCCCGCGCATAGTTCCTCGCACTCGACCAGCGCCAGTGGAGCGGGTCGTCGACGAAGCCGCGCAGAACGGGGTTGTTGTGGATGTACTCGATCTTCTGCCACATCATCTCGTCGCTTTGGATCTGCTGCGGGTGGCTGCCCTCCTGCCAGACTTGGTAGGTACTCTCGGTCTTGTGGTTGAGTTTGGTCGCACTGAGTTGACGCAGCAGCGTCTCCGAATGGCGGCTCTTAAGGAGATCGATGATCTGCCGAGCTGTGTAGGATTTGAAGCTCTGGATCACCGCCGAAATCTCCGGGGCGGAGGCGATCATGTGCAGGTGATTCTCCAGGATCACATACGCGAAGAGCTTGAGTCCGCGTTCCTTCTGGAGATGCCGCCACGAGTCGAGGATGATGTCAGTGGATTCCTGCCGCGTGAAGATCGGGAGCCAGCTGTTGATGGTGCAGGTCATAAAGTACGGGTATTCGTTTTCGAAGAACTTGTATCGAGAGCGGGTCATGGGAGGGCTCCGGGTGTCATCCGCAACTCTCGTGACCAAGCTCCGGCTTGGTCACGCCTATCCTCGAAGCTCCGCTTCGCCGAGCTACGGTGGACTTCTGCCCAGCATGCCAGGACTGGTTTCAGTCGGCAAGTGCGAGGGTCGGTTTGCGAGAGGGGGCGTTCTGCACGCGGCGAAGCAGAGCTTCGGGGATATGCGGTCCCAAGCTGGAGCTTGGGACCGAGGGGGGCGGGCGGCTTACTCAGAAGAGTATACGCAAAAAGCCCCGGTGGAGATCACCGGGGCTTTTTGGATTTCTGGGGTTACTTCTTCTCGAACTCGGCGTCGATCACGTTGTCGTCTTTGCTGCCGCTGGCTCCGTCGGGGGCGGGGTCACCAGTGGGGTTACCCCCACCGCTCGCCGCTTGGGCGGCGTCGTACATGTGTTTCGACAGGGCGTGGGTCGCGTGTTCGTGGCTTTCTACGGCGCTGTTGTTGGCGGCGACGTCCTCGCCCGTGGTGGTGTCGTGGACCTTCGTCACGGCGG
>JANPCU010000011.1:0-68317 GCA_031431195.1 Planctomycetota bacterium | reverse complement strand
CCGGATCTTCCGTCCCCTGCACGATCGCCCGACCGTCCTGGAACACGGTTAGGACATAACCCGACTCAGCAGTTTCCAGTTTCACCAGAAAAGGGTTGCGGGTCACCCGTCCGCTGGCGGCGAGTCGAATCGCCAATTCTTCCAAACCGATCTGCATCGATTGCGGGGGAGTAATCTGCACCGCGTTGCGCCCGCACAGCACAGCTGACCGGGCCGACTGCGTCCCGTGCAGCCACGGTCGCTCCCCGCTCAGGCAGCCCGCACACCGCCCCTCCTCGCGCGGCCCCCCGACCTTCAGGCGGCGAAACGTCCCCTCCCACAGATCAACCACCGTCAGCACCGGCTCGATGGCGTCTTTCAATCCAGCCAGAATCTTGATGGCATCCAGAGCTTGCAGTGAGGCAATCACATTCACCGCTGGCCCGAGGACTCCGGCGGTGTCGCACGTCTCGCCACTTCCCGGCTCGGGCACGCCCCCCATCAGGCAGCGAAAGCAGATCGTCTGCCCCGGTCGAAACGTCATCACCTGTCCGTGACACCCGACGCACCCGCCATGCACCCACGGGATGCCGCGCTCAAACGCCAGATCATTCACCAGAAACCGAGTCTCGAAGTTGTCGGTCCCGTCGACGATCACCTGCATCCCGTCGACCAAAAGGTGAATGTTATCACTCGTCAGGTCGGCCACAATGGGCTCGATGGTGACATCGCTGTTGATCTGCCGGAGCTTGCGAGCCGCCGCTTCGGCCTTGGGGAGTTGCTCGGCCACATCCCGCTCGTCGTAGAGCACCTGCCGCTGAAGGTTCGACAACTCGACGAAATCGCGGTCCACGATCCGCACCAGTCCGACCCCCGCCCGGACCAGACTCTCCGCAATCACCGACCCCAACGCCCCGCACCCGACCACCAACGCCTTCCCTTCACGCAAGCGCAGCTGTCCCGCCTCCCCGAGGGGAGCAAAGAGGGTCTGCTTGCGGTAACGATCCAGGGGCGGCATGCGGTCTCCGTGGGGGCGGGGAAGGAGTATACTCCCCGCAGACCAGAATGAGATGCGCCGCCTAGCCAGCCCGCTGCGACAGCAAGGGACGCGTGCCAGCAACCCTTGTTGGTGCAGCGGGCTGGCGGTCTTCGATGGTCAGCGTTTTCTCCGAAATCGCTGCTTCAACGAGGTGGCTGCATGACAGCTGCAGAAAATGCAGCGAGCGGACTGTTTGGTCCGCTCGCTCGTTTGTCGAGATGGCCTCATGTTCAGAGACCGCTCCCCTTACGGAGCCGGGAGTGGGTCCAGCGGTGTCGGCTCATTCTCCGAGGGCAGCGAATCAGGAGCCGGGGCGACCCGGATCGGGGCCGGAGCAGCCTCGACAGCAGCCGGTGACCGGGCCGCTTGATTCTCACTCCAACCCGCATCGACCGACAGTAGTTTCAGAGCCACTTGCACGCTGTTGAGGTGGCTTGACGCGGAAGCGGTCGCTCCCCGGGCGGGTGTCCAGCTTTCGATTACGGGAGTGGCTTGAGACAGGATGGCATTCATGTCAGTGAGTGTGGCCAGCATCACTGGCGAGTCGGCTGCCACATCGGGTTGGGCCAGCTGTTGAGCCTGCGTGATCAGTGAGTAGGTATCGCGGTAGACCTCTTTGAACTGTGGGTTCCCGAGATACGAATCGTGCAGCGTCAGACAGAGTTGGTTAGCGCGATCGGCGACGGCGCTTGCCAGTTCGGGGATGTGAGCCCGCCCACCGAAGCTGACACTGGGGAGGTTGGTCCGCTGTCCCGAATCTCGAGGGGGAATGTAAACCCGACTCGAAGGCTGGACATTGGGGGTTCGGTACTCGATCGAGGATGACGAGAAGTTCGGGGGCGATGTGATATAGCGTGGCGTGACGTACGTGGGTGTCACATACTGTGGCGTCACATAGACGCTCGATCCTCCATACCCATAACCCGAGCCGTAGTTTGAATAGCCGTACGAGGGGTACGAGTTGTAGACGCTGTTCCCATACTGGGGCCCGCTGGAGTACTGGAAGCCGTTGTACCCGTTGCCAATACTTAAGCTGAACCCGCTGCCGCCGAGAGAGTAACCGCCCCCATGGTGGGAATGGTGCGAACCGCCGTAGTGGCCACCGCCGCCGTGGCCACCACCATCGTGACCACCACCATCGTGACCACCACCATCGTGACCACCACCATCGTGGCCGCCTCCATCGTGATGGTGTTGGGCGAATACGGATTGCTCTGTCCCGCTCGCCAACAGCAGAGCGAGCGACAGAACTCCAGATTTGAGGAACTGAGCGTACATGAAGAACTCCTGACAGGACCGATGTGCCATGGCGACAATGCCAAAGCGATCATTTCGGTACTGGAAGTTATTGTATCCCTGTCGACCCGCAACTGGGGAGTCAGATCGGTATTCGGGACAGGAAGAATGCGGATTGAGGCAGGTGGGTAAAAAGATCTTCCACACCACCTGGCTGGTTAGGAAGGCAACGAGAATATTTTCGCCCACCGGCCCGGATAACTCGCTGCGATGAGCGAGACACTTTTATGAGCCGAAAGCATCAGCATGGCGAGCCCCCGGCGTGAGCCGGGGTGTCCAGGCGGTAGCACGTCCGCTGGATCGAGTGGACTGTGGCGAAGTGATCGACCGGAACAGAGTCGGTTCCAAGGGCGATGCGTTCGGTGCCGTGTGTGCGTCAGGAAAGTTGGCATCCAAAACCAGACGGTAATATTCACCCGAAACTCGCGACACCCGCAGGGGACACCTCGAACGCGAGGACGAGCGGAGTGAAAACGCCGAGGGCGCGGAGGACGCAGAGTTCGGAAGGAGAGTCTTTTCCCTGCGTTCTCCGTGCCCTCTGCGTTTCACATTTCCAGGACGCTGGATGGAGGTTTCTCCTGCGAGGTGGCCGGGAACGCTGATGAATCGCTGACGATTCTTTGGGGGCACACTCGGCTGTCGTGAATTTCTGAGAGTGGACGACTTTTGTGAAGCACATACTTCGGGCACGAACACCCCGGCTGACTCCGGTGGCGCGCCAGAATTATTATTACACTTCGGGCGAGCGCGAACTCATATACTCAGGCAGCGGCACGGTCGTGGCCCACTGCGTGGACGAGGACGTCCGGGCCCTGTCGCTGACTCGACTCGTGGTCCCAGCGATGAGCGTTGACGGATTGCAGAATCGCCTCCGCTAACTCCACCGCCTTGAGGCCCGCGACTCCGTCCACCTCGGGCGTCGAGCCACTCCGCACGCTATTGAGGAAGCTGCGCAGTTCGAGAGTCAGGGCGTCGACCGCCTCGATGGGGAGGGACTCGGTCTGAACGAATCGGGAGAACATCTCCGACTTCAACTGATTGATATCAGCCCCACGCGCGCGGCCCAGGTCATACGGCAACTGGCCCGCGAGCAAGTCGGGAGCGGCACCGAATGCGGTGAGCGTCCGCGTGTGCAAATCGGCAGTCACGCAGCCGCTGGCCGACCAGACCTGCATCGTCCGGGTGGCGGTCGGGCAGACGCGATTCGCGGAGAGGTCAGCGATGCAGCCGTTGGCAAAGCGGACCCGCGCTTGCACGACGTCCTCATGTCCGCCGACGAGTGAGACGCCAAATGCCTCGACCGACACGAAATCGGACTGGGCCAATTTCTGTGTCAGCTCGATGTCGTGGATCATCAGATCATGGACCACGCCGATATCCATCGAACGGAAGGCGTAGTTGCTGTACCGCTCCGCGCGGATGTACTTCGGGGATTTGACGCGACTGGCCAGAGCTTGGAAGGCTGGGTTGAAGCGCTCGATGTGGCCGACCTGCAGTGGCACGGAGAGGGCCTTAGCAGCGGTGACCATCTCACGAGCATCGGCAATGGTGCTGGCCAGCGGCTTCTCGACGAGGAGCGGGATGCCGCGACGCAAGAACTCGACGGCGACCTTGCGATGATGAATCGTCGGGACCACGATTGACGCCGCGTCGACACGCCCGAGCAGCGATTGGAAGTCGGAGACCCACTCGCAGTGGCAGGCATCGGCCACCGCTCGGCCTTGTGTCTCGTTGGGCTCGGCCACAGCGACCAGTTCCACATCGGGAAACGACGCCAGGATGCGGGCATGATGCCGTCCGAGGGCTCCGACACCGACCACGGCGAGCTTCAGTCGATCCATCACGTTTCACTTTCACGGTGTACTGAGTGACACATCCAATGACTTCAGGCTGCCTTCGCTTGCGGCTCGAACGCCGCCACGGGAGCCACGCTCGGGGTCGCTCCCCGGAAGACCTCGCGGCCTCGTCCGACTTTCCCCTTCCGCTGGAAGTCGAGGAAGTTGAACAGTCCGGCCAGCTCGATGGGGATGATCCCCTCCAACTCTTCGGCCATCACATTGCGAACTTCATCCAAAGGGCGGTGTTCGCGAATCAACAGCTTGTAAGCGCGCTTGATCGAGGTGACGGTCGTCGGACTGATGCCCGAGCGCTGCATGCCGACAAGGTTCAATGTCTTGACTCGTGCATCGTCGTTGCCGTCAAAGATCATGTAAGGAGGCACATCGACGACGACCTTGCTGCACCCGCCGACGAAGGCCAGCGTGCCCACCGTACCGAAGTGATGGATGGCCGAATTGCCCGAGATGATCGCTTTGTCATGCACATGGACATGGCCGCCGAGCAGCACGCCGTTGACAATTGTGGTGTCGCAGAACACATGGCAATTGTGAGCCACGTGGGCGTTCGACATCAGCAGATTGCGGTCATCAATGCGGGTGATGCCGTCTTCTTTTTCGGCACCCCGATTGACGGTCACGCCTTCGCGGAACTGATTGTCATCGCCGATGATGACCTGGGTCGGTGCTCCTTCAATGTACGACTTATCCTGCGGCTCGCCGCCGATGACGCAGTTCTGAGCGAAGCGGTTCCGCTCGCCGATGGTCGTCCAGCCGAGCAGCGTGACGTGGCTTTCGAGGCGACACTGCGCCCCCAGCCGAACATCGGGGCCAATGAAGCAGAACGGGCCAATATGCACATCGGCACCCAGTTGGGCGCGGGGGTCCACATAGGCCAACGGAGAAATGTAAGTTGCCATCCAGACGTCCTTGTCTGTGGGGGCCGGGTCGCTCAGCCCCAGTGAATGACAGGGACCGGAGATGTGAGAAGGGTGGAATATGCTAAATCATCGGTTTTCGTCAACACGTTCCCGGATAGAACTTGCGGATTCCTCAGATCGCCCAGCTTCGAGTCGCCCGATTCTCAAAAGAATCTCTCAAGTCTCAGGCCGACTTTCTGATCGACCGGCTGCCCGCCAACAGCTTCTCAACCATCCGGTGATTGAGGTGGTGGCCCGATTGCACAGCGTGGAAGCTGCCGACGGGACTGCCTCCGCAGAGGGCCAGATCGCCAATGCAGTCGAGGACTTTGTGCCGCGCACATTCGTCGGGAGCCCGCAACCGATTTTCCAGGACACCGCGTGGTCCGAAGACGAGCAGGTTCTGAGTGGTCGCCCGCTGGCCAAATCCACGGGCCTTGAGCATCGCCACTTCGGACTCCAGGACAAACGTCCGGGCAAAGGCGATCTCGCGCACGAACTCTTCGGGCGTGATCGTCGCGGTAAACGATTGCGGCGGGATCACTGTCTGGCCGTAGTCCAGATCGTAGCGAATCGTCCAGCCCGTTGACCGGCTGGCCTGCATGGCCCCCCGTTCTCCTGGTGTCGAAAGGCTCACATCCGCATCGACGGTGAACTGAGTTTGCGGAGCAGTCTGTTCCGTGATTCCGGCACACAGCAGCGCCTCGACGATCTCCAGCGCAGAGCCATCTCCGACAGGCGGTTCGAGGGCATCCAGCTGGATCACGCAATTGTCGATCCACAGTCCCGCCAAAGCGGCCAGGACATGCTCGACCATCTCGACACGGGCCGTGCCGCGTTGCAGCACAGTGCGTCGCGGCTGGGTGACGAGGAATTCGTGGCGTGCGGGAACTTGCGGGCGACCGGCGAGGTCGACTCGCTGGAAGATCAATCCCGAGTTAGCTGGGGCCGGATGGAGCGACATCCGCACATCCGCTCCGCCAAAGAGACCAAACCCCTCGACCAGTACGGGGCGAGTGAGGGTCCGTTGTCGTCGTGTTGACATGAGAGCACTTTCAGGCATTCACATTAAATACAAAGACACGGGCAAACGTCCCACAACGTTCACCCGTGCTGAGAGCTGCAACTACAAAGAGTTACCGCTTGACTGCCGGGGCTGGTCCCTTGGCTTCACGAGCCGGGGTGGCGGCACCGCCTGTGGACTTCTGGTACTCGTCATTGAGGAAGCTCAGAATCGGATCGGTCAGGTCATCCTGCTCGCGATAGTGAACGACCTGACGGTTCATGCTGGTGATGATTTCCTGGGGATTTTCAGCAGCATCGACACTCTGACGGTTAAAGCGGAGGACCAGCGTGTACTTGTAGTACTTGGCGTACTTCTGGACAGCTTCCTGGACTTCCATGTAGACCGTCTTGTAGATCTCGGCTTCCTTGCGGAGGAACTCCCGCTGCTGCACCTTACGGAAACTCTCCAGCTTCGTCTGCAGGGTGAGGATCGCCGTCTCGTTCTTGATGTAGTCAGCGGAACCTTCTTGCAGCCCCTGCATCGCCGTCTGGATCTGCTTCATCTGCTCGACCATGGCTTCGGCATCAGACTGAGCCTTCTTAGCATCACCCTGCATGTCCTCGGTCATGCTCTTGAACTTGTCATAGTTCTTGAACACGTGAGCCATGTCGATCAGACCCACCTGGTGGGTCGGAGCGGCGGCAGCGGGAGCGGCTTTCTCTTGAGCGGTAACGGGAGCCATGGCGAAACCGGCGGAAGCGGTGGCGACGGCAAAACAGACGAAGAGTTTCTTCACGGCGTATGCACTCCTTTGCGTGTGCCGAACCGGCTGGCGCCTGGCGCCGGCCACGGAAACGGCCCGATCGATGACGAACTGGCCGAAGGGGCCGTTGGGGGTCTCATCCTTGAGAGGAACTTCAGCGAAAGTCGTTGAAGTGGAGCGGAATGTTCCAGATCGCCCCGTTTCGGTCAAGACGACATTCTGAGAACTTGAGAAATGCCCGAGCCTGCGGCAGAAAGTGCGCCATATCGGACCGTGACATCGGACGCGGCAGTCCAACGTGTCGAAACCGAGTCCCGCACACACTCACCCGCGCGAGTCTTGCCCGGCGGGGGTGCTGACCTGCTGCATCAACCAGGTATTGAGGTCGCGGCAGATCGCCAGTCGCGAGGCCTCCATCGATTCCCATTCCGAGAGGGCGCACTGCCACCCAATCATCGTCCAATACTCGGCCATCGATTCGGCGAGGTCCGTTTTATCACCGCCCGGGATCGCCAGATATAATGACTTATCAATGGCCGCATGGACGGAGCTCAGTCCTGCCGTGGCGAGTTCTGTCGGGGCGATGGCGATCCCGCCAGTGACCAACTTCGAGACGAGAGGCAAAATCCGTAGCACGGCGTCCGCTGCCTCTCCCACTCCGGCCATCCAGATCCGCCGCATGTGGATCCCGTACATCGCGACGACTTCGCGAATCGCCACAGCCACACGATCTGCATTCTGGAAATCGGTCGAGCCGACTGGCAATTGGACCTCGGCTCCGATGTAGTTCCGATCGCTTAAATCCGGGAACCAGTCACGCAGCGCGACTCCGGGCACCTCATCCTGCGAGAGACAGATGACCAGGGGATAGTTGTACCCGGGCTCGTGGCCCAGGGGCCGGAAGACAATGAGATCGCCCCACTCGTCCCAACCCCAGTCGTCGCTCGACGGGGTGAACGGTGGATCGCTCCAATGGTCCAGGAACTCTGGGTCCGACTCCGATTCGTCGTACCAGAAGTAATCTTCTGAAAATGGTCCTTCGATCACCCGGAAAAACCTCCTGTGTGAGAAACCCAATCCATGGATTTGTGGTTTTGAACCAGTCGAGGGGGATCGACCAGTGGAAACTCACTCGCGCCAGGCCTGCGCTTCATTCAGCTGCAGCCACGATCACTCGGATCGACCGACTCGAACCAGTTTAGCAGCACCGTCTTTCGGTTTCGAACTCAACTCTTTGGCACCGATTAAGGTGTCCCAGGGAAAATGTTTGCCAGGGCAAGCGGTCTGTTTGACATCGGTATGCCGGACGATTCCTGCGGCTTCAATCCGGCACTGAGTCCGCAGCGAGGTCATGAGTTCTCGCAGAGACATCAGCTGGGCGGGAGTCGGCGGGGCGTCCTCGAAGTTGCCGACCAGGCAGATGCCGATGCCTTGCGCGTTGTACTTCGCGTTCCCAGCGTGAGCCCCATCGCTCTGCTCTTTCCAGCGAAAGGTCGCTGCGACCTCGCCGTCTTTCATCCCGTGGCCATTGCCAATCAAGAAGTGGTAACCGATCCCGCGCCACGGATTCCCGTCAGCATCCTTCCGCAGCTTATGCGCCGCATCAATGCTCTCGACGCTGCCCGCCTCGGTCGCTGTGTGATGCAGCACGAGGAACTTCCACTCGCGGGGTTTGTCCACACGGACAATCCTGGCCAAGGAGACTTCACGAACCTCTCCCTCGGCGAAACAGACTCCGGACAGGATTCCCAGGCACACCAGTACCCAAAGACCAATGCGTGACATGAAAATCCTCCACACATGGATGGGCATGCGGCCACGTGACGCCTCAAACAGCGACTACTTGTACGAATGGAGCGAGAGTCAGGTCAACGGGAATATGAAGTCTTTGAGTGATCCGGATACATGGATTTGTCACGGGGGGCCGATTGTAGGGGCTGTGCGGTTTGTGAGTGGCCAATGCCTTGACCCAGCTTGAAACAGCCGTGCGCCCCACGCCGCGAGGTGTGAAAACTCGACACGTAGTGCATGGGGCAAATCCATGGCTGTCTGCCCACGGTTGAATCACTCGAACGAGAACGGTTGGTCCCGAGTGGCCCGTTGTCAACCTCGGGCGGCTCGCCTCCACACTTCTCTCCGCCCAACTGCCGACCCCGACGCCCGCCTTATCGAGCGTCGCGACGGGCCTCAGCTGCCCCTGTGGAATCTGCGTAAATCTGTGTAATCTACTGATCAATACTCTTTATTGGAGAATCTCGATCCGGCACGATTTGGTCCACAGATTTCCCAGATTGGCACAGATGATACTTCACGCGGGCTCGATTGAGGCGTACGACGGACGTCCTCGTCCGTCGCTCCCCCCGGTGTTCCACACGGACGGACGAGGACGTCCGTCCTACGAAGATGTCTCGTTTCCCCCCCGCGCTGAGTATAGTCCACAATTCCGGGAGGAATTCACCATGGAGGCACGGAGAAACCTCGGACAGTATGACATCGGACAACCCTCCGGATCGATGAATCGTGCAGACAGGAATGTCTGCCCCACTGGGAGTGGCACAGACAATCCTGTCTGTGCCGATTGAAGAGCGATGGTGAGTCTGCTTTAGACTCTCGGCAAGCGCACGATTCGCGGTCGTCGGGTGCGGGCGGTTGACTCTCCAAACCAGATGCACCGAGAGCACCGAGGTCGCCGGGTGTTCGCTCGTTTCACGATGCCAGACCAAAGGTCTAGTCAGTGCCACCCCGTACCCGTCTCCCTCCCGGAAGAGGTTCTTGCTGTGGGACTGGTCTGCGCGTTAACCTTTCGCCTCACGGCACGCAGGTCGCTCAGAGCGGCAACCCGGGCCAGCCAGTGGGGCTCACACGGAGTGAGCCGTCACCGCCCCATGTGACCCGCTTTCTACACTCGAACGTTGATCGGGGACGGGCCATATCGGATCGTCCGACTACTCATGACCAAGCTCTACCAAAATCACGGCCTGCTCTTCCGCTACCCCGCTGACTGGTCGTTGACCGAGGAGCCGGGAGAGGGGTGCGTCACGATTACAGTGACTCCCAGCGAGACGGGGTTCTGGTCGACGACGGTGCTGGAGGATCGGCCCGAGGTCGAGGAGTTGCTCGAAGCAGCAGTTGACACGTTTATGGAGCTGTACGACGAGGTCGACGTGTTCGACATCTCCACCGAGTTGGCCCATCATCCGGGGTTGGGCCGCGACATCGAGTTCGTCTGCTTTGAACTCCTGAACCGGGCCGAGCTGCGGGCGTTTCGGACGGCTCATTGCACAGTGCTCGTGACGTGCCAGGGGACCGACGACGAACTCGAATTGCTGCAACCGGTATTCGACGAGATCACCTGTTCGTTGGAGGTGCCGGACGGGTTTCTGGCCGGGCCACCGCAGCGGTGGGTCGAGGATCACGAATGACCACACGCCGGATTTCCGCCGGGAAAGACGACCTGTTCCTGGAGGTTCAGACCGGGCGACATCCGGAGGGCGCGGACCGGCTGCGGGCGATTCCAGCCAAGCGGGATCTGACGGCGGAGCCGAGCTGGATCTGACACCGAAGTCAATTCGGAGGGAGCCCGTGGTCGACCGGGGGACGCTGTCTGGCAGCATCACCAGACAGGACAGCAGCTGGGGTGTTTATCCGTCAGTCTGGCACGAGCCGGGCATACTCATTCCGGCGGTCTCCACACTCTTTTTGAGGAGCAATTGCCAATTGTGGTGTCGCTCGTGAAAATGTGAGAGACACATCTGGCCCACATTGATTTCCACGGGTCGCAAGACCTGCCCAGAAGTCACGGCTCGACTCAGTTCATCCACAATTGAATATGCCTCTTCGTTCACGAATCCCGGAGTACACTCATGGCTGGCGGCGGATCATCACAACCTAAAGTGGCACTTTCCAAAGACGATGTCGCGCGGATTCTGGCTCCGATTACCGTCGGCACAGCGGGGGTCGAGCCCGAGATCAACAAGCTCTTCAAGATGCAGATCAAGCTGGAGGCCTCGGACATGCATCTCCAGGTGGGCAAGCCGATGATCCTGCGGATGCGCGGGACCCTCCGCGAAACCGACATGCCGCCGATCAGCGAAGAGCAGATGTGGCGGATGTTTCTCGAGGTGATGGACGAACGCAACAAGTATGTGATGGCCGAGACCGGCGGGGCCGACTTCTCGCACATCGTCCACTACGAGGGGAAGAACTGGCGGTTCCGTGTGAACTTGTTGCGACAGCTCGGCCGGCCCGGACTGGTCGCGCGTAAGGTCGAACTGAACATTCCGAACTTCGAGGGACTCTATCTGCCGCCGGTGATGGCGAGCCTGTGCGACTATGAGCAGGGGATGGTGCTACTGGCCGGGGTGACCGGGTCGGGCAAGTCGACGACGATCGCGTCGATGCTCGACTACATCAACCACCGCAAGCGGGTCCACATTCTGACGATCGAAGACCCCATCGAATTCGTGTACACACAGGATAAAGCCCTCATCAACCAGCGCGAACTGGGCCAGGACACCGCTGACTTCCATGTGGCCATGAAGGGGGCTGTGCGTCAGGATCCCGATATCATGCTCGTGGGGGAATTGCGAGACAAGGACACCTTCGAAACGGCCATCCATGCCGCCGAAACGGGCCACTTG
This sequence comes from Planctomycetota bacterium, assembly GCA_031431195.1. Taxonomy (GTDB): domain Bacteria; phylum Planctomycetota; class Planctomycetia; order Planctomycetales; family Planctomycetaceae; genus TH-plancto1. Next base: position 56,839 of record JANPCU010000011.1, on the reverse strand, counting down.
GTGTTCGGCACGATCCATGCGTCGTCTGCTCCGTCCACGATTGGTCGTATTCTCGACCTCTTCCCGCAGGACATGCACCGCGCGCTGCGCTCATCAATGGGCTTCAACATGAAGGCCATCGCCGCACAGAAACTGTTGGCGACCATCGTCGATAAGCCGAAGCGTGTGCCGATCATCGAACTGATGATCTTCAACGGCACCGTCAAGAAGCTGATCCTCGAAGGCAAAGACGAAAAGCTCTCCGCAGCCATCCGCCTGGGCAAAGAAGAAGGCATGCAGCTGTTCAACGACTCGATCTACCACTTCATCAAGAAGGAGTACATCGACCGTCCGACGGCGTTTGAAGTGTCGCCGAACGTGGAAGAGCTGAAGATGATGATCAAGGGCATCGACGTGAAGGGGTCGGCGATGCTGTAAGGGGCCGGGCAACATTGTCCCTCCACGAGCGGAACCGCACCATGCCAGTCTCGGATTCCACTTCACGGTTTTCCGACCGAGTTGCGGACTACGTACGGTATCGCCCGAGTTATCCCGACTCCTTGGTGCAGGCCCTGGTCTCAGAGGCGGGACTCAACCCGGCTTCGGTGGTGGCAGATATCGGATCCGGAACGGGCATCTCCTCCGAGCTGTTTCTTCGGCTCGGCTGCCAGGTTTACAGTGTTGAACCGAATCGGGAGATGCGTGCAGCAGCAGAGGCGAGGTTTCGAGAGGAACCTCGCTTTCGGAGTGTCGACGCGACGGCTGAAGCGACCACTTTGGACAGTGGATCAATCGACCTCGTCGTGGCAGGTCAGGCATTTCATTGGTTTGACGTGGAGCGGACGCGAGCGGAGTTCACTCGCATCCTGACACCACAGGGGTTGGTCGCGCTGTTCTGGAATAAGCGTCGAACGGAGTCCACAGCGTTTTTGAGGGACTATGAGAAGCTGCTGCTGAAATTCAGTCCTGATTACGAGCAGGTCAACCATACACGAGTCGATGCGGTGTTACTGTCGACTTTCTTTGGAGGTGATCATTATCTGACTCGTACATTTCCGTATTCACAGAGCGTTGACTTTGAGGGGCTGCGTGGTCGACTGCTCTCGTCATCCTATGCTCCCGCAGCGGGTCATCCCCAGCATGTCCCGATGCTCCGTGAGTTGGAGCGGGTCTTCCTAACACATACATTCGACGGTCGCGTTCCATTGGATTGCGACACGGAACTCTACTACGGGTCACTCGCTCATCGGTGATTCCGGGTAGTTCATTGTCATCGCGAGGGGGCCGGCATCTGTGGCTGCTGGGGCTGAGGCAGCTGCGACCTGTCTCCGAAACTCGACACCCGAATCTTTCAAGTATTGCCAGTGCGGCACAGCCCGCACAATCGGATTTCGGCAGAATTTGCAGGACTCGACTCCCGTCCCACCCGATGAATGTATTACCGGAGAATCTCTTCGGCGTTGCGGGTTGCTAAGTCGGCATGCTTCGACTGCGGTTCCTCACCGTGGCCGAGCGAGCCGTCCCTCGTGAATGGTCTCTCCAGAAACACGCCCGCCCATTCTCGCAGCCGCCGGTGCTCCTCCCCCTCGGAGTTCCGGCGGTTTTTTATTGACAGTCGTGGAAGCACGATACGTGTACAACACGTCAAGCCCAAGGGGTTGCAACCCCTGGGCTTTCTTAACTCAGCGAGACTCCGTCCGCTCCATCCAGCGCGTCACACCCCACGCTGTGCCGATCAGCAACGCAATTCCGCTCACCCCGCTCAGCCCAGCGAACGCGATCGTCGCCCCCTGAAACGCTCGGGTGCCGACGCTATCGCCCATTGACGACAGCAAGCCCCACAGCAGCCCGCAGACCAGCGTCACTGCCAGCAGACCGACGAATGTGGCCAAGCTGCGTCGCAGCCACTTCAGTGGAGGAGTCGGGTCAGTCATCAGGGGGCCTTCGCGGGTTCGGAGGTATCGAGGGTCACTTCGCAACGGCCAGCGAGTTTGAGGATCAGAGTCCCGGTGGCCAGGTCAAAACGCTCGTCGAGCGCGCAAGCTTGAATCGCCAAATCACCCTGTCCCGGACGCCGCACCTCGACCTTGGGTTGGGCCTTCAATCCGTGAACGAGAATCGAATACGGATCAGATGCCCGTGTTTGCAGAGAGAAGGCCACTCGCGTCTTAGAGGCTTCCCCCAGAACGATCTCCGCTGGAGCGTGAATCGTCCAGCCGGACTCCACGATTTTTCGCACATCGTAGCACACTCTTCCACCGAGCAACCGCATGGCCGGAACCTGCAAAGTCCCAGGGTTGATGTCCGCTGGATTTCGCGATTGCCCCAGGAGATTGAACGAGTCCGGCAGCAGCCCTTCATGCGGGCCATTCGGATATGTCTGCTGAATCCCCGACAGCACGATCCCGGCGGCAATCTTATTCCACGGCCCCGACTCGTCATACCGGTTGAGGTGCTGCAAGGCATCGGCATACACCAAACCGCACCACTGCACGGGGAGGCCGATCCACAGCACGCTGTCCCAGTGCGTCGCCCCCAAAACCGCGATCGTGGCGTAGGGGCCGACTTGATGCTCGGCGACTGGGAACTGGGGCTGGAGATAGACAAACGGCACGCCGGTCCAGGCCCAGTATTTCGCCTGCTCCAGGAACTTCGGATCGCGCGTTAGCTCGTACCCCAACGTGTACGCTTTCACGAGATGGGCCGACGCCAGGATGTCCGGTGTATGTAGTGGGATCTCCCAGGTCTGCGCCCCGCGCGGCACCGTGTTTGTGTACTTATCGAGCTTTCGCAGCTGGGCGATGGCCTGATCGATCAGGGTCTGATCCCCCGAGAACGCCGCTTCTGCGAGGGCCCGCGCGACCACCGGTGCCGCGAGTCCGCTGGCCTCCTTCGACCAATGCGTGCGGGCAAAGTCCGGTCGGTTCGGGTCGCGGACGTACTCCAGTTTTCCCTCCGGGCCGAGGCGGTTCAGTTGCCCCTGGGCGACCTCGCGAGCTTGCTGCATCCCCTCCAGTGGATCACCCAGCAGCAGTGTGGCATTCGGGCTGCGGATGTGACCGACTGTGGCATGATGTAACTGTCCCGGAGGAAGCGCAGCGAGTGACTCCTCGGCCGTTCTTCGCAGCTGAACCGCCCAGAATGGCGAGGACGATAACCCCTCGAACTGCATGATGTCCGCCAGTTGCCGCATCATCCAGATCGCATCCGCCGCCGGTTGCCCCGGGAACGCATCCCTCGCGATGGCATGACGAAACTTCGTCCCGTCTCGCAGCGAGGTATTGTGCCAACCCACGCTGAGCCGTCTCGCGAACTGATTGAGGGTGGGTTGAGGCGGCAGCTCCGGAAGGCCCTTCCACTCGACAGACTTTTGGACTGCGGGAATGACCGAATCACCCCGCTCGGCGAACAATCGGGCTGTCACGCGAATCGGATGATCCGGTTGGACGGTCGAGGCCAGACTCGGCAGTTCCTGACCATCTTCCCGGCGTCCATCCGTCGCTCCTGGAGCGATCAGCCCCAGGACATGCGACTTCGTTCCGAACCGCCGATCAGGGGAATCGAACAGCGCTGCGACATCGGCCTGCGGCTCCCAAATGAGTCCTAGATACCGGCCCTCGGCCTGCACCGCCATCAGCGGGAATGTGATCTTGTGAGCGGCGGGGACTCGGCGCACAGACCGCGCGGCATCGACATCAGCATCCGAACTGCTCGGTTCATTATCGAGGTACTCGACACCGGGAAAGATCGCTTGTCCCTTCTGATCGCCGAAGGTTCCGTCTCCCGGAAATAGTAGCAGCAACGGGGCGTAAACCAGCTGACACACCGTCGAGGTCGACAGCGCAGCTTCCCCCTCGATCTGGCCCTCGAGCGTGCGGATGAACTGTTGTTCGAGTTCCAGAACGCCCCCGCCCGGCAGCTTCGCGCTCGCGGTCATGCGCAGCCTGTGCTCGCCCAGCTGCTCGAACTGATCGTTCTCCAGCCCAAGCCAGACGACTTGGCCAGCATGCTCGACAGCAACCTGAGGCAGCACGCCGCTCGTCCCCATCGGGCGACCATCAACGATGATCTCAAACACGCCGTACTTCGTTTTCGAGAACCGCAGCTCCAACGTGCCGCTGCTGAGAACCGCCACATCCTCTCCGGTCGGGCGGGGTATCGGCTCCCAAGCGGGCCAAGTGGTATCGAGGCCCGACACGACGCGGATCGACTCGATCATGCACTCGCCCGCAGTCCCCGGTGGGTCGAGACGGAACCGGATTTCTGGCCCCACCTCTGGCAGCGGCAGAAAAACCTCTGTCATCACTCCGGCAGGAACCGAGAACCGTACCGAGTGTTCCTCGCGCGGGCCATCCACATCATAAAACAGCTGCCCGCCCCCGCCGGTGTCGGAGCGCAGGGAGATCCGGACGATAAGCCGTCCCACGGGCGGAGTCTTCAGGATTGGCCCGGTGAAGTACGGATCACTGCCCGTGATCGCGACCCGCAGTCCCTCGTTCGATCCGGAGAGTTCCACATCGTGCGTTGCCTTCCAGCCTTGGTCAGATCCCGGCTGACGAAAGTCGAAGGCGACCTCCCCGGCCTGTCCATCAACGAGCCCCTTCGAGTGCTGCACTCCGACCAGTGCCAACAGAGCGGTCATCCAGAATCGGGACAGGACCAAAGCCTGGCGCATGAGGAACTCAAAATGTAGAAGGGGGTGATGTCCTGAAATGATTGTATCGGCTTCTTCCCCCCATATCCGTCCCCAACCTTCACCCGCGCGTGCGTCAGAAAAATCGGCAGCTGTTCCTCGGCTCCCTGTCTCTACTGGCGGGGTGAATTGCCTACGGACGTGGCTGTGAGGAGCGGGCCGGGCCGGATGCGGGGCCAACGCATCGATCTTGGCCGGATGCCAGACCTGTCGCCGGGAGTTCGGATCGAGAGCTCAGGCGAGGCGTTGGGCTTTGATGCCGCGTTACGCCGGTGTGAGCCAGTCGAGACCCGCGAACCGATGTGGACGGTCGAGGAGTACCAATTGTCATTCGTGGCTGTTGCCGTTTTTTCGCACAGGGAAGCGTAGAACGCCAGCGGGTTCTTGCGGGCCGCGACGGTCCAGACCGATTGATCTGGCAACAAGTTCAACCCAGAGATCCGGCTCGGATCTCTGGGTATCTCAGTTCCCCCCGAGGGGGCTCCACGGTGAATGGCGCGGGAACAACTGCTCACGGCGGAGATTGAACACGTCTGGCTTGAGCGCGGGCTATTGCTTTGCTGGGCCGACAGATCCGAGGATCACGTCGTGACGGACTTCTGGCTCAGAAAACGACCACCGCTGATGAACATGCCATTGTCACAGGGCATGCACCACTCCAGCTTCACGCGATATTCGAACTGGCGGGTTTCACTGGCCATCCGTACGGTCACGTCTCCCGGAGTCACATAGCCCCGGTGTAACATGCCGATCCCGAAACGGCTGATCTCGCGGGTCATCGCGGAGATGGTATTGCCGCGAGTGGTCTGGATCTCAGCAGGCACCGACAGATCCAAACGCTCTGCGTTTCGTTCATGTTCGACATCGGACTTGCCAATACTTTCGAGAACCAGACGGAGGTCATCCATCGAAGGGCGCGACCAAGGATCAGTAGCCATCGCAAGACTCACAGGGGAACAGTCGGGAGATCGGGGGACAGCGTCTTGTGTCGCCCTGGAGCAACCATAGCTCGTGGACTGGAGTGCTGAGTTCGACTTTTTTCAGAATCAGAGGTGATCCGGAAACACGTGTGCAACCGCTCACAGCATCGGCATGTGCTCCGAATGCCACATGCCGTATTCATCGAGTTGTTTGATACAACCGGCCCGATCCGACCGAAATATACTCCGCGCGGCGCGCCATGAAACATTCTGGCGAGCCCCCGGCGTGAGCCGGGGTGTTCCAGCCCGACAGCGTCGCCCCTGGCACCGACTCTGTTCCGGTCATTCACGTCGCCACCAGCCACTCGGGCCAGCGGAGTTCTCTCGCCCGAACACCCAGTGCTGACGCTGGTCTGGCTCGTCCAGACGTCTCGCTCAGCGCCGCGCGAGGAAAAATTGCCCATCGGGACACGGTGCATGTCCCGAGAGTCTCTCTGGCGGCTGGTTTCAGGAATGAGCTCTCAAGGAATCGCTGTCCCCTTGTCGGTCACTCCCGATTTCGCCGTGGGCGTGACGCCGATCAAGACTTGGATGACCAGAAAAATTCCCAGTGGCAGAAAGAGAACGACCCAGGCCAGGATCATCCCGCGTTTGAACCACAGGCCCCGCAGCGGACGCACCAGCGTGCGGACCTCCACGTCTTTGAGGTTGGCGGCGGTCAGTTCTTGAATGACCATTGCACGGCACTGATTCCCTGTCGAGTCCGCAGGTTCCGATTCTCCCTCGATGAGAATCGTTGCTGATCGACGCTGGTAATTCTCGATGATCCCCGTCAAGGTTTCACGGCCTAGTGGGCTCAGTGCTCGCAAATCGTCTGCATCATCCAGGTAAAATGCCTCCTCGGTCAAAACAAACCCGGCCACCTCGGATTGCTTCTGCTGCGTGTCGCGGGGGTCGAACATCCGACCGACAAACAAGATCCCGATCAGTCCGAACATCGTGTACAGCAACAGACCGCAGCCGACCGTGGTCATGTGCGTCTTGAATTGGCTCCGTTCGGAGGTCGACTCGAACTGGAGTTCCACGGTGCGGCGGCGCACGAGGGAACGCCGCGCGGCATCGAGCAAGTCGAACGCCCGCACGGCCTCGCTCCAGGGGGTCACTCCGATGGGCAGCGTGTCGGCATTCGAGGCTGGCAGGAGCCTCGCCCTCCCGGCTGGGGCCGGCAATTCGACCACATGGCAATTGATCGTCAGCGTCGGTGCCGAGTTTCCCTCCCACGACAGCACCGAGGCCCCGCGTTCGGTCGTAACCGTCAGCTCTGCTCGCCAGACAGCCCCCCCGCGAAAGGCCCACATCGCGTCCGGCACCGCCTCGCCGCTCAGGCCGACCGAAGCGGTCGAGATCCCTGCGGCGGTCAAGCCCGAATGGATCGCCGTGACCCGCCGATAGTCTCCGCCCGCCAGCGTCCGCAACAGATCCGCATCTTGGAGCCAGGCCGCCTCGGCAGTCGCCGGATTGAACGATGGGCCGCACGCGACCGACCTCTCCATTTGCAGATGCAGCACCATTCCCAAGTAACCCGTGGCCAGCTGTCGCCTCAGCTCGAGGACGGCGGGGGATTGTCTCAACGGCCAGACCGCCCGCAACTGGTCGGGGAACTCCTCATCGAGGGGAATCTGCGCATAGACGAAGTCTGAGCCGAGAACCGATTCCGGGATCAGCCATACCGCCAGCCCCTGCCGTACGAGTGGCGGGACAACTGTCGTTACAGTGGGGACCGCTCCCGAGGCCAGCACGGCCTCGACGGGCTTTGGCGTCTCGGAGCCAAGCTCCCATCCCGCATTCACTCCGGGCGGAAGCTGCTCACTGCGGACCGTCCCAGCGACAGCGACGACCTCACCGTGCCATAACCCGATCATGTCGGACAGGCTGGAGAACGTGATGTCGTCCGCAATGACGGCGAAGTTCATAGAGAGCCAGAAGGAAGCGGAGGGTAGGCGGCGCGGGTGCTGCTTTTCCTGTTGAGAGTGTCGCGGAAGGGGATGCGGATGGCAAATGGCAGGGCCGCGACGCCATGCGAGGCGAACGGTGAGTCATGAGTGACCAGTCGCCTGCCCCCCTGAGTCGTTGCCATCGATCGAGGGGCTCATGCGAAGGTCAGTTTCCAGGGGCTGCGCGCCAAACTCGACTCCAGTCACCGGACTCGATCCATAAAAACCGCCTTCGCGGAGTGAGCAGTCCAGGCAGATGACGAATGTTCTTGCGAGAGCAATTCATCTCTCCGCCGTTTCTCAAAACGCACTCAGCAGCAGGAACTGCGCACTCCGCTTGAGCCAGACTCGCTCGTCGGCGGTCAATCGGCCACGCTCGCGCATGTAACAGGTTTTCGACAGCGTCTGCTCGGCGACGAAGCGGACAGTCGTAGAAAACTGACGGTGCCCGGCGGCCTCCTCGGACAACATGACTTCTGTCACTCGCTCCATCGTACGGGCCTCTTCGAGGTCGGGCTCCGGCTGAGCATTCCACACGGGGGCCTTGTCCGCATTGGCAACTTGGACGATTAGCTGGGCCATGACGCTGCTGATGCGGGCCAGCTTGTCGTACTCGATCCGGTCGGGGGTATCGCGCGGGGTGTGGTAGTCGGGATGCTCGCCGGTTGAGAAGAACAGGAACGGAATGCGCTGATCTCGGAAGGGGACGTAGTCACTGCGGTTGCCGATGAAGTCGACTCCCAGACGACCGACCTCGAGTCCGCTGGGTGTGCCGACCTCGGCTAGGCGTGTTCGCAACTCGGGCGAATACTCCGACCCGAACAGGAACACCAAAGGAAGCGGCAAATCCCCCAGTGATCGCCCAATCAGATCAGCGGTGACCATCAGTTTGATGCGAGTGAGCGGCACCGGCGGATGTGCGGCGAACCAGCGTGAGCCGTAGAGCAACTCCTCCTCCATATCGAAGCCGACGAACGCAATGCTGCGACGCGGCTTGTGGGGCAGCGACGACACGAGACGCGCTGTCTCCAGCAGCATCGCCACCCCGCTGGCATTGTCATCCGCCCCCGGATGCAGCTGTCCTCGCCGCATCCCGAGATGGTCATAGTGGGCCGCGAGCAGGATGACATCGTCCTTTAATATTGGGTCCGACCCTGGCCAGATCGCGCCGACGTTGCGACCGATCTCGGGTTGGGTGCCGTCAGACTGGACGCTGCCGGGGATCGGTTGGAAGAACTCGCTACCGAAGAGGGGTTGGAGGCCAGCCTCGCGGAGGGTCTTCGCCAGATACTCCGCTGCGAGTGTCGCTCCGGCCCCGTCCCGCCCGCCGAGTTCCGGGCTGGCGAGGTACTCGACATGCGGCCTGACCTGCTCAGCGGTAATCACGAGCGGGCAGAGGCGCTGGGCGACGGGCGGTGCCGGAGGTCGGTCCGCGCCCTGAACTGCGACTCCGCCCAAACTCAGCAGCAGCACACCCAGTGAGCAGAGCATCCATGTTGCGGAGCGGAGCACGAGCCGTCGGTTCGTCATACGCGTTTCATCCCGTTCCGGTCGTGCGAGGGTGTCTGATTCACTCAGAGTTTAGAGCGGAATGGCTCCGGTGACGAGCCGACAGGTGACGGGGTCAGGAGGCTTTGCGGATGGCCCCGGCGAGGCTGGACACGGCTGAGCGATTCGATCGAGGAAACGGGTGACTCGATCGTCCTGGGCGAAACTTTCGAGGCAGCGGTCGGAGATCCGGCGAGCGACGGTCTCCCCAGTCGGGGCCATCCGCAAAGCCTCCTGACACCGCCACCCACGCAATCTGGCCAGATAGAACTTTAGCACGCGGAGCTGGCTGGCGCAGCGGGCTGGCGATTTATACTTCACACGGGCCAAAATGAGACGTACGACGGACGTCCTCGTCGGTCGCTCTGCGAGGCTTTCCACACGGACGGACGAGGACGTCCGTCCTACGAAATGTCTCAGTTCTCCCCGCGAGAAAAAAACGACGCTTACCGGACCAGGCACTGGAACTTCAGCACGCCGCCGGTCTTGCCCTTCAGCGGCTCGGAGAGACGGAAGGTCAGCTTTGAACTGCCCTCGCCGTTGTCCTCAATCAGCAACTCGCCATCGATGGTATTCGTCGCCGAACCGTCAATGTACTCCAAGCGGGGAGTCAGGTTGTCAACCAGCATCACCTTCGTCAATTCGAGGCCACCCAGGTTGTCGATCCGGATGGTGAACTCGACGGTGTCGCCAATTTCGGCGACCGACTTGTCCGCGAGTTTCACCACTCGCAGCTGGCCCGGTCCGCGTGGATCTTCCACCCCGACATACGCTTCGACATTGGTGACGGTGTTCACTTGCTGACCGGTGACATCGCTGGCGGAGACGACCGGGTTCAAGTCACGGGACCAGACACCCGCTGCGGCCATTCCATCGGCGATGACCGCGTTCTCGCCCTGGACGTACTGGCCATCGGTGATGAACTTACGGGCTTCGTAGAGGTTGATCAGCTTGGCGTGGACGGACACCGACTGCGTGGCGTCGAACATATTGTCCGTCTGCTGCTGACCGAGTCCACTGGCCCGCGATCGCAGGCGGAAGGTCTCCAACTGATCGACACGGCGGTTCTCGTCGATCCGCATTTGAGCGTTGTAGCCGACGACCGATTGGCCATCGTGAGCGCCAGCCACCTTGGCGATCTGGACACCGGCGATGGGAGCCGTGGCCGAGCGGACCGAGGCAAAGCGCGGGGCATAGATGCAGACCTTGTTACTCGGCTGTACGCGGCGTTCACCGTGGTTGTCGTGGAACTCGACAACGGTGTCCTCCGTCTCGACACCCTGCATGTCGGGGCCGTGGTAATGGACGGGGTAGCCTTCGTCGCCACCATCACAGATGTACTCGTCGCCGTAGTAGAACGGCTCGGAATCGATGCGTGTGGCGGGGAGTGCTCCGATCAGGGGAGCGTATGACGGTTGGCAGCTGCGGCAGGGCATGCCGTCTTGAGGACAGCCGGGGGTGTCGACGTACTCGCGCGGCTCGCAGCTGTAGCTCAAAGGTGGCGGGCATACGGCCTCGTCATAGCCGGTCTGCTGGATCGACTGTGGTTGGCTCAGATCGTGATCGGACCCACTGCGAACGGTGCTGCTCTTGAGCCGCTGCTGAAAGTGAATGTCCTCAGTAGGTGGGGCGAGCTGTGGGCTTTGAGCGCGGTGCGTGGTCACGATGGCCTCGGGAGCATCGTCGAGAGTGGCCCGCGCGGCGGGGGCCTGGGCCACCTCTGTGCGCGGTGCGCGGCTAGTCTGGACCGTGGGCCGTTGGTTGGCGCACGAGGAGGTGAGCAGGCAGGCTCCCAGCAGCGCCGTCCAGCGGGCCGAGCGCGACAGGAGCGGGCGTTGTGGGCGGAAGAGGGGTGAACTCATGGGGAGGTCTTCCTGAACAGTGTCTGATGGCGGCCCGTGGGATAGGCTTCCAGCCTGTCGTCTGCGATCAACGACACACGATCAAGCTGGCAGTGAGTGTTCTCTGGGACATGCCGCTGGAGGGGGATTTGGGAACACTGATCATCGCTAATTACCACTAATCTTTTCCGGATTAGTGGTGATCAGTGAAGATTAGTGTTCCACAATCTGGCTTCTGAGTCTCTGTTGATGACAGGCTGGAAGCCTATCCCACTACGGCAGGGTGATCGGGCTGGTGGAGTAGAACTCGTCTTCGGAGGAGTTCATATCGGGGATGCGACCGCCGATGCGGAGGATGGCAATCGGGCGACCGCGCTGGTCAGCTGCCTCGAGCAGATTGACCTCGACACCGAGTGACTCGACGTGCGAGCGGCCGTCGACCTGGCGCGAAGGGGTGGCGACCTGCGGCTGTTCGAGGTAGATGACCTTGGTGACCATCTGGTCTTTCATGACCGCCTCGATCTCCTCGGGAGTAATCTCGACGGGGACCGGGTACTTGTCCTTGAGTTCGGCGGGCGGGTGCAGGCGTCCGAGCAGCTCAATCGACGGGTAGATCTCGAGGCCGGGGTACTCGGGGATGTTGGCGATCTTGATGCGGTAGGCATATCCGACCTGCATGCCTGCCTGGGCCGGGGCGGGCAGAGTGACAGCCGGTTGCGGGCTGCCGTTGTAGAACGAGACTTCGCCCGTGGTGGGGAGCTTGATCTGGACCGGCTGGACGTAGTGCTGAATCCCCGGCTGAGCGATGACCTGCCAGCGTCCCGCTTCGCCGACCGGCTTGCGATGATCGAGGGGATAGTACTTCCCCGTCTTCCCGAACTTACTCTGAGCCTGGACCGGGGTCAGGCTCACCAGAGTGAGGAGCAGAGCGATGGCAACGTGGGCTGGAAATCGCATAGGAACACGTTGAGGGTTGAGGGTTGAGCTTTGAGCTTTGAGCTTTGCCCGGATCGCGGTTCCTTCTCTTCGTTTCCACAACGGATGTGAACGACAGAAGGGAGGAGAATGAGCCACCGATAAACACCGATGAACACAGATAAACACAGATAAACACAGATAAACACAGATGAGGAGGGGCAATCATCTGTGTTTATCTGTGTTCATCGGTGGCTTTCTCTCTGGTCAGGTGAGTTCAGAGCGGAACAGGGGGATTGATGATGATGTATGTTGGATGTCGAGGGAGACTCCCCCCCCCAACAAAAACACGGTGGGTCGCGGAACACGACCCACCGCGTGGAATTCAAAAGGTCCACCAGCGAGGTGGGTGTGCGACCCGCTGGTTGTCCCCGCACTCAGTATTACTGGTCCGCCCACGCGGGGACCGAGGTCTCGCCCGGACGATAGACCGGATGGGTTTCGGTGTACTCGACATGCTTGACCGGATGTGGCATCCGAATGCCTGGCTCATGCCGCACGTCGTAGAGCAGGTGATCCACGGGCTCGCCCAGATCGACATCGGTCAGGTTGCGGACCGTGTGAGACTTCAGACCCGCAGGCCGACCGAACGGAATGTGCGGAGGTCCGGGCAGCCCGATCGGCGTGCCGACCGAAGGATAACCGTACATCGGAGCATTGATGCCAGCGATCATGTCGTAAGGAGGCTGGCCGGGACCAGCGGGTCCACCCATGACCATGTCACTGGGGATGTTGCCCCCGGTCGACTGGAAATCACTGATCGGCTGAGGCGGCACGAACTGACCGGCTTCGCCATCCACCAGATCGATGGCACTGTCGGCCCCGGTCTGGCTCACGGCATTCAACTGGCCGGGCATTTCGTAGTCCATGTTGCCCATGCGGATCACAGCCATGATGGTGCCGCGACGGTCGGCTTCGGCCACAGGATCGAGTCCCGGTCCGAGGCGGGTCGAGACGAGTTCCTCGACACCGGCAATCGCCAGCTCTTGATACTTGGCGTCTGGCAGGTAGATGACCTTGGTGACGTAGTTGTTCGTCTCGATCTGATCGAGATCCTCGTCATTGATCCGCAGTGGCAGAGCGTTGTGCGACAAATATGCACTGGTCTGGGTCTGCGTCGGATAGATGTGGAGCGTCGGGTAGACCGTCAGACCTTCGCGACCGGGCACATCGCTGAGCTTCAACCGGTACGTCGCACCTTGAGCGAAGTTGTACCGGCCCGGAGCGAGGATCTGGTGCTCGGCGAAGCCTTGACCGATCTGCCAGCCCACGTGCATGCCCTCGGGGCCGAGGAAGCGAACCTGGCTGGTTCGCTGTGGTCCGCCGCCGTAACCTCCACCGTATCCGCCCGGATAACCCGGAGGACAATCGTAGCCCACCTGCTGAATCCCCGGCGGCGGGAAGTTCATGGACATGACCCCTGGTCCGGGGCCTCCGACCATGGGGCCCGGCTGGGCCAGCATTTGAGCTGGAGGAGCATGGTATTCGTTCTTGCGAACCAGTTGCTGGCCGTCTGCGCATCCGACGCACACGATCACCAAGGTCCCCAATGCGAGGAAGTAAAATCTCATCGCACACCCTTTTTGGAAGCTGGACTTATCGAATCGTTCCGGTTGCGGTCGACCCACGTCAGTTGTTGCCGCTACAATCCCGACCACTTGCGGTTCCGTCCCAGACGCAGTCCCCCACAAGGAGCTGATCTGTGGTCGAGGTTGAACGTCCTCGACAGGCAGGGTTTCCTTCTGATCGCAGAAAGAACTCCACTGCCCACTCGCAGTCAGTCTTTGTATTCGGACCGTTGCCTTGGGAATCTTTGGCAAATCCGTCATTTTCGCGCCAACATGAAAACTCCCTCCACACTCGCGCTGTCCTGCTCCGTTCTCCTGCTCGGGATCGGCTGGGCGGGAATTCGCTCCGTCCAGGCTCTACAGGATCCTCCCGCAGCTGCCGAAAAGGCCGTCGACGAAAAGAGTTCCGACGCAGCCCTCGGTAACAAACCCGCTGCGGAATCGTCCCCGGAAGACAAGGCGGAGGCGGATCAGCTGTTATTGGAGGCCCGCAGTCAGCTGCTCAACCGGCAATCTTTGCAGGCCGACATGCAGCAGCAGATTATTCTCGGAGAGCGCCGTCTCGAGGCGGCGGGGACGTATCTCTCCGGATCGTTTCCCAAGCTCAGGTTGGAGTACAAGATCCGAGTCGGTTCAATGCAGGGGTCGCTGAGAGAGATCTGCGACGGGACGATTCTGCATACGGAAAAGGCCATCGGCAAATTCGGAGCCAAAGACCCCGATGTTGTCTATACACGCCGGGATGTCCAAAAGATTCTCGCGGCCACAGAGAACACCTTGAATCTGCCAGTGGCCAGTCTGGGAGCCGAAATGGGGATCGGCGGACTGCCTGCGATTCTCGCGTCGATCGACCGCTGCATGATCGGCCAGCGAGTCACCGAAGAGGAGTTCGAGGGGCGGAAATGCCGCGTCTACTACGGCGGTTGGGACCCGGTCGTGCTCCAGAAGTACCAGGCGGGCCTCGGCGAAAACGCCAAAGAGATCCTGGCAAACTTGGTCCCCTTCTTTCCCGATTCCGTGCAGGTCTACTTCGCAGCTGACACATTACTGCCCGTGAAGATAACCTATCTGAAAAATGAACAGAGCGATACCGGGGCAGTCACAGGGGAGCGGGCGATCATGTTTCTGGCATTCCGTAACATGACGGTGGATCAACCCGTCCCCCCGACTTCCTTCAAGTTCGTACTCCCCACGGGACGTGATGAAGTCGATACGACCAACGATTTCTTAAAGCTGATCGAGCAGGCGAATACGTCTATGCAAACTGCTCCCGCCCCAGGATTGAAGAAGTAAGCTCGTTGAGTGCAGATTCAGAATTGGTCTTCAGCCAGAAGGCAAACAGGAATGTCTGCCCCACCGTTCAGTAGCACAGACATTCCTGTCTGTGTGGACTAAATAAAGACTGTGATATTGCTCTCGTGCCCTGTCCTGGATAATTTTGGGGTTTCCCCACAGTGGGGGGGGCGTGGCTCCTGCCTAGCCGCAACTGCGATTTGACGTGTCTCCTGGCTCGCGGCTCTCATGAGCGGCTCGGCAGCGACCGCTTCTCCCAGACGCAGAGCGGAATGAATTCCGTTCTACAGATGCCAGCCGATCACCAGCGGCACGAAGCGGATACGAGGCTGATGCCGCTCCAGTCGGTTCAGCCAGTGCCAATCCGTAGTCAGTCGCGTCGGCGGGGGCTGCTGCTCCCACAGTTCCTGCATCGCCAATTCGCGGCGGACGCACACGCACATCGTGTCGACATCCCCCTGGATGAACGATCCCGACCACTGACGAGGAATCGTGACCTGCCCCGCGCGAGTCCGGCAGCGATACCGCGTCTGGACCACCCCGATATCCGCATCGACCGCAGCTGCGAAGAGTGCGGCCAGCGCGAGCGGCTCATACAAATTGTCATCGTCCCAGAAGCAGACGAACCGGCCTTGGGCTTGGTGAACCCCGACATCCCGCGCGAGCGATCCCCACTGCCCACCGGGCTCGGGTCGTTCGATGTATGTCGCCCCGAATTGCCGACTGAGCGCACGAGCCTGCGGGTCGATGCCGTCCGAGACGACCAGGTGCTGACACCGCAGAGTGCCGAAACTTTGCTGCGAAAACTGGAACATACAATTCGCCAGCTGAGCTGGCCGCTGACACGTCGCCGTGATGACGGTCAGGTCGTAGTCAAGTCGGGCTGCTAATGACATCAGTACTCCAGAACGGGTTCGAAAGACCAGCTCCGGGTGCGCTGAGGTGAGCATCCCCGGCTTTCGCTCACAGGGTATGGGGGCCTCCTGAACAGTAATCTGCTTGGCGGGAAACGGATTTGCAGCAAGTGGGCGCGCGACACGGCGAGCTTGACGGGATGATTATTGAGGCGAGCGGCCAGACTTCGCGTCCCTGCCAGACTTCCGAAGGAGTGCAGTCGCCATTCGAAGTCAGGGTTATGCGAATTGCTGGCTGGCGAGGTCGCGGGTCCAGGTGGGGGGCCAGCGGTGGGATTTGATAAGGGTGCGGAGGTTCAAGATGTGTTGTCCGCCAGGTTGGCACCGGTTGCCGCTTTGGGCTACCGGTGTGCCAGTGGCACAAGAGGATTTCTCGGAGGGGACACTCCACACGGGAACTCCTTCGACAGGTGACAGAGACTACGGATTCATCCATCAAGGATGTGGATTGCACAAAATGATGAGACCGACAGCAGACTCTGCATCGCAACAGACCTCTTCTGGCTGCGCCACACCGGTAGGCTTCCAAGCGACCCAACCGGTGCCGCCCCGCGGTCCCCAGCCGGAACTGGGGAATCGAGAGGAGCATCAACCTTCTTGTCGGCGCTGGAACTCGTGTTCTTTCTGCATCAATTCCAGTACCCCAGAACTTTCGAAGGCTTTGGTCTCTCCCTCGTCCAGGAAATCCAGGGACAACCATTTATCGCCCCAGTGGTCCATCAACAGACCGGGGTAAGCTTGGTCCGCCTCTTGAAGGATGACTCCCAGACGTTTTCGCTGGGCGGGAGAACTCGGCAATTCGACCAGAATGGCTAACGCCCGCTGGGGGCCCTCCAGTATGGCCACTGGCTTCAGTGCCAATTCGTCACGGACTCGCTTCAGCAGTGGGAGAACATAAGTCGTGTCGACCGGTACTTCGCCGGCGTCCCCGAGGTTCTCGAAAAGGCCTCCGCCTTCGAAAAACGGAATGGCATCAACCACTTCCCGGTTGGCCATCCATTTTTCTTCGATTTGCTGGTCGAGAGTGGCAGCATCACTGATTGCCGAACTCCCGCATCCCGAGCATGACGCCACAGCGAGGGCCAGGCACAACTGTGTCCAAGCGAACCTTCGCAGATTGGGAAAATACGTTCCACTCATGTGTCAGAACTCCACAACTTCTCCGCCCGCTGGCGTCCCCATGGCCTCGAACAAGTATCCATCAATCTGGTCGCCGACAAAACGCACCGATCCATCTCCCAACGCGAAGTGCGCGCCTCCCACATGACGACTCGAAAAGTTTCCGGGAGATCCCAGGGAGGAATTGATGGGATGGGCATTCACGGCATCCGTGTAGGGTGTGGAGTCAAAGACATATTCATTCTGGGCTGCTAAAAAGCCATACCAGCCGGATGTATAAGAGAGACTCGCTGGCGAAGGTGGATTCGTGACGCGCTCTCCCAGCATCAAGGTTTGCGACAAACCATCGGACACATGGGCAAATCGGACTGACGAGATCCCAGAGAGCATCCCACCGACTCCGCTGTAATTCCCTGTGGCAGCTTGCACAGAGTTGCCTGACGGGAACGCGACGGGAACTGTCGAAGCGGCGGAGTCTGACGCACAGCGCCACAGCGGGATCGAAGTCGCCACCAGGGGCTCGTTCCCATTTATTGTCGTGCCGACATGAAAATTAAGTGTATTGTATAACGGCGATTGATCGACATAAGGCAGGATCATCGCCCCCCATCCCCAGCCAGGTAGCGTGGGGAATGAGGGGCCCATGATGATCGCCCCAGAAGGCAAAATCTGTCCATTGGAGTGATAGTTATGCAGAGCCAGCGCGAGTTGTTTCAGCTGATTCCGGCATTGGGCGCGACGGGCGGATTCACGAGCTTGCTGCACCGCAGGCAAAGCCAGCGCTGTCAGTATGCCGATGATGGCGATCACCACCAGCAACTCGACCAACGTGAATCCACTCCAGCGCATCCTCACAGATCACTCCCTCCGGTCAGCCACAATGCCGCAGAATTGACTGAAGGCCAGTCTTTCCAAAGCATCGCAGCCCGGGATTCATGAATTACTCTGGACGCCAGCCGTTTGCGACAAGGAGGCATGCGCCCGGCCCCCGATTGGCCGAGTAGATGTAGAGGTCTTGAAGTGCATCCCGTCGAACACCAGTCTGGGGATCAGTAATTCGCAATTGCCCTGGATTCCGGAACACTGCGGGGCGACCCGACAGGTTGGTCACTCGGCCTCTGACCACAGTCACGATGATTCTGAGGCGAGTGTACTTGAAATCCCGGTGATCACAGACGCCCTGTAATGCACCATATTGCTGCGTTCCTGTAGCACTGACCCCTGCTTCGACATCCGTCGAACGCCCCGTCACGAGTTGGGCGGCAACTGGCGATACCAGCATCCCGAACATGGTGACACCGATCACCGCAGCAGACAACAGTCGACTCTTCAACAACTGAACCATTTTGAAGCCCCGCATACACATTGACACTTAATTGGCCTACCGGACAACCCAGTTGGCCCATCTTAACATTTCTAGCGGGTCGCTTGATCTCTTGTCAAGTGCCTGGGGATGAGATACCACGGCTGGGGGGAACAAAGGTGTCAGACCGGAAAAGGTTCCTCTCTCCCTTTATGCTCCTCGAGTTCCGTCTTCGACAGTGGCGGGTGGCGGGTGGCGGGGTCAGGAGGCTTTGCGCATGGCCCCGACGGGAGTTGATGCAACGCCAATCCGCGACTTCAGCCCACCGGCCAAGGCTCGCTTCCAAAGCCTCGACGCTCCAAGCCCACCTCTGTCGGGGCCATCCGCAAAGCCTCCTGACCCCGCCACCCACGCACTCTCAACCCTCTGGCCGGGCCACCCCGCCGCTTTGGATGTCTGGGTTGCAGAGTCACAAGAGGTTCGAGGAGAGGCGGCTCTCGACGAGGAACCTCTTCCGGCTGCGTCACCGCGCGAATGGTGGGCCTGCGCCCAGAGCGGCTGGTCCCACTCTACGTCACAGAGAAGTATGAATGGCATTCTCGATGGTCATTTCCTGGCGGTAGACTAACGTCCCAGTGGTCATGACATCCTGGCCTGTTTTTGAGTCAAAAGAGTATGGAAAGACCCAGACCTGGAGGTCAAACGGCTGAGCAGTCAGGTCCACACCCTCGGGAAAGGATTGCTGCCCCCAGAGAGAGCAGAATTGCGAGCCGGTGTAGTCCTTGTCGGGTGGCTTGGGGGTCAAGTTCTTAGACTTTCCGTCGACTGAACCCTGAAGTGAGACAGAATAGGTAATCCCTTTATGGAACTGTTGAAACAGATCGAGTATGAGTATCTCCTCTTCCTTGTGAGATCGCAGCGGAACAAAATAGAGATACACTCGACTACCATCAGCCCCGACGATTTCGGGTACGGGGATTCCACGCAACTTGACAACCAAATTCTCCGACCAAGACATGGTCTCGCGCGGCGGTTGACCTCCGATCGTGAACTCAAAATCCGCAAAAGCGTCAGGGCGAAAAAAATCCTCAGCGGTCGGTCCGCGATCTCTCAAGGTCATCCAAGCCACGACCACCAGACTGCATGCCCCAATGATTGAGAGAACCCATTTGCGATTTGTCACAGATCTACCCCCACCGTTTCGTTCCCATTTCGTGTGCCGATGGCCATCCAGGCACCAAGATCGACCGAATTCGAAATCGGACGAACGGAACCATCGGAAAACAAGACATGCACTGATGACCGATGGAGACTGGTGGCTGTAATAAATGAACCGAGGTACAAGAAGGCTCCCTGTGTCGTGGGAGGAGGACCTGTCACGCACGTTCGGGTATTGGGAGGCAAGCGGTGATCGTAGCCACAGCCACTGAAGCTGTCGGGGCTGAATGCGTAGGGATAGGGAGTCACTGGTGTCTGGCAGGCGATGGCCATGTTCGATTCGTTTCCAGGCGAAGCCAAGTTTTCCGATATATACCACGGGTAGCGTAATGGATCGCTCCGAAGTTGGGATTCCGTGTACGTCGCCGCCCCCCATGATCTGAGTCGCTCGGAAAAGGCCGCCGTGTGCGATAGACCATCTGTAATGTCCCTGGGCTGCGTCATCTCGGACCGCAAGGCGAGCATTGAGAAACCATTCCGGGGAGTGAATCGAAAAACAGTTCCCTCATTGATGACGTAGTTGGGCTCCACCTTCTCATGACTGTCTGAAGGACATGTGAGTTGATTCGAGGACTTATTATTGACCGTTTCAAAAAATGGTGCCAATTGAGAAGACCAAGATTCGGTCGGAAATCCCCCGTGCGATTCTTGATGTGAATGCATCGCGATGCCAACTTGCTTGAGGCGGTTGCGACAGTCGGTCGCCCGGGCATTCTCGCGACTTGACTGCACCGCTGGGATCGTAATCGCCATCATCAGGCCGACGATAGCGATCGAGACCAGTAATTCGATGACGGTAAAGCCTTGATAGCTAGGATTTAACGAGGACTTGCGTTTCAAAATGCGACCGCCACACTGAGCATGTCGGAGGAAATGATACTCTAGATTTGTCCATCGTCGTTCCATTTGGCATCCCTGTCTTTCTCGCGGTTCTCCGAAGGAGGGGACCGCACTGATCAGTGCGGTCCCCTCCCCTCAATTCCCGACCAGACTGCAGTGACCCAGTCCGAATCTCAAGGCGATCTGCTCTGACGCCTCAGAGCAATCGCCGAAGCTCCACTGGATTGTCCGTCCATTCACATCAGTCACTCCATTGAGGTCGGATCGACCCTAGTGGTAAGCGTTCGATGTTCCACTCGCAACCACACCTCCCATAGTCAACGGAGCATATGTTAGGATCGTTTTGATCTTCCATTGCCGACCTTGTCCAGGGATTTAGTCATCAAGAACCTCACTTGTATCATTTCATGTTGCGTGAAATATGTAGTTGACATTTTGGGCATTAGCATCAGCCATAGACATTGCGATTGTGATGACTTCCTTTGGAGGCTGCCCCATCCCTTGTGATACGTTCTTCCATGTATATGCCATCCACTGGACGTTGTTGTCGCTGGTAAACTGGGTCACAGTCAGCTTGTCATTGATTGCAGAACACGGCTGACACATCAGTCCGACCAGCATCAACACGAGACACGAGACACGAGATTTCATTGCAAACTCCCATTGTGAAGTACAGGACACTGCTGACACAAATATTTTCTAACACTTTGATCGCGAGCCTGCAAGTGGTAAAATCAGGTAGACGTGAGATAATTTCCTAAATGCGCGGCACGCGGGTTGGCACCAGTTGGCCGCTTTGGGCCGACCGGGGTGCCAGCGGCACCAGAGGTTTTCCCAGAGAGAAGACGATAAAAGAATCTCTTGTGGCCCAGCCACCCCGTTGGTCACTCAGCGCTGAATACGATCCCTCATCCCAACCGACCAAATTGCCGGTCGAGTTCCGTCTTCGACAGCTTCAGCGAGGTCGGTCGGCCATGTGGGCAGTGGTGGTGGTCATCGCACAGGTGGCGCTGTTCGAGGAGAGCTGTGATCTCTTCTGGAGAGAGCCGGTATCCAGCCTTGATGGCGGACTTGCAGGCCATCATGTGCAGCAGTGAATCGAGCAAATCGCGGCGAGTGACCTGCTCGTTCTGAGAATCGATCTTCTCGATCACCGACTTGAGCAGTTCGGTCGGGTCGGCCCGGCGCGAGAGCGTCGGAAGTCCGCTAAGGGCCACCGTGTTCCCCCCGAAGTCTTGCACCAGCAGGCCGAGTTCCGCCAGCAGTTCGGTATTGTCGAGAGCGACGGCTGCCTCGCGCGGGGTCAGCTCCACCGGAATCGGCACCAGCAGCCGCTGGACCTCCGCACTGCCGCTGAGAATCCGCCGCCGCAGCTGTTCGTACATGATCCGTTCGTGGAGGGCGTGCTGGTCAATGATGTGGACGCCATCGGGGGTTTCGATGACGAGGTAGCAGTCGTGGACCTGCATCGCCCGGACTTCGGACGCTGCACCGGTGGTGGGGAGTTCCGCCGCTTTGAGAGTGGCTGCGGGAGGGGGAGCCGGAGGCGCGAGGATACGACTGGCGATCGGAGCGGGTCCGCCGGGGAAGGGGCGGAACTGCGTGGTCAGCTGGGGGAGGGCCGATCGATCGAGCCACGGGTTGAGTGAGCCGGTGATATCGGTCGAGGGGAGATCCGGGTCGGAATGCGGCTCATCGGGGGACGACGGAGTCGACTCCGCGCGCAAGGCATAGCTGCTCTCGATCGGAGCGGATCGATCGGACGACGGCCTCCACTCCGACAGCTGTGCTTGGGCCCAGTTCGATAGCTCTTCTTCCACTCGATATTGCGGTGCCACGGCCCCGCTGGCTTCGTGTTCATCGAAGCTGAGGTCGTGGACAGGGGCCTGTTCGAGGGAGCTGCCGAGTTGGCCCGAGATGAGCCGGTTGGCATCGAGGACGCCGCCGAGGTCCATGCCCAGGAACTTCGAACGGATGGACGAGAGGACCAGCCGGAACAGGGCGCTGGGGTCGAGGAACCGCACCTCGGACTTGGTCGGATGCACGTTCACATCGACGCTGTCGGGCGGCACTTCCAGAAACAGAAACGCCACCGGTTGCCGGCCGACCATCAACAGCCCGCGATACCCCTCGTTCAGCGCGTGTTGCAGCGAGCGGTCCTGAATCCAGCGGCCATTGAGAAACAGATACTGGTGCTTGCGCGTCGTCCGCGACTGCTTGGGATGACCCACAAAGCCCCAGACGCGGTTACCGTCGCGGTGCATCTCGACCGGGATGAGGTCTTGGGCCAGTTCCGCTCCATAGAACAGCTCCAGCCGCTCTTGCAATTGCTGCGTGGCGGGGAGGTCGTAGACCACGCGGTCGTTGTGCTTGAGCGTCAGGTGCAAGTTCGGGTTCGCCAGCGCGATGCGGGTGAACTGCTCCGAGATGTGGCCGAATTCGGTCGAGGCGTTCTTGAGGAACTTCCGCCGCACCGGGGTCGTATAGAACAGCTCGCGGACCTCAATGGAAGTGCCGACCGGGCAACCGCAGGGGACCAACGGTTGGGCGTCTCCGCCGTCAACAGTGAGTTCGGTGCCAATGTCGGAGTCGGCCTGCCGCGAGCGAATCCGCAGCCGCGAGATCTCCGCGATCGAGGCCAGCGCTTCACCCCGGAACCCCATCGACCGCACATGGAACAGATCGTCCGCACTCCGCAGCTTGCTCGTCGCATGAGCGGCGACAGCCAGCGGCAGGTCATCGGGGTGGATGCCCTCGCCATCGTCGACGATGCGGATCAGGTCGGCCCCGCCGCGCTGGATCTCGATCTCGATGCGGGTCGCCAGGGCGTCGATCGAGTTCTCCATCAGCTCCTTAATCACACTCGCCGGACGCTCAATCACCTCTCCAGCTGCGATCTTATTGATCACGCTGGTGGAGAGTTGTTGAATTCGGGGGGCCTGTTCCGTGGTGGCCGACATGGCATCCGTTCATCGTGAGGAAGTTAGGTCTGATAATAGTTTACCCCTGAGCGAGCCGAAGCGGGAGTGAGACAGTGACTCCCGATTGAGGTTGCCGAGCGTGGGGGCTAGCATGCCCCATCACACTCCTTCCCTAGGCATCCCCATGACCTCGACCGTTCCCACCACTCTACGTGCCCTCCGCGAATCCCAGCTGTTCGAAATCGAGTGGCCGACTGCTGCACAAGTTCGCATCGCATTTCGCGATTTGCGGCTGTTGTGCCCGTGTGCCGCTTGTGTGGATGAAATGACCGGGGAGCGGATCGTCAATCCGTTGACAGTGCCCGAGGATGTCGCCCCCGCAGCCATGAAGTACAGCGGCAATTATGCCCTGAAGATCAGCTGGTCGGACGGGCACGACACGGGAATTTATACATGGGAATACTTATCGAAACTGCCGCTGGATCAGCTGGAAGGGTTGAGGGTTGAGGGTTGAGGGCCAACGAGGATGGTCGCGAATGCCCGCAGGTTCTCGCTCCTCGGCCACTGGGAGGCGAAGAAGTGCGACGGCAGCCCCCCGTCGAAAGTCTTCGCGGGGGAATTGTGAGGGGGGCGCCCCCCGTCGCGGTGGAAGACTTTGCGGGCTGTAACGATTATACGGATTCCGGAAGCTCTCCCACTGACACAACCCCTTGTAGATACTCATCTTCGGAAAAATAGAGCATTCCTGCCAGCTGGTCACTGAATGATTGATCGCTGCTATCGTTACCAGCCGAATTTCTATCCAGCGATGAGGTTTTCCAGGCCAGCTGACGGCTTGGGTTTTCGCCGGTGACACTCTTCACGGAGTGCGTTGGCAGAAACAGACACCTTAAATGAGTCGTGGTCGCTTGGGCGGCCCAGTCACTCGACAAAGACCCAGGGAGGGGGGGCAATGTCTCGAATTCCTTTAACGATGACCAGTGCGGCCATTCTATGTGCCGTGTCACTGATCCAGACGGCGGTTGCCGCGCCACCGACCTTGAGCCCGGAGGAAGGTCGAGTCTCGATGTCGACCTACCGCTCCCGCCCTGTCGGTGCGATCCAGACCGTGGGCCATGAAGTGGGGCCCACTGCCTACCAAGGGGTGACACAGGGCACACCTGCTCTTAACCCCCACGGTGTGAACGTCGGGCGGTATCCCCAGCTGAACGCTTCGCTGTATCCATCACCGATTCAGAATGTGCCGGAGTGGACCGGTGGTACGATCATCACCAACCAGGCATTCGCCCCGCACGAGTTGCTGTACCCTCACAAGTACCACTCGATGTATGGCCCGTTCTACTACAAGGTCAAGGGAAGCTGGATCTTGACACCGTTTGGGGTGCGACAGCACGAGCAGTGGAAGCTGCAGGGTACGGAAGTGCGGGTCAAATACCACTCGCAGCACAGGCTGTTCTCCGGCTTCTCTCCTCCCAAGTCCTACTGATTCCAGGGGGCTCGTGTCCTCTCCGTCAAGAGTGATTCCGTCGGCACTGTTCGTCGGATCACTGAGCACGGGGAACTCGCCAGTCCGACCCACACGTCATTGCTGCCGACTCCCGTGGGGAGTGGGTGCTGCCTGTCCCGGAGGATGTCCGCATCCGGGCGGCTGCCAGTTTCGGCCTGCGGAGACCCGGCCAATCCATCCCTGACAGTGAGTTCTGTCCGGGATCCCAGGGGTGGCCCTCGTCTTGAGACTCAGGAAGTTTGAGATGATCAAGTTCTCACTCCAGCGAAGCATCTCTCTGGCATATGCCGGGTTGCTCGTCACAGCTGCCTTCACCTCGGTGGCTGCTGCGGAAGAAGCCGAGGCGGTGATCCGTCTGAAAGCGAATCCAACGGGCGTGGTTCACGTCCGGAGTTCGTCCTCGGGCGAGGTGGCTCGTGGACAATCGCCACAGCCGCTCATTCACCCAGTGAACAGCGAGTCTGTGGAGTCGCAGAATTGCCCCCCCCCAGGTGCCTATGACTGCGAGCCCGAATATTGCAGCCGGGGCTGGTCTTGCCGAGGAGCCTTTAGCAGCTGGATGTATGGCCAGCGCATGTCCTACCGGATGCGTTCGCACCAGCAGTCCCACGTCTTTCGCTCTAACTTGCAGGCGGACTGTCGCGAGAAAGCGGGTTGGGCTCGATGCAAGTTCGGCTACTTCATCCCCAGTGGAAACTGTGGCCACGGAACTCCTCCGTTGGGCTTCTACTCGATGGTTTATCCCGTCAATCCCGAGCACTTCGATGGTCGTGATGGTCAGGTCTATGCCGCTCAAGGCTACGCCGGACCGGTCGCCATCCCGATCGCTCCGAACGTCAATCACACGTACAACTATGGCTGGGGTATGCCATCCAGTCGTCTGACACCGATCTCGCATCCGGTGAGCCCGTCACAGGCTCAGGCTTACGGCCAGAGCCAAGTTCAGGCTATGCCGGTACAGCCGTAGCAATTCGCTCGTGACGGACTCCCGCACCGGGATTCGATCAAGGGTGAGTAGGCGTCACCGCCGATGACAGAGTGACTGAGAATTCCCTGGGGAGTGAGGCACGGTGGCCGAACCCCTGACACGCCCAGACGCTGGCCCCCGCCAGCCCAGACAGGAAGTCGCAATCATGGTGCGTTCCATGCCGTGGAAGTTGGCCCTCATTGCTGTGGGTGCCTTGGCCGGTCTCGCCTCGCTGGCGGGACAATCATTCGCTGAGGACTCCGAGGGCATCGTTCGCATCTGCGATCAAGTCCCGGGACAGTCGATGTCTGGCGGGAGCCATTCCTCGGGCCATGCCGTTTCCGGTTGCCCGAGTTGCCAGCCGGGACGACCATGCCGCTCTCATTGCGGATCGGGCTACTGTGGCTATGGCCGGATGCGTCGTAATGGTTACGTGTATCAGTTCCTCGACTGGTTTAACCCCCGCGGGATGTGTACGCACTCACCGGACTATGGGTACGCCCCTCCCGGAAAAATGCACACTCCTCACCCGCAGCAGGTGGCTTACTTGAAGGGCTACCCCGATTCCTGGACCGGACAACAAGGCGCTGCCGGAGTCGGTGGACCTCGCCCGGTCTCCGTCTATATGCCGACCGATACCACCCAACTCGGTTACTACTACCAGGCAGCACCCCGCTGGCAAGCTCGTCAGGGGATGATTCCCCCGACTCCGGTTCCTTCCCAGTGGCATCGCGAATTTTGCCAGGGACAGGCCCACAGCTGTCAGCATTGCCGTGGTCAAGTGGCTGGTGGCTGTCCCCATTGCCAGGGACAAGCACACTCCGGATCGGGAGAGCAAGTGATCCAGGACCGGGTCATCGAGAGCCAACCGATTCCCGAACAGCCGAATATGGCCCCGGAAGTCGCACCGCAGCCCCCAGCCCAGGCAGCACCTGAGCCCCCTATCGTTGAGCCAGCACCCGCGCCCGCAGTGGATGTTGCTCCCGGGGCTCCTTTGGAAAAAGCAGAGAACCTAAACCTCCAGCCGATTAACTGAGGGGAACGAGCAGGCAGACCAGACTTCTGTTGAATCGTTCGATAGACTCATCTGAACAGGACGCGAGTGGCTTCGGCTGCCGCGTCCTGTTCTCATTGGTATGGAGGCACAAGCGGCATGGCACGGGTGATTTCAGATGTTTCCATCGCAGCGGGGGCGCTGCAAGGGGGCGAGTTGGTGGCCTTTGCCACGGAGACCGTTTACGGTCTGGGGGGCGTCGCGCTGTGGCCGGAGACCGTGGCCCGCATCTTCGAGGCGAAAGGGCGGCCGACCTTTGACCCGTTGATTGTGCATGTGCCCGATCTCGCTACCGCACGAGAACTGGTCACCGAATTTCCGCCACTGGCCGAGCGACTGGCCCGCGAGTTCTGGCCCGGCCCGCTGACAATGGTCCTGCCCAAAGCGGCGTGCATCCCCGACCTCGTGACATCGGGGCTGTCCTCCGTCGCGATTCGCATCCCGAGTCATCCTCTTGCCCTCGAGCTACTTCGCCAAGTCGGCCTCCCCGTGGCCGCGCCGAGCGCGAACCTCTTCGGTCGTGTCAGTCCCACCACGGCGGCCCATGTGGCCAACCAGCTAGGGGCTCGCATCGAATGGATTCTCGATGGGGGCCCGTGCGAGATTGGGGTCGAATCGACCGTTCTGGTGATTCCCACGTCTGGCCCTCCCACGCTGCTCCGCCCCGGTGGAGTCACGCTCGAAGCGATCGAGAGTGTCATCGGACCGGTCGTCTGCCCAGAGGCCAATTCCTCTAAAACGAAGCAGGCCCAGCTGGCCCCCGGGAGCTTGCCGCAGCACTACGCTCCGGTGACACCCGTTTCCATCGGCAACCTCGAGGATGAACCTCCCGCCGGGCGACAAGGAGTCCTCGCGTTTCGGCATTGCCCCCATCCGGAACGCTATGCCGCCATCGAGATCCTCTCCCCGAGTGGCCATCTGGCACACGCCGCTGCGGCACTGTTTGCCGCGCTGCGTCGCCTGGATGCCCAGCATCTGGATGGGATTGTGACTGAAGAATTCCCGCACGAGGGACTCGGGCGAGCGATCAACGACCGCTTGCACAGAGCGGCGTATCGAGCCGACCTCGAGTGACGAGTGAATCGAGGAACTGCTCCAAGTCTGGCTTGATGAAATGGGTGTAAGGGCCAAGGGGATTCTGTGGCTCTCGTCGCAAGCCGAACTGGCGAGCCGGGTGGCGTCGGCCCCCGGATTCCGGTGTGCGGCGGTTCGGTCCAGGGGCTGACGCCACCCGGCTCGCCTGATCGGGAGTGGGGACGACCTGAGCCTGCCGGTGTGGGCGTTCATCAGAACATCATCCACGGCGATGCATGCTCCCTGTCTCCTAGCCCCTCCTCCGACTTACGACTTCCGACTTCCGACTCCCTACTCCCACTTTACCTGACCGGTCTTACAAACCCGACCGGATATTTGCGCCCGGAAGATCACTCCAATCGATCATTCGCATCGAACCGAGATGACGATGACTCCAGAGAACGCATCAGGGAGGGAGTGCGCCGCGACACGGTCTCGGCTCCGGCTCCCCTGTCACGTCAGTCCAAAGCTTCTCTCGGCGTACATCTCTATGACGACGACTCCCCCTTCACGCGGCACCCGCATGGGTCGAGCGATTCTGGTGGCAGCCCTGCTGGCGTTTGCCGTGCCGGTGCTGGTGATGGGCATCCGGAATCTCAAACTCGACAATAATGTCGAGTCCTGGCTGCCAGCAAACGATGCGGAAGCGACGGTGTTCCACTGGTATCGGGACCACTTTCCCGAGGAAGACCGGATCGTTATCACCTGGCAAGGCAGCACCATCGATGACCCCCGCTGTGAGCAGCTATCCGCCAAACTGCTCGGTCATGTCGATGCCGATGGACTGCGTCGGGGAGGGATTCCGTATGTGGCTTCCGTGGTCTCGACTCGCGATGTCTTGACCCGGATGGTGGGATACGGAGTTCCCCAAGATGAAGCTGTCACACGGATGCAGGGGACACTCCTGGGCATGGGCCGGATTAAGGTCCGCTTGACAGACGCGGGACGCGAACAGCGCGACCGGACGATCGCCCAACTGCAACAACGACTGCACGGGGAGCTGGGACTCGATGTCGGAGTGTTTGAGCCCCTCGTCACCACTGGACAATCAGCGGACGCGGAAGAGTCGGACACCGAAGACACAGAGTCCACAGATGCCGAGACAGCTGAGGCATCTGAAGCCGTCGCTCTCCAGCCGCTCGTGATCCCCCCCTTTGACTTCGAACTCTCCTGGAAAGATTTCTCCGTCAAAGACTCGCGCGTGGCCAAGGTCATGACGATTGCTCAAGACCTGCGTGGGATTGCCACCGACAAGGAGCCACAAGGCCGCGTGCTGGTTGATGACAGCTTCCTCGCCCCCGGTTCTCCGGTGACGATTGCGGCAACGCTTTCGGAAGCGGGCAAGGCCGACCCCGTAGCGACTGTCGCCGCGATTCAACAGGCCGCTTCGCAGGTCGGCATCTCCGCAGAGGAGCTGGTCCTCGGCGGAGGTTCGCTCTCGACCATCGAACTGAACAGTTCAGTCAATCGGGCTGCTTGGAACCCAGCGGCTCCCTTGTGGAAGTTCCATGAGCGCTCGGTGATGCTGCTCTCCGCTCTGGTCGGAATGCTCTTGGCGATCGTGTCGCTACGCAGTATTAAGCTCGCCTTGTTCGTCCTGGGCGTATCCTATTATGGAGCGTTTGTCGCGACCGCGCTGGTCCCCATGACGGGTGCGTCCATGAGCATGGTACTCGTGGTGCTGCCGACGTTCATCATGGTGGTCGCACTCTCGGGGGCGATCCATGTCGCCAACTACATCAGCCACGCCACTCTGGAAAACCCGGACGGTGCCGTCGACCGAGCCACCAAAATGGCACTCATGCCCTGTTTCAACTCGGTCTGCACGACCGTTCTCGGCCTGCTGTCATTAATGACCAGTTCACTCGCTCCCGTTCGCGAC
The DNA here is from genome assembly GCA_031431195.1 of Planctomycetota bacterium. Classification (GTDB taxonomy): domain Bacteria; phylum Planctomycetota; class Planctomycetia; order Planctomycetales; family Planctomycetaceae; genus TH-plancto1. The sequence goes on along the minus strand of JANPCU010000011.1, from coordinate 27,229 downwards.
TTTGGTCTGTACTCGTCCCTGGGATCGGCACTCAGCCTGTTCATGGTCCTCGTCGTGCTGCCCGCCCTACTGAAGCTGTTTCCCACGAAGGGGGTCAAGCAGCCCGAGAGCGATGTCCGGCGCTGGCTGGTCTTTAGTCGTCTCCTGATCAAAAACTCGCGACCCGTCTATGTGGCCTCTTGGGTGATCTGCCTGGCGGCCACGGCGGGACTGATCTACTTCGAGACTGAGACTCGCATCATTCGCAACTTCGCGGACGACACGCGCTTGATCCGCGACTTCCGGTTTATCGAAGAGAATCTGGCGGGTATCTCGTCGGTAGAGACCGTGGTCAAGTTCGATCGCGACAGTCAGAAGTCGTTGCGATTCCTGGAGCGAGTGGAGGTCGTCCGCCAGATTGCGGATGACATTCGTCAACATTCATTGGTGACCGGAGCTGTCTGCCTGCCGGACTTCCAGCCCACTCGTGAGGCTCCGGCCTCGACCGCCGGAACTCGTGAAAAGATCATGTACAACCGCCGGTCCTCGGAGACGGAGAAGCAAATCAGGTCCTCCACTTCGGCGGACATTCGGTCGTTCATCGCGGTCGCTCCCGTGGCTGAGGACTTACTCCAGCCCGGCGACCACATGTTGAATTCTGAGGGCGATGAACTCTGGCGAATCACCGCCCAAGTGCCCGCCCTGGCCGATGTGGACTTCTCCACTCTCACTGTCGATTTTGATCAGGTTGTTCGCGAGGTCACCCAGAATCATGCCGGTGTCAGTCATGTCGTGACAGGTACGGTCCCGCTCTTTATGCGGACTCAACAGGCTCTCCTGGACAGCCTGATTCAGAGCTTCGCTGTGGCCTTTCTGACCATTGCTGCCGTGATGATGTTTGCGGTGAGGGATGTCATCTCGGGGGCCTTGTGCATGATCCCCAACGTGCTACCCATTACCGCTGTCTTCGGAATTGTGTGTTGGGCGGGAACGCGGATTGATATCGGCATGATGATCACTGCGTCCGTCGCGCTCGGAATCGCCGTCGATTCGTGTCTGCATCTGATGAACTGGTTCCGCAAAGGTCTCGAACGTGGCTTGAGTCGGGATGAGGCGATCGTGCAGTGCATGGTCGACTGCGGACCGGCGATGCTCCAGACCACTGCGGGTGTCTCTCTGGCGATGCTCGTGCTGTATCCCTGCGAACTGGTCATGATCAGCCGGTTCGGGTGGCTCATGGCCGCTCTCATCGCTGCTGCATACGTGGGAGATGTGGTCATGCTGCCCGTGATGATGCGTGGCACACTGGGCAAACGTGTCGAGGATCAAGTGCGCGAGGAACAGCGTCTTGCCGCCCTCGCAGCTGCGGCCATCGTGGAGAGCGAACCAGCGTCTGTTCCTGAGCTGGTGGAGTTGCAGATCCGCCGCGAAGATGATTCCGCCAGCTCTGATTCCGTGATCCCGGACCCCCACCTGCCTATCGAGAAAGCCCGGACCCGCCGCAAGCGTCAGGCTGGCTGAGTGGCTTCAAGCAACGCCGCCTTAGTCGTGTGTGTCGAGAAAGTCGTCAACTATTCCCCGCAGTGCTTCAGGATTCAGGGGTGAGCCACAGATGAACATAGATAAACACAGATGAAGAGGATCGACAGCAAGAGGACATCGCCCGCGATTCGCATTTGCTCTGCTCTTATCTGTGTTCATCCGCGTTCATCCGCGGCTTATCAACTCCCGATTTCTCTCTCTTGTTTCAGTCCGCCGTTTGAGCTGAGTTCCAAAATCCAATCGCATTGCCTCTTACATGGCGAATTTCCACGTCTGCCTTTTTTCGGAAGCACACACGACCCTGACCGGAGATCAGATTCCGCTGGCATGTCCTCCGTCCATCGGGAACAATGATCCGCTCCAACACAAGGGGAAAGACCGGGCCCGCTCAAGAAGGCGATTCGCGTGACGGAATGGGACTCAGCGGAACGGGATCGACTGCTTCGCCAGTACGCGGAAATCGCGACACTGGCCGGGGGGCTGGCTCACGAGGTCCGCAACCCGCTCTCGACCATTCAGATGAACCTCGAACTCTTGGCCGAGGATCTGGAGGGAGCCACCGATCCCAATTTGGGACGGATGCGGCGGAAGCTCGAAACGATGCGCCGTGAGTGTACGCATCTGGAGGGGATCCTCAACGCCTTTCTCCAGTTCGCTCGCGCCGGAGAAATGCAGCGGGCCGAGACTTCGCTCAACCGGATCGTGACAGAGTTCCTCGACTTCTATCGCCCCGAGGCCCAGGCCAGCGGCATCGATCTCTCACCGCACCTCGATCCCGATCTGCCACCGGTCTCTGTCGATGAGAACCTGATCCGGCAGGTGCTCGCCAATCTCGTCCGCAATTCTCAACAAGCCATGCCCGATGGCGGGCAGATCGACATCCAGACTTCGACGACCGCTGGCCGAGTGACGCTCTCCGTGATCGACACTGGCAAAGGAATGGACGAACGCGCCCTCAAGAAGGCGTTCGAGCCGTTCTTTTCCACAAAATCCAATGGCAGCGGGCTCGGCTTACCGACGGTTCGTAAGATCATCGAGGCCCATGGTGGGACCATCGCCTGCGAAAGCGAACCGGGACGCGGGACCAAGTTTACCATCGAACTGCGGGGTTGACGCGATCAGCGGAACGGTGCTGTACTTCGAAGAGGAGTCAGCCTCTCCGTGCGAGCGGTGGCCAGCCAAGGCCACCAGTCTCCCCCAGCTCAAACGCACTCTGTCTTTCTCTCCCGATTCGCTATGTTATCCCGCAATCCTCCAAGCGGGTCAGCACCGACTCGCACACCTCAGCTTCCAGGGAACAGTCCGAATGAAGGTCTCGATTATCGGCGGCGGCGGTCTCGTGGGTTCTAGTGCGGGGTTCGCACTCCAGGCGGGCGGCATCGTTCGCGACATCTGCCTGGTCGACGTGAACCCGGAACTGGCCGAAGGGCAGGCCCTCGATCTGCTACACGGAGCGGCCCTGCTCCACGACCAGCGGATCACCTCCGGCGGCACCGAAAAGTGTTCCGACGCCGATGTCATCTGCATCACAGCTGGGCTCCGCCGCAAGCCGGATGAGAGTCGGCTCGATCTAATCAACCGCAACGTGACGCTGTTCCGGTCGATCCTCGCCGATCTCAAGAAGGTTGGCATTCGCCAGGACGCGATCATCTTCGTCGTCTCGAATCCGGTCGACGTGCTGACCTACCTCGCGGCTGAAGAACTCGGCCTCCCCGCGCAGCAAGTGATTGGCCTGGGCACAGTCCTCGACACGACACGCTTGCGGAGCCTGCTGGCTCAGCAGTTTGGCGCGCCGCCGACGCAGGTCGCTGTGACCATCCTCGGCGAGCATGGCGACAGCATGGTCCCCATCTGGTCCGCAGCCCAGATTGCGGGCGTCCCGATCGAGAAGTGGCCGGGCGTGACGACCGCTCTGCTGGCCGAAGTCGAGAAGCGGACACGCGGGTCGGGAGCGGAAGTCATCAAGAAGAAGGGTGGCGCGGGGTTCGCGGTCGGCGTCTCGATCGCCGACGTGATCCACGACATCGCCCTCGACCGCCACCGCATCCAGCCCGTCTCGACCGTGCAAAACGGAGCCTACGGTCTGCACGATGTCGCCATCTCGGTCCCCACGATCATCGGTCGCCAAGGAGCCATCCAGCACATCGAGATCGAGATGTGGCCGAAGGAGAAGGCCGCCCTGCAGAAGTCCGCCGGAGTCTTGCGCGAGACGATTGATAAAGTGCTCGGCAAGTAGAACGGGATTGATTCCGTTCCGTCGAGGTGGCCCAGTCGATGGGGGTTTGAACGTCTGAGTTGCACAACCACGTGGGGTGGCCCCGGTTGTCGCTGTAGGCGACCGGGGCGGCGCAATAGAAAGAGGTTCTTGCTGGGAGGTCGTCTTCCGTGAATGGCCTTCTGTGCCAAGGCTCACCGGTAGTCTCCCAAGCGAACCAACCGATGCCACTCGGCGAGGCAGGTTTCGACAGTGCTAAGCAGTTTTCGGATTCTGTTGAATAGGTTGTTATTCATTGGGCATTGCCACGGACTATAGAAGGTGGACGAATTGGACGTTTCTTTTGAGGCGTCTGAAGATTCGTTTCCTATCCTTCTCTGATTGGACTTCGAACATGCCTGACATTGTAGATACCGCTGTGGCCGCTGGCTCTTTCAAGACTCTCGTGGCGGCAGTCACCGCTGCAGATCTGGTGGCGACTCTGAAGAGTGCTGGACCGTTTACCGTATTCGCACCGACAGATGAAGCATTCGCCAAGTTGCCCCCCGCTGTGGTTGCTGACCTGCTGCGTCCCGAGAACAAAGTCAAACTGCAAGGCATCCTGACGTATCATGTCGTAGCCGGTCAGGTGATGGCTGCGGACGTCGTCAAGTTGAAGACTGCGAAGACCGTGCAGGGTCAGGAAGTTGCGATTAACACCGAGCAGGGTGTCATGGTCAACGGTGCGAACGTGGTCAAGACTGACATCGTGTGCAGCAATGGAGTGATCCACGTCATCGATGCCGTGGTGCTCCCGAAGTAACGACTCGATTAGTGGCTATGAAAATACCTCCCCGCGATCTCTGTCGCGGGGAGGTCTTGATCTCAAGCACCCACAACAACATACGTCAACACAACAAAATCCAGATCAAGTCATTAGGTCCGTGTGGTACGGTCAAATTGACTTTTGAATATGGACAATTCACCTGGGAAGAGCATTTCCATGTCGCGATTTCAAATGGCCAAAGCGGGGTTTGTGCTAGCCGCAGGACTTTCCTTCCTCTTCTCGATTTGGCTCTGGTTCTCGGGACAACGAGAAGAGGGAGCCTTCGTGGGTCTCTGGGTTCCATCGATTCTGAGCTTCGGAACCCTGATGCTGGGAGGTAAATGTCATGAGTGATCCAGTGCTCCAGATTTTCGTAGTGGGCTGCGGTGTATTTGGTATCGCTCTCGCCGCAGCTGTGTTTGCAGTCATCGCCCCTGATGAGCCGAAGAAAAACTCCAACCCAGTCGTCAGGTGAGCTGTTGTTCGACCTGAAATAGGTCAAGGATGTTCGGCACCATGCGATCTTCACTCCAGTTGATCTATGTTTTAAGGCCACATCCTCTATCAATTGTATTACTTGTGATCTGCTGGCAAGATCGATGAGTACCAGGCAAGGTAAATGATTGATGACAGTATATACAAGTCGTTTATGTCAATAATTACAACTGTATTATATTTCGAATCCGGCATAACGCGGCTTGGTATTGGTACTAACAACTTCCAGAAAATATCACTTTAGTTATCGTAATCGCCGAACCATTAGACTTTTTCCACAGCGGCTTTTGACAAATTGCGGAGCATGCCCGCAAACACGAATTGGTGTAGCGGGTAGATTCCATACCAATAGATAAGTCCCGCCAGTCCGAGCGGATCAAAAATCGCGGTCTGGCGGATAATGCTGCCTTGCTCACATGGCGTAACCTCAAACTCCAACCATGCTCGGCCCGGCAACTTCATTTCCGCGCGAAGTTTCAGTGTTTGATTCGGATTGAATGCCTCCACTCGCCAAAAATCGAGCGCGTCGCCAACTCGCAGCTGCTCCGGATCCCGACGACCTCGGCGCACTCCAACACCTCCCACGAGCAAATCTATGAATCCCCGGATCGTCCACAACCAATTGCCATAGTACCATCCCGTCTGACCGCCGATGCGACGTATCGCGATGAATGCTTGCTCGGGCGGTACTTTTACAGTCACAGTACGCGAATCTACTAGCCGCGATCCAAATCGATCACCGCCCCAGTTCTGAGGCTTGCCCGATGATGACATCGCATCGGACCAGCGAGTCTCAGCGTACTCATGGTCTTCATTCGTTAATGCTCGAGCGATGGCTTCTGGCACCGAGCGAGGACGGACCTGAAACACGGTCTTGGCCAGATTGTTGGAAATCAGTGTCGGGTTCCGCAGACTTTCGACCAGCTTCCGACCGACTCGCGCGTACAAAGGAGTCACCAGCCCTAACCACAAACTCGAGAGGTATGGCGTCAACAGGGGGACGGGAATCATCCATCGAGTGAGCCCGCGCTGCCGAGCGTATTCTTGCATCAATTGACCGTAGGAGACTTGGTCCGGTCCCCCAATCTCATAGATTTGTGACGCAGTCACCGGCAGCGTCACAGCTGCGGAGAGATACTCCAGCAAGTCTTCGATGGCGATCGGCTGAGCTTTGACCTGGACCCACTTGGGGCAAATGGTAATCGGCAGTCGCTCGACGAGCGCGCGGATCATCTCAAAGGAGAGACTTCCCGAACCGATGACAATTGAGGCGCGAAACTCAATCACCAGGGAGTGATTGGCTCGCAGAACATCGCCTGTTTCTTGCCGACTCCGGAGATGCTTGGAGAGCGTTTCGTCGGGATTCCCGAGACCGCCCAGGTAGACAATTCGGCTGACCCCTGCAGCACTGGCAGCATTAGAAAAGTTTTCTGCGGCGATCCGATCCTGCGACTCGAAGTCTTGGTTATCGCCCATCGAGTGAACAAAGTAGAAGGCTGTTTTCACTCCCTCGAACGCCGAGGCTAACGAAAGTGGATCAAGCACATCCCCTTGTACGACTTCAACCGTGTCGCTCAGACGCGTGCGTAACGCCTCTGGTCGTCGAGACAGACACCGAACTCGTAATCCCTGACTGACCAGTTGAGTCAGTAGTCGCCCACCGACATAGCCCGTAGCTCCGGTCAGTAAGATTAAACCCGACATCCTGGAATCCAATCCGGTGTTGCATTCGGGGTCTCACCGAACAGACAAGATCTAGTCATGATGGGGAAGAAACCAACGAATCCACATCGGGGGATTGGGAAACACCTCAATCGGCCCCAACCAGCCCGCACGAGCGAGCACACGCAGGTTCAACTTCGACATTGTCGCATGCAGAGGTGAAAGGGTCGAGTACCCATTCGACTTGAGGTGAAGCAACGTTCGTAAGCTTCGTACCTGAACCAGCAGGTATGCCCCCTCACCCCTTAAAACACAGGGCTGACCGTCGATCAATAGATCCACTCGGCCAGCCAAGATCAGTTTGGGCGTTTGGTGGAGTCCCCGGTACTGATCTTCATCGCTCCATTCAGAGTCCACTTGGCATGCTGAGCTTCGGACCCCGTCCCACTCGGGATCAGAATATTCAGGTCGGAAAACTCGTATGTGATCTCTGCGTTTCTGCCGGTGAGGCGATCATAAAGTCCAATCGCCAAGTCGGGCCAGTTGTTTGTCTGCTCAGTGTTCATTTCTTGCTCCAAGAGGACTGGAATCAGGGGGAGAGGCCATGCCTTGGTTTGAGTTGGTCTCAAATTTTCGAATGGCGCAATGTGGATGGAAAATGGGCACAGACAAGTTCGATCCATATCGAACATCACCCACGACCTCCCGATGATAGGCGGCGAACTCAAATTGACCACATCAGGCCACCTCAGTTTGCTCCACGATCTCGCGAGCATCATCAGGATATGGAGCTATCATGAAGACAATTCCAATCAATGCTGGGAAAGACACGGCCACGCGAACGTCTCCCGGGATTCGCGGGGTGGTCATGCTGTCTGGTGATCGCCATCTGGCCGAGATTTCGCGTCTGAACCCCGAAGTCGTGGGCTCGCCGATTTACGACCTGACCAGTTCCAGCCTCAACCCGCCCAGCGGCAACACGACGAAATCCGGCACCCACTTCGCGAACGAGATTAACCGCAATTGCGTCGGTCTGACCTACTTCGACACCAACTTCGGCCTGATCCAGATCGACTGGACCGAGGCTGATCCGGTGTTGCGATTCCAAATCTGCGACGAACTCGGCGGCGTGGTCCTGCAACAGCGGGTGCGGTTGAGTGAGCTGCAGGCTCCGATGTCGCGTCGATCGTCACAACGACCCAATCTCAGCGGATCGCCCTGCCCCGCAGCCTCTCAGGTTCCGGAAACCGCCGTCGCTGGGCGGGTCCGCTGCAGCGACGGGTTCGGTGTCGGGGGGGGCGTCGGACGGCGCGGTTCCCCACGGACCAGCCGATCACCGACGGCCGCGTCAGCTTCCCGAACCTCCGCCGCGATCGCCGCCAAATCGTAGCCGTGCGACCGTGCGAACTCGTCGCGCCAGGTGCGGATTTCCGCTAACAGATCGATCTCTTTCACGGGTTGCCCTCTGCGTCCAAGAGTTCTCGCGGCGTGCAGATTACCGGCGGCTCGTAGCCCATCCGACGGCAAATCGCTTCGATCTGCGGTCGAAGCGTCGCGTTGGCGATGTGCGTGCAGTTCCAAGTGACAAGGTACGCGATCCCGTTCACCGCCGCGACTGCGATGTGCAACGCGTCGTTGGCTGCCTTCGGCGGCAGCGGCACTTCCTTCAACAACATACCAGCCAGAGCCACGGCCTCGGGCGACTGGGCCAGCACCGGCACGCCCTCCAGGGCAGCCAGCCGCTCGGCGGCGGCTTGGGCGTCCCCCGCCTGGCATTCCAGCAGAACCAACGACGAGACACGAAGTTCGTACTCCGCGCTCCGGTCCCACCAGTCCCGTGTCACCTGTTGTTCGCCCGCCCGGACGACATCCCGGCTCGGCCTCGCTGTCAGGTAGCTTGGAATCGTCGTCTCGATGTACGCCGTTGGTTTCATCAGGGAATTCTATGTCGTCTTGGCCACCCTGACCAGCGCCAGATACCACTGACGAGGGCTTTGACCTGTCAGCGGGGGACGCCCGACCACGGGGTGAGCGGTTCATGGTCTGACCACGGTGCAAGACACTGGCGGTCCCGAAGTCGTGGGCTCGCCGATTTACGACCTGACCAGTTCCAGCCTCAACGCGCCCAGCGGTAACACGACGAAATCCGGCACCCGCTTCGCGAACGAGATCAACCGCTACCGCGTCGGTCTCACCTACTTCGACACCAACTTCGGCCTGATCCAGATCGACTGGACCGAGGCTGATCCGCTGCTACGGCTGCAGGTATATGATGAGCAGGGCGGCGTGGTGCTGCAACAGCGGGTGCGGCTGAGCGAGCTGCGGGCTCCGATGTAGTTCATAATCCCACCTCGGCCCTGTCGTCAACCTGTTCGGGGTATGCGCAATCGATCTATTCGGATCGTTGCCTCTCGACAGACGACAGGCATCCGATTTAAGCTTCGACCATGATGAATCGAAATGCAGCGTCAATGTCCTTGGCTGCTAGCTTGACCGGCTTGGCTGTTGGAGATGCGTTTGGTCAGCAGTACATGTGGCACGTGGAGGACATCGCCATTCGTCGTGAAGACGTGCCGATCTGGCGTTGGACGGATGACACGGAAATGGCCTTGTCGGTGGTGTCCGTTCTCATTGAGTATGGCGTCGTGCATCAATCCGTTCTGGCCAGCCGATTCGCCGATAACTTCGACTCCACTCGCGGCTATGGCTCGGCCATGCTGTTCGAACTCTTGCCCCAGCTTCAGCGCGGAGAGGACTGGCGTCACGCTGCTCCAGCGCTCTTTGAAGGACGAGGCTCCTACGGAAACGGAGCGGCCATGCGAGTCGCTCCGTTAGGGGCGTTTTTCTCCGACGACATGCAGCAAGTGGTGGCTCAAGCCACACTCTCTGCGGAAGTCACGCACTCCCACCCTGAAGGGATTGCCGGAGCAGTCGCGGTGGCCGTCGCCACCGCAATTGCCTCTCAACAAAGGAATCGGAAGACCGTCACGGGGGCTCGCACTTTCCTGAATGAAGTGATTCCTTATCTCCCCGAGAGCGAAGTTCGCAGCCGAGTGGAGTTGGCCTATCACGAGTTCGGACCGGGAGGTCACCGCGATGCCTTGATTCAGCGATTGGGGAACGGTAGCCGAGTCACTGCCCAAGACACCGTTCCGCTCTGCCTGTGGATGGCCGGGAAGCATTTGAATGATTACCCCGAGGCACTCTACGACACTGTCGCAGCGCTCGGTGACATGGACACTAACTGTGCCATCGTCGGAGGAATCGTGGCCGCGAATGTGGGTTGCCATGGCATCCCGATCGAGTGGAGAAAGTCCACCGAAGAATGGCCCGCATGGTTTCGACCGTATCTCGCACTGGTCGGATAGTGATTCGACAACTCCATCGATGACTTGCCGACTGGTAAGGCTGCCGACAATCAGCAGTTTCATGTCGACTCTTCACGTAGTTCAGATCGGCGAGCCGCCACACTACAATCGCCCGTACTCTCGCACGCTCGATCCAGGAGTCCCCCGATGCACCTCGTTCTCCGGCAGGTTTTTGTGATGTCACTACTGGCTACGTTCGCTTCGGCTGCTCCGCCTGTCTCGAAGACGATTGACCATGTTGACGAGTACCATGGCAACAAGGTGCCCGATCCATACCGCTGGCTCGAGGACGATGTCCGCACCTCGAAAGAGGTCGCTGACTGGGTGACTGAACAAAACAAGGTCACGTTTGGATTCCTCGAATCGATCCCGCAGCGGGCCGCCATTCAGAAGCGGCTGACCGAGCTGTGGAACTTCGAGCGGGTTTCGCCGCCATCGCAGTCGGGTGGGCGCTACTTCTTCTCGAAGAACGACGGGTTGCAAAACCAAGCGGTGCTGTATGTCCAAGACTCGCTCACCGCCACACCACGCGTTCTCATCGATCCCAACAGCTGGTCGCAAGACGGGACCGTCGCGCTCGGCACCGTGAAGATCAGCCCCGATGGGCGGTACGCAGCCTTTGGACGCCAAGAGGCAGGGTCCGACTGGAGTAAGTTCCGCGTCCTCGAAGTCGAGTCCGGAAAAGAGCTGGCCGAGGAACTTCAATGGATCAAGTTTAGCAGCCCCGAATGGACGCCCGATGGCAAGGGGTTCTTCTACTCCCGCTTCCCTGCTCCGGAAGAGGGCCAGGCGTTTCAGAACCTGAACCTGAATCAGGAGGTGTACTACCATCGCATCGGCACCACGCAAGCGGACGATGTGCTGGTCTATCACCGTCCCGACCATCCCGATTGGGGTCTGCACAGCTCGGTCTCGGAGGACGGCCGCTATCTGGTGCTGATCATCACAGTCGGAACGGACGATCGTTATCGGGTGTACTACAAGGATCTGGCCGAGCCACTGGGCATCCCGTTGGCACTCGTCGACCACTTCGACCACGAGTATTCATTCCTCGGCAACGATGGGCCGCTGTTCTACTTTCGCACCTCATTCAACGCGCCGAAGAAGCGGATCATCGCCATCGACATTCGGAATCCAAAGCCGGAGAACTACCGAGAGATACTCGCCGAACAACCGGAGGTCATGGAGAACGTTTCACTCATCGCGAATCAGTTCCTGGTTGAGACTCTGAAGGACGCTAAGACCGAGGTGAACCTATACGGGCTCGATGGCCGCAAGATTCGGCACCTCGACCTCCCCGGCATCGGCACTGCCAGCGGGTTCGCCGGCAAGCGGACCGACACCGAAACGTTCTACGCCTTCAGCAGCTTCAACACGCCGGCCAGCATCTTTAAGTACGACCTGCTCACGGGAGTGAGCCAACTCTGGAAAGCTCCGACCACGCTGGTTAAGCCGGATGACTACGCCGTCGAGCAGGTCTTCTACACGAGTAAGGACGGCACGCGCGTGCCGATGTTCCTCGCCTATAAGAAGGGCATCAAACGCGACGGCACTCACCCGACGCTGCTGTACGGGTATGGCGGATTCAACATCTCGCTGACGCCGACGTTCTCGGTGTCCAGGCTGCAATGGATGGAGATGGGCGGCATCTTTGCGCTCGCCAACCTGCGGGGCGGTGGTGAATATGGGGAGGACTGGCACAAGGCCGGGACCAAGCTCAACAAGCAAAACGTCTTCGACGATTTCATCGCCGCAGCTGAGTACCTCATCGCGGAGAAGTACACGCGGAGTGACAAGCTGGCGATTCAAGGGGGCAGCAATGGCGGCCTGCTGGTCGGGGCGTGCCTGACTCAGCGGCCCGATCTGTTCGGAGCGTGCCTCCCCGCTGTCGGTGTGATGGACATGCTACGGTTTCAGAAGTTCACCGCCGGTCGCTACTGGGTCGACGACTTCGGCTCCTCCGACAATGCCGACGAGTTCCCCGCTCTGCTCAAGTACAGCCCGTACCACAATTGCAAACCGGGCGTGAAGTACCCGCCGACGATGATCACCACCGCCGACACCGACGATCGCGTTGTCCCCGGCCACAGCTTCAAATTCGCAGCTGCCCTGCAAGCCGCTCAAGCCGGTAACAAACCCATCCTGATCCGCATCGAAACCCGCGCTGGCCACGGAGCCGGGAAACCGACCGCGAAGATCATTGAAGAAACCGCCGACCAATGGGCATTTCTGGTGAAGACCCTCGGCTTCGAACCGGTGGTGCCGTAGCACGCACTCCTGCGAGCCGGAAGCGTCACGGCCCGGGAGCGCACGACTCCGGGCGCTGACGCTTCCGGCTCGGGCAATTCTCAGCGAGCGGGCGGACGTCAGTCCCCCGTGCCAGCGAGACGTTGTTCGACCAGACCTTGCCGATGAGCGTGGCAGCATCGCCCAACTCGGCAGACGCACGTCGTGCCGCTCGCTGTTCCTCACGGCAGCCCGGTCTTCCCCATCAGATACCGGTCACACTCGCGGGCCGCCTCGCGGCCTTCGTTGATGGCCCACACGACGAGGCTTTGGCCTCGACGGCAGTCACCGGCGGCGAAGACGCCGGGGATGTTCGTCGCGTATTTGCCGTACTCGGCTTTGAAGTTCGAACGGGCGTCCTTCTCTAGGCCGAGTTGCTCCGCGATCACCTGCTCCGGTCCACGGAAACCGAGAGCCAGGAAGCACAGCTGGGCGGGCCATTCTTTCTCGCTGTGCGGGACGACGGAGAACGGGGTCTTCTTCTCGGCGTCGGGCTTGGACCAGTCGAGCTGGACGGTCTGAATCGCGCGGAGGTTGCCGTCCGCATCGCCGAGGAACTCGGTCGTCTGGATGGCGTACTCGCGCGGGTCATCGGTGAGGGTCTTGTTGGCGTTCTGCGAGTAGTCGAAGACGGTCGCGGCTTCGGTGTGTCCGTAGTCGGCCTTGAAGACGCGGGGCCACTGCGGCCACGGGTTGTTCTTGGCCCGCTCGATCGGCGATTGCGGCACCACCTCGAAGTTCACCAGACTCTGGCACCCATGCCGCAGCGACGTGCCGAGGCAGTCGTTCCCGGTGTCCCCCCCGCCGATGACGACGACATGCTTGTCCTTCGCCGACAGGTAATGCCCGTCCTTCAAGTGCGAATCGAGCAGGCTTTTGGTGTTGGCATGTAGGAACTCCATCGCGAAGTGAATCCCCTTCAGCTGTCGACCAGGGGTCTTGGCGAAGAAGTCGTTCGGTGAGGTGGAACCAACGGCCAGGATCACAGCATCGAACTGGCTCATCAGTTCTTTGGAGTGGATATCCTTGCCGATCTCGACACCAGTCTTGAACACGATTCCCTCGTCTCGCAGCAGTTGGACGCGACGATCGACCAATTCCTTTTCCAGCTTCATATTCGGGATGCCGTACATCAGCAGCCCCCCGATGCGGTCCGATCTTTCAAACACAGTGACCAGATGGCCCGCCTGGTTCAGTTGGGCGGCGGTCGCTAATCCCGCAGGGCCAGAGCCAACGACGGCCACCTTCTTGCCGGTGCGGGAGTGCGGCTTGACCGGCTTGATCCACCCCTCATCGAAGGCGCGATCGACGATCGATTTCTCGATCGTCTTGATCGCGACCGGCGGCTCATGAATGCCCAGCGTACAGCTGCCCTCGCACGGCGCTGGGCAGACACGACCGGTGAATTCCGGGAAGTTGTTCGTCTTGTGCAGACGATCTGACGCCTCACGCCACTGGTCGTGGTAGACGAGATCGTTCCACTCAGGGATCAGGTTGTGTAGTGGACAACCAGCGGCCATCCCGCCCATCAGGTCGCCGGTATGGCAGAACGGGATACCGCAATCCATGCAGCGAGCCCCCTGCTGCTTGAGATCAGCGTTGGGGATCTTCTCGTTGAATTCGTTCCAATCGAGAATCCGCAGCTCAGGAGCCCGCTCCGTGGCGGTCTTGCGGTTGTATTCTTTGAATCCGGTGGGTTTGCCCATGATGATCAGTTTTCAGTTGCGGTGATCGGGTGTCAGTGAGTGGTCAATGAGATGAGGTTTAATCGCGATTCGCTAGCATGGTCATGCCGAATTCCCTCCAGCACGTTGGAACCAGTCGCGAATCGAGATTGTGAATCCGGGAAGAACGGAGCCGCCATCGAGCGAGTCCTCGATGCCTGCAATGTGGCAATCGCGAGCAGTACTCCAAACTTCGACAGATTCGGACTCTGGATAGACGATCCAAACGAGTTCAACACCAGCTTCAAAATACTCGATCCGTTTGCGGACCATCTCGGCACGCGTGTTGGTTCGGCTCACGATCTCGACGGCCAGATTAGGTGCGATCCTGCAGATCGGATCACGAGGCACCGACCGGGAGCCGATTCGATCCCAACGAAAGAACGAAACATCGGGAATTCGAACAAGTCCGGATTGGAGGCGGGTCATTGCTCCATCAGCGATCACGAAGCCCAAGCTGTGCGCGGCCAGCCATGTCTCAATGAAGTGAGAGAGTAATGTGGCTAAGCGGCTTTCAAAAAATCCCATTCCCTTCTCCAGAAGTGAGCCACTTACCAGTTCGCAGTAACGACCATCGGGAACCAGTAGATCCTGCTCATTTGCACAACCGATCGCTGGTGACAACCGGACACGACTGAGGGGAATCCCCCCCAATTCCCGGACGAGGTCTTCCAGTGTGCGAAGCGACACCGGGGCTCCGTCAGAAGACGAAACCGACGGATGCTGGGCTTCCAGAATAGTACTCATAGGAGGACTCCGTGAGTCAACTCAGGGGTGGGACACGTCGAGCAAGCTCGACGGCGATCGGTGTCTCAACGCTTCACCACCACGGGGGCCTGCTGCCCGGCAGCGGAAGCCGCAGCTTCGGCCTGCAGTTCTTTCATGGCCCGCTTGTAGTCGCGGGGCATGACCTTCACGAACTTCTTCAGGCTCGCGTTCCAGTGGTCGAGAATGCGTGACGCGACCAGCGAACCCGTGTAGACCTGGTGCCGGGTGATCAGTTCGCGAAGTTCGACGATGTCGTCGTCCTCGGTCACCGGTTCCAGATCCACCAGCTCCGGATTGCAGTTCGCCTCGAAGACTTGCCGATCCGGGACGTAGACATAGCCCACGCCGCCGGACATCCCAGCTGCGAAATTGCGTCCGGTCGGTCCGAGGATCACCACACGACCACCGGTCATGTACTCCAACCCATGATCGCCGCAGCCTTCGACAACAGCGACCGCTCCGGAGTTGCGCACGCAGAATCGTTCGGCAGCCCGCCCTCGGAAGTACGCTTCCCCGCTGGTCGCTCCGTACAGGGCCACGTTGCCGATGATGATCTGGTCCTCCGGCGTGAAGGAGACCTCGTCGGGCGGGTAGACAATTAGTTTGCCGCCGGACAGTCCCTTGCCACAGAAGTCGTTCGCGTCACCGATGACTTCGATCGTCACACCTCGGACGGCCCACGCCGCGACCGATTGCCCCGCCGAGCCGCGAGCGCGAATGCGGATCGTATCCTCGGGCAACCCCTGCGGCCCCCACTTCTTCGAGACTTCGTGGCTGAGCGTCGTTCCAAAGGCCCGGTCGATGTTCTGGATATTCACATCCAGAAGGATCGCCTCGGCTCGGTCGATCGACTCGCGGCACTGCGGAATCAGGATCGTTTGATCGAGCGTCTCTTCCAAGCCATGCTTCTGGGCCTTCTGCTTGAACGTGCCGACGTTGGCGTGTGGCTTGCGAGCCAGCGTCAGAATCGGGGACAAGTCGAGATGTTTCGCCTTCCAGTGAGCCACCTCGGTATCGAGCTCCATGCAGTCGACGCGACCGACCAGCTCGTCGATCGAGCGAAACCCGAGGTCCGCCATCAACTGGCGAGTATCCTCCGCCACCATGAACAGGTAGTTGATGACGTGTTCCGGCTGACCCGAGAACTTGGCCCGCAGCTCCGGGTCTTGGGTGGCGATGCCAACGGGGCACGTATTGAGATGGCACTTGCGCATCATGATACACCCCAGCGTAATCAGCGGGGCGGTCGCAAACCCGAACTCCTCGGCTCCCAGCATCGCGGCCATGACCACATCGCGACCGGTCTTCAGCTGTCCGTCGGTCTCCAGACGCACGCGGCTGCGCAGATCGTTCATGACAAGGGTCTGGTGGGTCTCCGCAATACCGAGTTCCCACGGCAGCCCCGCATGCTTGATGCTGGTCAGTGGTGACGCCCCGGTTCCGCCCGAATCGCCCGAGATCAGGATCTTGTCGGCGTGCCCCTTTGCCACACCGGCAGCAATCGTCCCGACACCCACCTCGGAGACCAGCTTCACGCTGACGTTCGCCTTCGGGTTGGTGTTCTTCAAGTCGAAGATCAGCTGGGCGAGATCCTCAATCGAGTAGATGTCATGGTGCGGCGGTGGGCTGATGAGACCGACACCGGGCGTCGACATACGAGTGGCGGCGATCGTCTTATCGACCTTGTGACCGGGCAGTTCGCCCCCCTCACCCGGCTTGGCTCCCTGCGACACCTTGATCTGCAGTTCGTCCGCGTTGGTCAAGTACCACGAGGTGACGCCAAACCGTCCGCTGGCGACCTGCTTGATCGCCGATCGTTTCGAGTACAGATTCTTGTCTGAGTCCCCATTCAGATTCCAGCGCCCGATCGTCTCTTGCAGCTGCTCGTGACGCGGTTCATCGTACTGAAACGGACTGAATCGCTCGGGATCCTCCCCGCCTTCACCAGTGTTACTCTTCCCCTTGAGGACATTCATGGCGATCGCGACGGTCTCATGGGCTTCGGCTGAGATCGAACCGTAGCTCATCGCGCCGGTGCAGAAGCGCCGGACGATGTGTTGTGCGGACTCGACTTCTTCGAGCGGGATCGCTGTCCGTGGCTTGAACTTCAACAGCCCGCGCAGCGTCCCCTCCTTGTGTGCGTGCTCATTCACCAGCTTCGCAAAGCGAGTGTAGGCCGTCTTATCGCCCGTCCGAGCGGCGTTCTGCAACTCAGCGATGGTGAAAGGATTCCAGTGATGGCGCTCGCCGCCGTATCGCCAGTGGACGTTCCCGTAGTTCGGCAGCACGGGCAGACGTTCCTGCTCGGTGCGGCTGGGGAAGCCCACTTCGTGACGACGAATCGTCTCCTCGCCGATGATGTCGAACCCAATCCCCTTGATGCGGCTGGCGGTCCCTCGGAAGCAGAGGGCGACCACTTCATCGGAAATCCCGACCGCTTCGAAGATCTGCGCCCCCTTGTAGCTGGCCAGGGTGGAGATCCCCATCTTGCCCATGACCTTGAGCATCCCCTTCTTGATCGCTTCGCGGTAGGTCTTGACGATCGACTTCTCGTCGAACGTCCCCGTCAGCCCGCCGTGATCCTTCGCATCGCGAATCGCCTCGAAGGCCAGGTACGGGTTGATCGCATCGGCCCCATATCCCGCCAGCAGGCAGAACTGGTGGACATCGCGGGCTTCGGCAGTCTCGATGACGATCCCGATCCGTGTTCGCAATTCCTTACGGACGAGATGATGATGCACCGCTCCGCAGGCCATCAGCGCCGGAATTCCCACTTGCGAATCGCACGCTGCACGGTCGCTCAGCACCACCAAGCTGTACCCGTCGGCGATGGCCTGTTCGGCTTCGCGACAGATTCGCTCGATGGCGGGACGCAGCCCTTGCGGTCCCGCGCTGCGTGCCCAGGTCATATCGATCGTGCGCGACTTCCAATGGCGATAGCCGTTGAGCGACTTGATCGCCGAGGTCTCTTCATCTGTGAGGATCGGGTGCGGCACGCGCAGCCGGTGGGCGTGCAACTCGGTCGTGTCGAGGAGGTTCGCCTCGGGTCCGATGAAGCACTCCAGCGACATGATGATCTCTTCGCGGATCGAGTCGATCGCGGGATTGGTCACCTGGGCGAACAGCTGCTTAAAGTAGTCGTACAACAGCCGAGGCTGGTCGGATAGGCACGCCAGCGCGGTGTCGTCACCCATCGAACTGATGGGGTCCTTCTTGGAGTTGAGCATCGGGACGAGCATGAACTGCATCGTCTCGGTGCTGTAGCCAAACGCCTGCATCTTGCGGAGCAGTTCTTCACCGCGAATATGCGGGACGGCGGGACCAGCGGGCAGATCGCTCAGTTCGAGCTTCTGCTGCGCGACCCATTCGCCATAGGGGCGGCTCTGGCAGATCCCCTTCTTCAGCTCCTCGTCATCAATGATGCGACCCTGCTGGAAGTCCACCAGGAACATCTTGCCGGGCTGGAGGCGACCCTTGAGTTTGACGTTCTTCGGATCGATCTCGAGGACGCCGACTTCGCTGGCCATGATGACGCGGTCATCGTGCGTCACGTAGTACCGGCTGGGGCGGAGTCCATTCCGGTCGAGGACAGCTCCAATGTAGTGGCCATCGCTGAAGGAGATCGAAGCCGGGCCGTCCCAGGGCTCTTGCAGCGCGGAGTGGAACTCGTAGAACGACTTCTTATAGGCCGGCATGTCGTGGTGTTCTTGCCACGCTTCGGGGATCATCATCATCATGGCTTCGGGCAATGAGCGTCCCGATTGATAGAGCAACTCCAGCGCGTTGTCGCAGTTCCCCGAGTCCGAGCTATGCGGCTCGATGATGGGGAAGAGCTTTTGGAGGTCGCCACCAAACAACGGAGAACTCATGACGCCCTGCCGAGCGAACATCCAGTTGGCGTTCCCCTTGACGGTGTTGATTTCGCCGTTGTGCGACATGAACCGCTGCGGGTGGGCGCGGTCCCAGCTCGGAAAGGTGTTCGTCGAGAACCGGCTGTGAACCATTGCGAAATGGCTCTGGTAGTCGGGATCGCGCAGGTCCGGATAGTAAGGCAGCACCTGTGCGGGGGTCAGCATCCCCTTATAAACCAGAACCTTCGAGGACAAGGTGCAAACGTAGAACGCGAGCGCCAACGGGTGCGATGACTGCCGAATCTTGTGGGTCGCCGCTTTGCGGATGACGAACAACTGCCGCTCGAATGCCTCCTGGTCGAGTCCGGGCGCAGCTCCCACAAAGAGCATCTCCATTGCAGGCTCAGCCGCCACCGCAGAGGGGCCAATGTCCGCCCCCATCGGGTCTTGCGGGAGCTTACGCCAGCCGATGAGCGTCTGCCCCTGCATCGCAATGAGGGTGTTGACGGTCGCCTTGAACTCTGCGTGGCAAGCTGGATCATTGGGCAGGAACACAACCCCCGCGCCGTACATACCCTTCTTCGGCAGGTCCACACCCAGGTCGCGGCGGGTCACCTTGCGGAGGAACGCATCGGGCAGCGCGGTCATGATCCCTGCGCCGTCACCCGTGTTCTCCTCACAGCCGCAGGCCCCGCGATGGGTCATATGCACCAGCATTTGAGCTGCATCTTCGACGATCTGCCGCGAGGCGGAACCCTTGATGTGAGCAACAAAACCCACACCGCAGGAGTCATGCTCGGTTTCCGCCGAGTAGAGTCCCTGGGACTGCGGGAGGCCAGAAGAGGTCAGTTCGATTTCGTGGCGTTGCATCGCAAATCTCGACTTCGATGATCGGGCTCAGCGGTGAGCAAACTGGTCGTTTACTCGATACCACCAGAGGCCAAACGGGTGTGCGGACGTGGAATCGGAGACGTTCTCCGCAGGGCGTCGTGCCAGAAGGGACACCCGCCAGCCGGGCGGGATCAGCAGTGTGTTCACTTGTTTTCGGAAGAGGCCGGGCGGCGGTCAGGTCACTGTGGCCGCCAGCACCCGGTCCAATTTCGGGGCCTCATCCGCCGACGCATCGAGCAACAGGTCCCGGAACTTCGCGACGGCGGCGGTTGGGGGGCGACCGCGTTTTCGAATGATCCCCAGCGGACGTGTCAGCGGGAGGCTCGCGAAGGGGATCGCTGTGAGTAACCCAAACTCGACTTCGCGCCGCACGCTGTCGAGAGGGAGAATCGACACGCCCGCCCCGATCTCGACGGCCCGCTTAATGTTCTCGATATTGTCAAACTGATGCACGATCTGGACTTCCACACCGGCATCGAGCAAGGCGCGGTCGATCTCGTCCCTGATCTTCAAATCAGGCGTAAAGCCCACGAAGGGCTGGTCCCGCAGGCCCACCAATTCGATCGATGACCGGTTCGCGAGCGGACTGCCAGGGGCGACGACGACACCCATTTCCTGCTGCAACCAGTCGTGACATTCCAGGTCACTGCGGCTGCGGGGAAACGACACGATCCCGAGGTCGGCATTGTCCCGACGCACTTGTGCGTACACATCGTCCGGATGCAGGTACTCCAGTTGGACCTTCACATCGGGGTACAGCTGCTCGAACTTCTCGACGTACGCCTGCATCTGGAGCAGACCAACGGAGTAGATCGAGGCAATGCGAACGCGCCCGACGATGTTTCCGTGACGGAGTTGCCGGACTTCGTCTTCGATGGCCTGATACTCATCACACAGCTTGCGGCAGCCGTCGTAAAAGATCTGCCCACAGCTCGTTAGCTCCAGCGGGCGCTTGGTGCGATCGATCAAATCCTCGCCGAGTTTGAGCTCCAACTGAGCGACCGCCTGGCTAATGGCCGGCTGTGACATCCCCCGCGCCTCCGCAGCCTTGGAAAAGCTGCGGTGCGAAGCGACATCGAGAAAGATCTGCAAGCTGCGAGACAACATGGAAGTATAAGTCGCCTGAATACTGAGCCGTGGTTTGCATAAGGATAAGAGTCCGCAGGGTGGAAGGTCAAGTATCTGGCTGAGAAATCGTGGTGATCGTCCGGCGTGAGGCGGATGGACGGAAAAACCATCCGGCTCACGGCGGACGCTCGCCAGGGTATGAACTGCCAGATCGGCATGGAGTCGGATGTTGGAACTCCGCCGTGACCGTATTGACCCCATTTCCCCAGCGAAATAAACTCCGACCCGGCAGGGATTTCCGTCCGGTCGCTGTTTTACATGTGCAGTCGGTCGCACCTCGGGAACGGGGATTGCGTTCTGGCTGATGGAGTGGCAGTCCGGGCGGAATGGGTGAGGTTCACCGGCAGAAGTTGCCGGTGAAGAGGTGTCGCCTTTCGCTCCGCGAAAGGCGAGGGGCCATACTTCGCGTGCCGAAGACTTCGGAAGTCTGGCGGGCACGCGATTATTGACCGCTCCGCGAAAGGACGTGCTTTCGCGGAGCGAAAGACGACACTCTCTGCCACGACCGATTTTTTCGAATGCCCATGTCCCGCCAAGGTCGGCGGTCCACGCGGCATTCCGAATCCGAGAGACACCATGGACGTCATTGATAAAGTCGGCGAGTTCTTCAACGGAATGACTTCGCTCGCAGAGCGCGGGATTCGCGGCGTGTTCGGCTCTTCGAACGAGCGCGCTGTGCGGCGCGTCGGTTATGTCCGCCATCGGGATGGCAGCAGCCTCATCATCCCCGGCTCGGCCCTCGACCGCATCAACCAGCTCGAACCTGACTTTGAGAAGCTCTCCGAAGGAGAACTCAAAGCGACAGCCTCGAAGCTCCGCGCCAAGCTCGCCGATGGGAAGACACCCGAAGACATCCTCCCCGAGGCCTTTGCCGCGGTGCGAGAGGCGGGTAAGCGCTTCCTCAAGATGCGGCACTACGATGTCCAGATGGTCGGCGGGTACGTGCTGCATCAGGGCAAGATCGCGGAGATGGTGACCGGGGAAGGCAAGACCCTCGTCTGTACGCTCCCGGCGTTCCTCAACGCGCTCTCCGGGCATGTCCACGTCATCACCGTCAACGACTACCTCGCCAAGCGCGACATGGAGTGGGTCGGTCCCACGCACATCGGGCTCGGTCTGACCGTCGGGGCCATCCAGTCCCCCATGCAGCCGTGGGACCGCCAGCCGCAGTACGCCTGCGACATCACCTACGGTACGAGCAACGAGTTCGGCTTCGACTACCTCCGCGACAATATGAAGCCGCGCAAGGACATGCAGGTCCAGGGCCAGCTCGCCTACGCCATCGTCGACGAAATCGACAACATCCTCATCGACGAGGCCCGCACCCCGCTGATCATCTCTGGCCCCGCTCACGACGATATCACCAAGTACGCCACAGCCGACAAAGTCGCTCGCCAGCTCAAGCGAGACGAGGACTTCGAGGTCAAGGAGAAGGAGCATTCCTGCCATCTGACCGAGTCGGGGATGCGCCGGGCCGAAGGGCTGGCCGGGGTCGAGAGCTTCTATACCGTGGGGAACATGGAGTGGCCCCACCTGATCGACCAATCGCTCAAGGCCCACTTCCTCTATAAACGCGACGTGAACTACGTCGTCGAGAACGGCGAAATTGTCATCGTCGACGAAAACACCGGTCGCAAGATGCCCGGTCGCCAGTGGAGCGACGGTCTGCACCAAGCCTGCGAAGCCAAGGAAGGGGTCCGCATCAAGGAGGTCTCCCAGACGCTGGCGACCGTCACGCTCCAAAACTATTTCAAGTTGTATAAGAAGCTGTGCGGGATGACCGGGACCGCGATGACCGAGTCGACGGAGTTCATCAAGATTTACGGGTTGGAAGTCATTGCCGTTCCGACGAATCGTCCGGTGAAGCGTGTGAATCATCCGGATGTGATCTACCGCACCGAGCGCGAAAAATGGAACGCCGTCGTCGAGGAGATCCTGGAGGTCCACAAGACCGGTCGCCCGTTGCTGATCGGCACCAAGTCGATCGAGAAGAGCGAACACATCTCCGCGATGCTCGGGCGGCGGGGCATCAAGCACAGCATCTTGAACGCCAAGCATCACGAACGGGAAGCCGAGTTCATCGCCCAGGCGGGTCGACTGAGTGCCGTCACCATCGCCACCAATATGGCCGGTCGCGGGACTGACATTATCCTCGGCGGCAACCCCGAGTACATGGCCTGGGAGCAGCTCAAGCAGAAGTACGGCTCGCGTCTCGATGTCCCCAAGGAAGAATGGGACCAGACCAGCGATGCCATCGCCGAACAGCAGGGGATGAAGGCCGAAGGCCGCCAGGTCGCCGAAGTCGGCGGTCTGCATGTGGTCGGCACCGAACGTCACGACTCCCGCCGCATCGACCTCCAGCTGCGCGGGCGATCGGGTCGGCAAGGCGATCCGGGATCGAGTCGGTTCTACCTGTCGCTGGAAGACGACCTGATGCGGGTCTTCGCGGGCGACTGGGTGCGGAGCGTACTGGCCTGGCTCGGAATGCAAGAAGGGGAAGCCATCGAACACCCGATGGTCACTAAGCAGATCGAGAAGGCCCAGAAGAAGGTCGAAGAACGCCACTTCGACTCGCGTAAAAACCTCCTGGAATACGACGAGGTCATGGACTTCCAGCGCAAGGCCGTCTACTCCTACCGCCAGCGCATCCTCGACGGAGCCAGCTGTCGCGAGATCATGGTCGACATGATGAGCCGACAGGTGCAGAAGTCCGTCGAGTCGTTCCTCTCTCGCAAGTATCCCTTCGAGACGCTGGCCGCCTGGGCCACGCAGACGCTGCCCATTGAAACTCCGATTACGGAGTACGATGTCCGGGGCATGGAAAAGGACCAGGCCGTCAATTACCTGACCTCGGAAGCCGAACGTCAGGCCGATTCGCTCATCAACGAGCAGATCATCGAAAACCTGCCCAAAGGATTGCCTGAGTCCGATTGGAACTGGCAGGCGTTCTCCAGCTGGGTCAACCGGATGTATGGCCAGAACACGAACCCGCGCGAGTTGCAGCGGATCGCCAAGCCGGACGGGGCCGATGGCTACGACACGGACGAACTCCAGCGCGTGGTACTGCAGCGTGCGGTCGACTACATCAACAAGCTCGACCTCTCGTCGCTCGACACCTTCCTGCACGAAGACTTCGGTCGCAATCAACTCTCGGGCTGGCTGCAACACCAGTTTGGGCTGGCGATTCCAGCCTCGCAGTTCGACATCCATGAGGAGCCCGAGAAGGCGATCCCGATGGTGATGGCGAAGCTGCGGGAACGGTACGACGAGAAGGACGCCCGCTTCCCGGTCGTCATCAGCTTGATGCGGTTCCAGGGGAATGCCACGACTCCCGCCGACCGCGAGGGACTCATTCGCTGGGCCAATAACCGCTTCCGCAGCCACCTCGACGCGATGGCGACTCAGTCGCTGGGCGGAGAAGCACTGGCCGAGAAGGTCCTCGAAACCAGCCGCGACTTCCTGCCGAAGGACGACATCACCGCCCAGGTGAACGCCTTCCTCGCGAAGGCGTTCCCGAAGATCAAGGGGAAGCCCGGACCGCTCCGGGATTCGAACGCTCTCCGTGACCTGCACGACTTCGTCTTCCAGCGGTTCGAGACGGAACTCGACCTCGATGAGATGAAGACGCAGCCCGAAGAGACCACCAAGATCGAGGCTCTCAAAGCGTATGAGATGAAGTACCGGCCCGAGATGGGGCAGGCCGAGCGGCAGGTGCTGCTCGAACTGCTCGACAATGCCTGGAAGGAACACCTGTACCACATGGACTTCCTGCGGCAAAACGTCGGCCTCGTCGGCTATGCCCAGAAAGACCCCAAGGTCGAGTACAAGCGGCAGGGGATGAAAGAGTTTGACGCCATGTGGGACCGCATCGGCGAGGCCGCCACCTCCGCTGTCTTCCGCCTCGAACGCGAAAGCGACCCCCGCTTCCTCCGCGATGTCTGGCACGAGACAGCTGCGGTGCATGAATCGGCAGCTCCGATCATCGAGGAGCCGGTGGCCACTCAACCGTCGCTGACCCAGGAATCTGGCACCCAGCCGGGCCAAGCCGTGACCGCGATCGAACCCATCCGCAACCGCGAGAAGAAACTCGGCCGCAATGACCCGTGCCACTGCGGCAGCGGGAAGAAGTACAAGAACTGCCACGGCGGGGCGTAGGGATGAGTTCCGTAGCGACGTTCGCCAGAACGTGGCGACAAGGGAGAGACATATGCGAACCATCACAGTCGACGAAGCCCGTGCGGACTTGCCGCAGGTGTTGCTGGAAGTCGAGGCGGGTGGTGTGGTGATCATCGCCCGCAATGAGGGGGCAAAATAAAGGTGTCAGGGGCGAAAGGAAATAGAGGTGTCAGGAATGTGTCAGGAACGAATGGCACCTTTATTCTCCTTTCGGCAACGAAATGACCAATAAAGGTTCCTGACACCTTTATTCTTTCCACCTTTATTCTTTATTCTCCTTAAACTAAAGAGTTCATTTGTGACAACCACTCAACTGCTACGACGCTTGGCACAATGGAGGTTGCTCTATGGATGGATTGTCGTGGCCATTATCGCGATTAGCGTTGTTCTAGTTTCTGAACACTCCGATGATCCTCGCGATATTGAAGCCCAGGGGGAGCGTTGGGCAAAGAATCACTGGGATTGCCGACGCCCCGAGTCGTTTCTGGATCGCATCCTGAGTATGCGTTTTCGGGTGGGAACCACAGCGGAACGGGCAGGAAGGATGAGGTGCTATTGCTTGCAGGTGAGTCAGCTTCGCTGATTTGCGACATTAGTGTCATTGACGGCGAAAAGTGCCTTTTGGTGCAGTCAGACGCTAAATCATTGCAGTTGTGGTATGGAACGACATCTTCCAGGCGAATCGATGTTGGTAATACCATGCATGCTGTATTCTTGGTAGACGGGGTCATTGATCATTTTAGAAACCGGGTGATCTCGATCGGTTGCGACCATGTAGATATTTTGTCCGACGAAATGAATGGCCCAGGTTCTGTAAAGTCGATGGACCTGAGCGGCAAGCCACTTGGGGATACATTTCGATTTCCAGACAAACCAACAGATATTGCACGCGATGCATTCTGTCAGTATGTTGCAGTTACAACACACAGGGGAGGCATTCATCTGTTCAACAACACGCTTTCCGGGTTGGAGCATAGCTGGGTGGTTGACCCACGTGTTGGACCTTACCCAAGCGTATCAGTATCAAGGGATGGTCGTTACGTAGCAACCGCCGGGTGCTTTGGAATATGTTGTCTGCGCCGCTTGGACGGCAGCATGCTCATGCGGCGTGAGGCATCAGACCAAGTGACGTACGCCTGTTTCGTTGGCAATGAATATCTCTGCTGCATTGTGGATAATACGCTTTCAGTGATTGGTCTGAGCGAACTGTCGAACAATGCGAGAACTGTCCACATTGACGGCCAAGTCATAGGTTTGTGTCAGTCCAGCTGTGGTCATGGGGTTGTAGTCTTGCTTGCTGATGGACCAAGGGATCCAAGCAAGCGGGGTGTGGGCAAAGTCACATATATCGATCTCCGTGCGTCAAGTATTATCGAGCAGGCCGCAAAGCCAACAGGGCAGTAACGTAGGGTGGGCACACTGACGTAGGGTGGGACCAGCCGCTCTGGGCGCAGGCCCACCATTCGCGGGGTGACGCAGCCGGAAGAGGTTCCTCGTCGAAAGCCGCCTCTCCTCGAATCTCTTGTGGCTCTGCAACCCAGACATCCAAAGCGGCGGGGTGGCCCGGCCAGAGGGTTGAGAGTGCGTGGGTGGCGGGGTCAGGAGGCTTTGCGGATGGCCCCGACAGAGGTGGGCTTAAAGCGTCGAGGCTTTGGAAGCGAGCCTTGGCCGGTGGGCCGAAGTCCCGGATTGGCGTTGCATCAACTCCCGTCGGGGCCATGCGCAAAGCCTCCTGACCCCGCCGCCCGCAGCTGCAGCTGCCGAAACTGGGCTCACGGAAACAGGTGCAAACACAAGTCGATGGTCGTCGAATCGAGCGCGTACGCCGTCTGTTCAAGCGTGACCCCGAACGCCTCGCGGGCAGACAACTGCCGCGCTCGCGCAATCAACACCTGGGCGAAGTCCGCATAGATCCGCCAGTCGTGCGCTGCGTTCGCGTCCGCCAATGTGCTTCGTGAAACTCGCCCGCGAAACCCCGCATGGTACAGCTTGGGCGACACCGCCCGCAGACACGTCTGGATGTCTCGCAAACTCTCTCGATACGTGAGCTGACCAAATGCCAGACACAGAAACTGATCGCGACACGAGAACCCGCGCTGCCTCTGATCCCCTCGATATCGCCGCACGCACTCATCAAAGTCGTGTCGCGGAAAAAACTCCATGAGCTGCGAGAAGATCCACTTTCCGGAATGCATCAAGCTCTCTCCACTCTGAAAACGGAAAAATCAGAGTGGCGAACGGTCGTCCGAATT
This sequence comes from Planctomycetota bacterium, assembly GCA_031431195.1. Classification (GTDB taxonomy): domain Bacteria; phylum Planctomycetota; class Planctomycetia; order Planctomycetales; family Planctomycetaceae; genus TH-plancto1. Next base: position 87 of record JANPCU010000011.1, on the reverse strand, counting down.
GAAATCGTGCGGGAATCGAGACATCGAAAGCTATGCTATTTACCTCACGGCCAATGCGACCGCTGAAAGTTAGCCGGACAGTTCTGA
>JANPCU010000010.1:0-22354 GCA_031431195.1 Planctomycetota bacterium | reverse complement strand
CTTGACGATGCGGTCGGCCAAGCCTTCCACGATCGCCGTTTTACCGACACCAGGTTCGCCGATCAGGACCGGATTATTCTTTCGACGGCGAGAGAGAACCTGGATCACTCGCCGGATCTCGGCGTCACGACCGATGACCGGGTCGATCTTCCCTTGGCGAGCTAGTTCCACCAGATCCTTGCCATACTTCTTAAGTGCCTGGTACTTCTCCTCCGGGTTCTGATCGGTCACCTGCGCGCCCCCCCGCACAGCTTGTAACGCACTGAGAACATCGGATTCTTCAATCCCATTCAGCGTCAACAGCTTCCTGGCGGGGTCTTCGACCTTGGTCAGGGCGAGGAACAGATGCTCGGTCGATACGAACGAGTCCTGCATTTGAGTCGCCAGCTTCTGGGCGGCGTCGAAGATTTGCATGATCTCCGATGATCCCGCCAGCGGCACATTCGACCCCGACGATGACGGCAGCCGGGCCAGCTCCGAGTCGAGCGTCTTGGCCAATTGGGCGAAGTTGACGCCGATTTTTTGAAGCAGAGCCCGCGGCACTCCGTCGGCTTCGGCTAGCAAACTGTGAAGCAAGTGCAGCGGCACTAGCTGCCGGTGGCCCTTCGATTCGGCGAACTGTTGGGCCGCTTGGACCGCTTCTTGGGACTTGACGGTGAACTTGTCGGGGCGAAAGGACATGGAGACCTCTAACATCCAGCGGATTTGATGGAAATCGCGTCTTGCAAGATTGGCCGCTGAGACAAGAACATAGGCAAAGGTCGTGCCATTCGCCCTAACACATGACTCTCAATTGAATAGCGACCTCACCCAAATCTTGCCGGAAATAAACCGTGCCGTTATGGCAGTTTTTATGGCGAGTGACTCCCCGTGTCGCAGGTGTCATAATGGCACAGCTGGCTTTGGGAAAATGAGAAGTTTGAGTCTAGTGCCGCTTTGATGTTCCGTCAGAACCCGTAAAATCCCTGTGTAATGCAGAATCCGACCCGGGCCGTATGACCGATCTTAACCGTCATACCGGAAGACGCAGATCAACTCGCCTAAATCACGACTGTATCGCTTCTGGGTTGTCATTCCCCAGAGCCACATGGAGTGTCGGCGGAGTCAACTGGAGTTGGGGGAGTAAGTTCCCTCCGAAAAGGAGTCGAAGATGAAGAAGTTGCTGATCCTCGGTGTGTTGGCCCTGATTGGTGCCGATCTGTCTGCTCGTGAGCCATTGCGGGTTCCTACGGGAGACGAACTGGCCTTGGCCGCTGAGCCGACGCTGCTGTTGCCGGTCGCGGAAGAGCAAGGAACCCCGGTCCCCTACTCCGGATACCTGGTCGAGCAACCCGTGCAGGTCATTCACATCTACCAGAACGTCCGGGTCCGCGATCTGAAGAACGTGCATCCTTGTGCCGTGAAGAAGATCGTTTCGATTCCCGATCCCTACGACAAGTGCTGCCGCGTAAACATCGAGATCTGTGTTCCCCCTTGCCAGAACGAGATCGTTCGCTGCTACCGCGACGGTGACCGCCTGCGGTTCTGCTACGGCCAGTATTCGGTCGATGTCACCTCGCGTCGCCGCGATGTCGTGGTGAACTACAACGACTGATTTTGTGCGGATGAGCCGCTGCAACAGACAAAACCACGCCGAAGTTCGGCGTGGTTTTTTTGTGAACACGAGGAATCGTTTTCACCTTCATCGTGCCTTTTCCCGGAGATGCTTTTCGGCGGTTCGCGGTCGCTGGGAAATCGCACTCGCTGGGGAGGTCGTCTGATTCGAGAATGCTTCCGGTCTCTCGACGCGCGACACGCTTAGCAGAATCCCCATCGACAGCAGTGATGTACAGAGCGAGCTGCCGCCGTAGCTGATCAGCGGGTGGGCGATCCCTTTGGGAGGGAGCATCGCGGTCGTCACCGCCACATTCATTGCCGCCTGAATGACCAGCTGGCAGAGCAACACGAACCCGACGGTGTACTCGAACGAGTCGCGGCGCAGCTGGCGAATCACGCTCGCGCCGACCCACAGTAGCGAGAGCCACAACGCCGAAATTCCCAGCGTGCCGACCAGTCCCAACTCCTCACCCACGACCGAGAACACGAAGTCCGTGTTCGCCTCGGGCAGGAAGCTGAGCTTCTGCGTCCCCTCACCCAGCCCCGTCCCGGTCAGTCCGCCGACCCCCAGTGTCGTCAGCGATTGCTGCACTTGATACGGAGCCTGCTCGAAGTCGGTCCACGTCGCCAGGAATCCCTGCAATCGCCTCAGCTGATACGGTTTGAGAGCCAGCCAGACCGAGGCCAGCGGAACCAAGACAGCCCCCGCTGCGACCAATCGCCCCTGCGGCCAGCCGCGAATGAACAGCGTTAGCAGGACTGTCATCATCAGAAACACAGACGCTCCGAGGTCAGGCTCGATGACGACCAGAAACACCGCGATGGCCACCGGGGTCAGCAGAACTACCGTCCCTCGGACGAATTCGTGCCGCCGGTGCCAGTGCCGCTCCATTCCCCAGGCGAGCAAGAGCGTCGTCGCCACCTTCATGAATTCGGACGGTTGCAGCGAGATGCCCGCCAGTCGTAGCCAGCGGCGCGAGCCTTTGACTTGTGTCCCGATACCGGGGACCAGGACCAGAACGAGTAAGCACACGCCCAACCCGAAGATCCACGGGGCCGACTCTCTCCAGAACCGCGCGGGCAGAAGGTTCGCTGCCCCTCCCAGCCCCAGGCCAAACAGCAGAAAGAGTGCCTGCTTCGTGAGATAAAACTCCTCGGCATCGGACGGACGAGCTGTCATGCTGGAGCTGTAGACCATCAGCAGGCCCACGCACAGCAATGCGCAAAGGAGCGAGGCCAGCATCTGGCGGGATTGCGACATTAAACAGCTCAGAGGGGCGGGAGTGGGCGAGAACCCGGCTCACCCGAGAGCGCCATCGTCCGGGATCGGTCGGGATTGGAGTGACTTTTCCGTCTCCCCATCGATTTGACCGATCTGGCCTGAAAGCCGTCGTTGCGACTGCCAAAATACGTCTGTTCGGAATGAGTGAGTTGGACATGAGTGGCACCACAAGGCGGGCGCCGCCTCGCTGGCCAACGTCCTCATCTCGAAACACACGTTGTCATGGCCAATCTCTCCCCACCCCCCCGTCGCCAGAGGGCGGGTCCGCGAGCCAATACGCCCACGTTCTGGCGAACGTGGCGACGACCGAATGTCTCATTTCTCGACGCGAGAAGATTGAAACGCAGAGGGCGCGGAGGTCGCGGAGTTCGGAAGGGATGCCTTTCTCGGCGTCCTCTGCGTTTCCATACCCAGGGACTCTCAGGTGGTCGTGATTTCGGCCACCGAAGTGGCTCGAAGCGGTGTTTGCAAGGGCTGCTGGATGAAGGCCCCGCCCACTGATCTACTTCACGCGGGACGGATTGAGACATAGGACGGACGAGGACGTCCGTCCTACGAAATGTCTCAGTGCTCCCCGCGAGGGTGAAGAGATCTGGCGGACAACAACGTCTGGCTGAGCGCTGATGGCTTCCGCCGGCGGTGGCGGCTGTGCCGCGCTGGGGTGATTTGTGAAATTTGTGGATTCATTCTCCTTCGGTCGAGCCTCTTCGGAGCGGGGAGATTATCCACAGATTGCGCCGATTTTCACAGATTGAAGAGGACTGACTGCGGCCGACGAGACTCGGGATGAGGGGGCGTCGCGGTGAGTAGCGAGGGACGCAGAGACTGGCCTTATGAAATGTGGCGTAAGGGCACTGGCGATTTTCGATTTCAAACGCCGTTTCATCGGGCGAGCTTGGCCCGGCATTCCAGACCTGCTCGGGCGAGTTGCCGATCTGGTGCAGCCGACCAATAAAAAAAGCTGCGGACCGGCGAACCGATCTGCAGCTTCGAAAATCCAACCCTCGACCTGTATGGCTCAGCAGGATGCTTTGCGAAAAAGGCGAGTGACAGGCCGTGTCTAGCACGGACCTGAGCGTCACAGGCCAACGCGGTTTGTTGGTCCTCCGGCACTAGGTGACGAGCGGTTGGGTCATTCGCATTGAGCGACATCCGCGTGCAGAGCAAGCTCTTCACACGTCCATCGCGTCTCTGCCCAAATTGTACCATCCGGCGAGACAGCACACAGGGGCAACCTTCTCCATCGGCGATTTTTTGCCAGAACTTTCGCTCCGGCTCACCGTAGGAGACGGAAACTTACTGTTCGGGCCGATTGTCTACCAGCGCGATCTCGAAAGAATTCATGAGACCTGAAAAGAATACAGAAAGTCGATCAGGGAGTGTTGAGGGGCCGCACGCGATTGCCCGAGAGCCCGGCTGGGCTCCGCGCCCCCAGAAATGAGACGTTTCGTCGGACGGACATCCTCGTCCGCTGGTGTCGAAAACCTCGCGGAGCGACGGACACGGATGTCCGTCGTACGGATCAACCTCGCCCGTCTGAAGCATTGCTCCGCGAACTGGCGTCTCTTCGCGGAACGAACGGCGACAGTTGTCTTGGACGGTGTCCTATGCGGCTCGTTGTTGGATCTGGGGCTCACGCTCCTCACCGGATCCGCCAAACTCCGGCATCGTCACATGTCCGACAGCTGACACTCCCTCCCGACGGACAACCTTCCAGAGTGTCATAAACAAGATCTGAATGTCCAGCCGGAACGAAACCCGGTTCACGTATTCGATGTCATACGCAAACTTCTCCTCCCATGACAACGCATTCCTTCCGTTCACCTGCGCCCAACCGGTCACACCGGGTAAAACATCGTGCCGACGAGCCTGGTCGGGGGTGTACAAAGCCAGGTAGGAGGTGAGTAATGGACGAGGGCCGACCAAGCTCATCTCCCCCCGGATCACGTTCCACAATTCCGGCAACTCATCCAGGCTGGAGGACCGTAAAAAACTTCCGAAGCGAGTCAGTCGTACTTCGTCCGGAAGGGGATTTCCGTGGGCGTCCCGGGCGTCCGTCATCGACCGGAACTTGATCATCCGGAACGCATGCCCGTGTCGACCGGGCCGCGCTTGCGAAAACAGGAACGGACTGCCCAACTTCCCACGAACCATCATGGCCAGCAGCACGAGCAGCGGGGACAAGCAAATCGCCAGCGGCAACGCGATTGCTAAATCAAGACCGCGTTTGCCGATGCGTTGGTAAAAGGTCGAGACTGACATGAGGCACCTGAGAGTCGGGAGTCGGTGGACTAAACATTTCTGGCGGACGGCACGGCCATTCACGCCGCCGCCCGAACGGTCGCTGGAACGGGTATGGCCTGGGGCTGGGGTAAGCCCTGCGCTGTCAGCTCTCCGGTATACAGGTCAGCCAGAGCCTGCCAGATCACCTCGCGACGGAATTCCGCCTGGACGCGCCGCTGGGCCTGCTTCCCGTGTCGTGCGAGCAGCAGAGGATCGAGCAGGTAACGCCTGACAGACTCTGTCAACCCGGCCACATCTCCCACGGGAACCAGCGTCCCCGTCTGTCCGTGTAGCACCGCATCCACGGTCCCGGTGGCGGCAAAGCCCGCCGTCGGTCGACCACTGGCAGCGGCTTCGAGAGGAACGTTGGGTAAGCCTTCGCGGAAGGACGGGAAGACGAGCAGATCGAAGGCGCTATAGTAGGCCGCTGTGTCATTCACAAAGCCGGTGATATGCACGCGCGGGTGGGACCAGATTTCATCGCGGAGACGCGAGCACAACGGGTCGCCCTCTTCAAAGCCACCGACCAGCAGCAGGTGCAAGTCGGGTTGCTCCTGCTCCAGTGTCCGAAACACCGCCAGCAGTTCGGCGACTCCCTTATCCCGCGTCAGTCGTCCGACAAAGCCGATGACGTGCGCTTCGTCCGGAATGCCCATCGATTGACGAATCGCTCGGGCTTCCTGGTATCGGGCGGGCGTGGACGAAAATCGATCCGCATCGACTCCGTTCGACGACCCACCCCCCAGCACCACCGCTTGGCGGGCTGAGCCCAAGCGGTGCTGAATAAAGGTGTCTCGCAAACTCGAGCTAACGCAGACCACTTTGTGAGCACAGCGGGCGGCCACACGCTCGGTCGTGTTCAGCAGCAGACGTTTGGCTCCTGTGGCGGTCTCCAGCCGCAGTCCGCGCAACGTGTAAATGCGGATCGGCACTCGAGCCCAGGTGGCTGCCAGCATCCCGAGCAGTCCCGCCTTGGGAGTTCCTGCGTTGACGATATCCGGCTGCAGGTCTTGGAAGACCTCGGTCAGCTGCCGGAGCGATTTCCAGTCGTTCCAGGGGGCGATCTCGCGCGTCATCGGTACCGAGATCATCCGCACCCCTTCGCGAGCCGCTGTCTGTTCCAGGTCCGCCCCCGGGCTGGCAATCAGCGTCACATCAAACCCCTGCTGCCGCATGAATGACAACTGCCCCGTCATCAGGACTCGCGTGGTGGTCGGATCGGTGGCGAGACAGGCAACTCTCGGCGGACGGTGAGTGAGCATGGGAATGATTTCGGGCCAGGAGTGGTGTGATGGTTGAGCGAATGGGTCGCAGCGATCATCGAACTGACAAGCACTGGTTTGTCTCGGTCCCACACAGTGCGAGGGACTGGGAGAAGCTGTCAGGCCACCTTCTTCGCAGAGTTCATCCACTGGGCACTGGCATCGCGCAAGTGTTCGTAGATGGCGATCCGGCGCGCGTTGAGAATTCGATCATGGTAGTCCTGCGAAAGCTCCAGATTCCGTCGCGACAAGCGTGACATCCGATCGGAGTCGAGGAGAAGTCCGCGAATCTTCTCGGCGAGCTTGTGACAATCATTGACTGGTGCCAACTCACTCGGATCGAGCAACTCGGGGATCCCCCCGACATTGCTTCCCAGGCAAGGAACTCCCCGAGCCATCGCTTCCAGCATGGTGCGCGGCAAACCTTCGGTTCGGGAAGGAAGCACAAACAGGTCCGCTCGATCGAGTTGATCGCGGATCGCGGCCCCCGGGGGCAGATGCCCCAGAAACTGAACGTGAGGTTCCATGGCCAGGCGGCGGACTTGACTCTCCAAGTCCGCTCGTAAGCGTCCCTCCCCCACCAGGGCGAGTTCGATATCCAGTCCTCGCGAACGGCATTCCGAAACAGCGTCGATCAGAACTTCCTGGGCTTTATAGGGCTGTGACATTGTCCCGATATGGACGATCCGCCAACGGGACTGCGTGCTTGAGGGGCGAGGCTGTTCGACAAAGGCTTCATCCTGGAGTTCGATACTGGAATAATGAGAGGCTCGTGTCTGAGCGCCTGGAGGATATTGCCGCTGCAAGGTCTCGCGCGTCACATACGAGGCCGTCGTGGCTTGCTGGCAAATCTGACGCATGCTGCGACAAAATTTCCAGCAGATCAACGGTCGCAACAGGTGCTTGACGGCACCACCTCCGAGCGATTCTGCGGGATCGCCAACGACCTCCACTCCGTAAGGGCGTTGCTGCCGCAGTAAGCGGTCAATGGCCAGGCTGCCCACAGTGCCGGGGGCGATAATCATCACCGCCGCACGACTGTCCAAATGTGTGTTGATGATTTGCAGCACTTGACGGCGGCGGCGAAGTAGCCCGAAGGGTGAGTTCCAGTTTCCGAGGGACACGACACTGACACCTGGACCCAGTGGCGTTTCGCCGAGTTGGCCGTCGTCGATTCGAGCGAGAATCTGCACGCGATCAAATACGCGCAGATAACGCTGACTGAATAGCGAATAGTTATAGTGAGTTTTCGAGAGGACCGACCCGTCCGCTTGGCGGACGTATCGGTGATCGAACAGTATGGTGAGGTCCATCAAGCAGCGCTCCAGGGTATTGGGCTTAGGCGGCATGTCGGGCGATCGTCTTGACCGCTCGAGCCGGGACACCGACAGCCACGGTCGAGGCCGGAATCTCGTGCGTCACAACCGCACCGGCACCAATCACTGCTCCACAGCCGACTGTCGTCCCGGCGAGAATTCTGGCCCCGCAGCCGATCCACACATTCTCCCCGAGGTGGACGGGTGAGGTATGAGCCGGAGCGTCGCGAGTCGTCACCCCCGCAAGAGTAAAATCGTGTTCAGTGGTCAGAATCGATGTGTTATGGGCAATGGACACATGGTTGCCGATCCGGAGCCCGCCGTAGGCGTCCATGTAACAGAGAGGATGGATAGAGATGTGATCGCCGAATTCGGCATTCTCCAAATGCAGCAGATAGACGCCTTCATGGATTGACACACATTCGCCGCAGCGACGCGATAAGCGGACGACGAACGGGTACCGCACCGCGATTCCGAACTTCGTCGGCACGTGCCGCGTCAGGACAAACAACACGTGGCATACCGGTCTAGGCAGGCAGTGCAGCACCGCGATGCACACCCTGAGCAGCGGCCGGATGACGGAAAAGAGTTCTCGGCCTCTCATGGACATTTCCTTTCGTCGACACCGGCGGGAACCCGTCCCCGGGAATCGTGATGCGAACAACTGCGACCGACGGGATTCATCGAGATCCTGTCGATCGGGCGGCGACTCCATCCGCCCTTGATCAGAGTCCCATCCCGTTGTCTAACAACCTCCGCCAGCATCCACGGAATCTCGTTCAGATATGTCTTGTACTCGATCCCCTGTGAAACTCGGATAGCATCTCCCATGTCATACGCCCCCTCGTGTTTTTGTAGGAGAACTATTTGCAGCGGCGACATCTGGCTGCGGAAGGGATTCTTGAGCCTGGGCGCAGACAGCGACGCATGCCGTCAGTAGCAACCAGACATGCACCGAATCGGACAGCGTAATCGCAAAGAAATGGGCGGTCATGGCCGCGAAGATTGTCAACATCTGAACCGCTGAACGCGACACGGCGGGCGAATATCGTCGTGCGGAGCAAACAATTCGAAACAGGTTGAGCGACACCAATGCGGGTAACGTGAAGAACAGCACAAACCCCACGATCCCCATCGTCGACAAGAGTTCCAAATAGGTATTGTGTGAGCTCAATTCGATGGTCGTGCCGTCCAGTAAGACGACGTCAAAATGCCCAACTTCCGAACCGCCGCCAAACACCGGTTGTTCCAGAAAAGTGTCCCAGGCGATTTGAAACAACTCCCCTCGCGAATCGTTCTCGGCACTGTCGATCGCTTGTTCGCTATCCAGAACAACGGCAGCCAGACGCTCGGGAACATACTCAATGAACTGGAAAAAGAGCCCTCCCCCGACCACCAAGAGAACACAGCATGTCAGTATCGCCCGCAGGGAAATGGCAGATCTCCCGGCGGCCAGATTCGAGAGCATGGAGTAGGCCATCAATCCGATGGATGTCGTCACCAGTGCCCCACGCGATCCGCTCATAATCAAACCGGACACGGACACGCAGAACATTCCGAACACCAGTAGCTTACGAGGCATTGTGACTGCCCCGCTCATGGCTCCCAATGTCCCCAGTGTGGAAATCATACAGAGATTTGCATAGCGATTCGGTCCCGGCATGAGCCCGGTCCAACGTCCACTCTTCATCACGGTCATCACACCGAATGGACTGATGTCTAAAGCGGACACTGCCGTGGAGAGGATACACCCGACCCCCAACCCCACGATGATGACGAATCCTAGGTCTCTGATTCGATCGAGCAGGAGCAAGGCGCCTAAATAAATTGTCAACACGACGATCACTCGAAAAGTTTCCGGCAGATTCTCTGGACCTGCGACTAGATTTCTCGTTCCATAGTACAGCCCGAAGAGCACAGGCACGACGACGTAGGCTCCTTTGTTCCTCGCTGTGTGCCCCAGTAGTACCAACGTACACAGGCTCACCAGCAACGGTAATATCTGTGGGGGGCGGATCACAAATGTTCCCACCGCTCCCAACTCGATATAGAGCGTTGAGGCCACACACATGGACGCGAACAGTACGCTACAAATGAGCGAAGCCAGAGGACGCCGGTAGGCCATCCAGTTCGTCGGTGCAATCAATGTGTGTGGAATCGTGGCATTCATGGCACGGGAACACTTCTTGTCAGAGGATCTCTACAGCCAGATGACACTCGTCGCCATCTCGTCGTGCAGATTCAAGTAATCGGTCACACGTGAACTGCCAATCGCATCCCCTTTGCCCCCGTCCCATCTCGGGAGGTGACTCCTGTCCCAGTTTTCCGGTGCTGACTCGGCTCGGCTCTTTGTCGCACTGGATCTCGCTCGTGCTGTCTGGGACACCCGTCAGATCATCGAGCCGCCGCATGTCGCCCGTCAGTTCACGATAGACCAACTCAGCGAACTCTGTCCGCCACGGCGTACAGGTTTTGGCATCGGCATGAATTGGATGAACCATCCGCATGATCAGATCCCGCTGGTGTCGGACTGGTTTCGCGTTCGTCGTACGAGCAGCCCCAGTTGTAGCGCCGCAAACACCAGCGACGACACAAACAACGAGCAGGCCGCGCCATTCACCCCACGAGTCGGCACCAACCAGAGACTGGCTGCCAGCATGGTCGTGGCGCTCATCACATGAACGCCCAGCAGAACCCAGAAATGCTGCCCGGCACGCAGTGAGACGGAGAATGGCATGGTCGCGAATTTCACCGCTGCCGCTGCCGCCACCCAGACAAAGGCCCCTGTGTAGGAACGGTATTCCGCACCGTAGAGTAACGACAAGATCGATCCACCGACCGTCGAACAAACGAGGAGTGTGCCCGCTCCCATGCCGATCCCGACGATCAGAAGTTTGCCGATCAGACGGCGGACTCCCTGATGATCACCTTGCACTTCGAGCCTCGCCAATCGGGGCAATGCCGTTTGGTTGACTGCCAGGATCAACGTCCCCTGGGCGTACACTAGATAAGCCAGAGAGACAAATATCCCCAATTCTCGCTCGCCCACACTGTGTTCGAGCACATAACGGGGCAGATTGGTCTCCACAGAGGTCAACGTCGTGACCAGCCCCACCGGCAGCGCTGTCCAGAACAGTCGAGTCATCACAGCCAACGTAAATCGCGGGCGAATCCGGCCCCCCTCGGAACGCAGGCCGGACCAGACCACGGGGATGTCAATTGCCAATAGCACGAATAGCCAAGACGCCGCCAGAGACGCCGTCGCCGCAGCTGTATTCCGCGTCCAGCTGAACACCACGGCAAAGACCGACACCGACAAAATGCCACGTACAATTTGAGATTGTGCAATCCGGTGCATCGACTCTCGTCGGTGCAGCGCTCCGTGCAGGAGATCGGACATCGATTCGATCCCTTTGGCGAGGATCAGCCAGAGGATGACCGAGCGAACCTCTCCGACGTAGCCACCGACGTGCGTCGCCAATAACACCGTGGCGAATGCGACGCTCGTCGAAACCAGCCGCATACCGAAGTAATCACCAAACTCGTACTTACGGAGAGCGTCTGTGGCTTGAACAGTCCGCAATTGCAAATTGCAGAACAGCATGATGGGACCGGTCACGGCCAATCCAAGCGCCAACCGACCAACTGCCTCGGGCGAACCGAGCCGTGCCAGTACGATGACGACCCCCCATTGCGAGGCCGCGTACACCACGTTGCCCAACATCGTCCAGGAGATGTTCTTGCGCAACGAAACGCGAGGAACAGGTGAAGGAATGCCCTGAATTGGCGAACCAATCCGGGATGGGGCGGACACAGACACGAAGGCTCCTTCCACGTGGCCACGTCGACCTTCCTAGTCAACGCATCCTCATGCGCAGCGCGGATGCTCGCAAGATTCTCCCGGAGCGTCAAGACCAAGGGAGCGAGCAGCCACTCGTCATTGCCCCATTCCCACATTCTCCGCTTCCCCCGGCGAAAGGCCGTGCTTTCGCGGAGCGAAAGACGACACTCTATGATGACTGGCCATCTCCCCGAGTCAGCCCCTCTGCACGCACCCCCATGTACGGCCTCCTGAACATCAACAAGCCTGCCTCGTGGACCTCGCGGGATGTGATCAACTGGATCGAGCAGCAGGCGCGCAAGGTCAAGATCGGGCATGCCGGGACGCTTGATCCGCTGGCCACGGGGGTGTTGATCGTCTGTCTGGGGCAGGCGACGCGGTTGGTCCCGTTTTTGCATCAGCTGCCCAAGACGTATGTGGCGACGTTCCGACTGGGACGACGCAGCGAGTCGGACGATGTCGATACTTGGGTCGAACTCCTCCCCGAGGCTCCGGTTGTTTCCACGGAACATTTGCTTGCGGCGATTCCGAACTTCATCGGTACGATCACTCAACAGCCGTCGACGTTCAGCGCCATCAAGATCAACGGGGCCCCCGCCTATCGCAAGGCTCGCCAGGGGAAGCCGATCGAGGTGCCCGAGCGCGAGGTCGAGGTCCACCGCATGGTCCTGATCGAGCATGTCGGTGACGCCTTCACGCTGGAGATCGAGTGTGGGACTGGCACCTATATCCGTTCGATCGGGCGGGACATCGCGGAAGCCTGCGGCTCCTCTGCGGTGATGTCGAGCCTATGCCGGACCCGGATCGGGAGCTTTACCGTCGCGACAGCAATCGCTCCGCTGGAGGTGCAGCGGCATGCGATCGCCGAGCAGTTGCTCTCGCCGTTTCTCGCGGTGCCTGACCGACCGCGACTGCTGCTGACAGCTGAGCAGATACCCCGCATCGAAAACGGAAACGAGATCCTGACTTCCTCAGACGTGACACATCCCAGCGGTGAGGTGGCGATCTGCGATCCCGAGGGGGCATTGATCGCGCTGGGTGACTATGACGCGATCCTGCACAAGCTGACTCCGCGTGTCGTGCTACGTCCTCCGGTGGCGACGTTCACTCATTTAGCGAGACTCGGCAACACGACACGCGAATCAGAATAAGACATTCCGGCGAGCGTCCGGCTCACGCCCAATGGCACTGACTTTGTCGCCTTTTTCTCCGAAAAAGGGCGTCCTTTTTCGGATAAAAAGGCGACAAACGAAGATCGCCAACCCTGACGTAAGTGCCCTTGGGCTCACCCCGGGCGCTGGCCGGGCGTAGCCAGAATCCACTCGCCCCACGGGGAGTCACTGGCTCGTTCGCGATGGCGGGGGTGGATGAAGATCCGCACGCGCTTGACGTAGTCATCGAACTGGGTGAGGGCCAGGGCTTCGACCACTGGGGAGACTTCTCGGAGCGACCGATAGGTCTCCGTCTTCGGAAAATAAATATCGACGGCGAACTCGACCTCCCGGTGCGGAGGCGGGGCATCGACCAGGATCTCCGTCGGCTTCACTTCGATTCCCCAGGCCCGTGAAGCCTGCTTCGCCAGCGATTCCGAGATCGCCACCAACTCACCAAACCGATGGCCCGAGACTCGGCGGTACACCTCAGGAGCCAGCGACGGCGTGAACTCGGCCGCCCGTTTGTAGATGGTTCGTCGCAGGCCGAATACTCCTTCCAGCAGCGGCTCACATTCTCCACCGCGAGCGGCGGCTCTCAATTGAGCAATCATCTCCGCATCGCTTAATGTGAACAGATTCGCGAGATCAAACTGCGGGGAGAGGTGGTAAAACGCCCTCGCAAACATGTTCGTCGCGGCCCGCACGGCGTGGTGCCAGTAGACCTCGCTGAACATGACGTAGCGGGCAAAGACCATCAGCTCAGCGGCGGTTTTGCCCTTGGAGGTGATCGCCAGTCCGTCGCCACTGGCGTTCACGACCAGCGATTGCATCAACCGCTGGCGGTCAAAGTTGCGCCCGTACGGCACGCCGCAATGCAGGCTATCGCGATCCAAATAATCCATCTTGTCGATGTCGATCGGGCCGGAGAGGATCGACTTGAGTAGACGAGTTGCGGGAGTGGTGGCTTGTCCGGTGAGCAAGGCGACGACCGCCTCGGGAGCGACATGCCACTCGTCCCGCAGCACCCCCGCTAGCTCGCCATCGGCTTGCAAGAAGTGGGCGGCGTGGGCCTCGTGCGGCGGCATCGCGGGCAGCCCCATGTCTTCGATCGGATGGCAAAACGGCCAGTGACCGATGTCGTGCAGCAGCGCTGTCACGATCAACAACTCCGCATCTGCCACCGACACCGTGGCCACAAAACGCAGGTCTTTTCGCAGCTGTTGCAGGTAACGCAGAGAATTGTGATAGACCCCCAGCGCGTGCTCAAAGCGAGTGTGGGTCGCTCCAGGGTAGACCTTGGAGACGAGTCCCAGCTGACTGATGCGGGAGAGCCGCTGAAACTCCGGAGTATCGACCAGCGACCGCACCCGCCGCGTAAACGGGACGTTCTGCTCCATCGGCACCCGAATCAGGTTCCGCCCCGAGTCGAGGTCCGCAAGTTCCGGAATGTCGTCGTAGTGGGGAGCCATCAGCGATCAGCCGTCAGCCAGAGGGAATGCGGTGAGAGCAGTTTCAGAATTGGTGTTCGCCCTGGGGTTTGGAACACTAATCTTCACTGATAAACACTAATCCAGATCATGAGGACCTCTCTCTCAAGCAGCAACTTTGACGATCGATCCTCATGCCGAGATGTTCTGGATTAGCGAAGATTAGAGGAGATTAGTGTTCGAGTCTCCCCTCTCCGTCGGCATATCCTCGTGAACAGAGGTCCCGAAGATTCCGTGAGCAGTCGAGCTTGCTCGACGTGCCGAGTCCGCTACACCGACTTCTGGCCACCCTTCTTCGGCAAGAACCCGATGCCCAGGCACACCAGCATCGATCCCCAAAAGATCCAAAACTCGGGGCGGTTCATGTGGTGGAAGTCGATCACATGCGGGTGCTCGCCCTTGGCCACATTGATCCCCCGATTAATATCAATCCCCCAGCTTGTGAGCTGGTCCAGATACCCTTGGCCCCAACCAGATGGGAACCAGTTCGGGTCGTTGCCCCACCAGTCGACTAGCAGCTTGAATCCGATCACAGTGACCAGCAGGTACGCCGCTGTCTCGAACCGGGGGAACTTCTCCAGCAGCTTGATGAACAGCGTGGCGGCCACACGCATCAGCATCAGACCAATGATTCCGCCGAGGACCACGACCCACAGCTTGGGGTGGTAGGTCTGCGCGTTGGGTGAACTGCCGACGAGGGCCAGAGCTGCGAGAATCGAGTCCACGGCGAAGGCGATGTCGGTCAGCTCGATGACGATGACGGCCTTCCAGAAATCCCAGCCCGCCTTGACATTAGTCTCCTCGGGGAGCGGCATCGGGACACGTTCCCGAATTTCGACCATTTCCTGTTCGGGGGAGAGAGCTGCGCCGGTGGCTGTCTCCCGGAGTTCGAGTTCCCCCTCGGCATCCACCGTGACGGTTTCCTCCACAGTTTCCTGAGATTCGAAGAACAAGTGTTTCACGGCGATGTAGATCAGGTAGCCGCCGCCGATCAGCTTCACGATCATCCATTGCAACAGCAGGCTGGCCATCAGAATCGCCAGGAAACGGAACACAAACGCCCCGACCAGTCCGTACGTCAAGGCTCGCTTGCGGAGTGGCTTCGGGACTCGCTTGGCCAACAGCCCCAGGACCAGCGCATTGTCGATCGACAACACTCCCTCGAGCAGCACGAGCAAGCCGATCGTCGCCAGATCGGGCATGGCAAACGTCTGCCCCATGAACCCCAGAGAGGTTCCGGGAACCATTTCATCGGCCAGCAGAGGGGGCAACAAAAACATCAGATCGAATCCAGTGAGAAGAACAGATTCAGCCCAGTGAGGCGACTTAGACTGGTGGGAACATTTCCGGAAACGCCCAGGATGGCGTGCCGGATCACGAAAACCCAGAACCGATTGACATCATATTCCGAGGGCAGCCCGGCCAGCCGATCATTCTTCGAAAAACCGAGAGGGCCGCGACTCGTGACCATTCCACGCCTCACCCGGCGGGACACCTACAGATCTTCATCCGGTTGCATCACTCCCCAGCCATCGGGTTCTCCTCCACACTCGCGGGCGATGTCTCCCAGTTCCATCTCCACGCGACAGATCTCTTCGTAAGTGGGGATCATCGTCACCAGGCAGATGACATCGAACCCCTCGGCCAGCGAGTCATCCATCTCGCCGAATTCGTCCTCTTCGGCGTCTTCCATCAGTTCCGCGTTGTTGTAGATGTCGACATCGATATTCTTCTTCGACATCCGCTGCTCCATCTCGAGTGCGGAGTCTTCGTCGGGAAACAGGTGGCAGAACTCAATCTCGTGCTCCTGAGTCAGGTCCATCCCCGCGTCGACCATCGATTGCAGGACAGCTCCATTGGCATCATTCGGATATTGCATGTTGTGGGGCTCCTGGTTCCAACGAGAGTTGTGACATGCGTGCCACCAAGGCTGACGCATTCCGCAGGATAACGAGCGATTTCGCGGAGACAACTGCGATCCATGAAATTTGGTTGATCACCAGACATTTCCAGATATCGGCTGAATCATCCCAGCCATGTATCCAATAGACTCGCTTCCGCTCCGATGGCAGTCGTGTCTGCACACGGGCCGTGAGTCAAATCACTGGCTGTTTGTCCACGGTTGAATCACCCGAGCGAGAACGGTTGGACCCGAGTGGCCCGTTCGGAGTTGGCGTTGGGCGATCGGTCAGACTTGTCTGACCCGTGGGATAGGCTTCCAGCCTGTCGACTCCCACGAAAAGACAGGCTGGAAGCCTATCACACGGTCACCTTTTCTGTCCGTTCGCCCTACGAAATGCCTCACGATCCGCAGGTTCCAGTCCTCTGCAGGGAAGCAAGTCTGGCCGCCGACCGAAGGCAGGATGCAGGCCAGACGCGGTCGTCCATTCCGCCGCGAAGCAAGTGCTCAGCGATGTCGATCCCGCGTTGCCGTTATCGCCGGGACAAAGAAGATTCGGGGATATCAGAAGACTCACGTTGAAGTGCTCCGGCGTGCCTGAATCAAGAGTCCCGGGTAAAGTCCTCTGAGGGTTTCTCAATAGTACAACTTCAAAACTGACGCGCCGGGATATGGGGTCGGCATTCAACCGTGTTCACAGTGTGAACAGGATTCGTCGCCGGTATACTCGAAGAGCATACCACTCTCTGGCGAAGGCAATTTCATGCTTCGACGTTGGCGTTTTTCTGGTGTCGGGATCGGGCTGCTATTCCTCGCAGGGAGCGTCTCTCTCGCTGACGAGGTTCCAGCCTCGCCAAGCTCAGATCCTCCCGCAACTGCAGAGGACATCGCCAGTAACCTGAGTCCGTGGGCGACCGCCACTGAGCACCGCCTGCGCGGAAGGTACGAAGAGGCGACGGAAGCCTACGAAGCTCTCCTCAAGCAGGCGGACCTCCCGGCTGCGGATCGCATCGCCGTCTGGCTCAGTCAGAGCCGAGTCCAAGAAGAGACCGGGCGCTGGGAAGAGGCCGAAGAGACGATCACAACGGCTCTCGTGGCCCAGCCGAAATCACCCGCGCTGCTGGCCCGGCACGCGGAATTGTGCTTCTTGCGCGGGCGGTACGTGCCGGCCCGCGAACTCGCTCAAGCGGGGGTCGAGCAGGACTCACAGCATGTCCACTCGCGGCTGATCCTGGCCCACGCGCTGGCCGAACTGGGCCAACTCGATGAGGCCGCCAAGGCGTATCAATGGTTCATCCAATACTACAATCGCACCCAGCCCAAAGACGCCGAGACGCTGATCTGGGTCGGCGAGGGATCAGCCCAATACGCCCGTTGGAACCGGGTGAGTTCGGTCTTCAAGTTCGTAGTGAACGATGTCTGCCAGGACGCCCTCACGGATGACAAAAACTGCTGGCAGGCCCCACTGCTCTCCGGCTCGCTACTGCTCGAAAAGTACAACGAGAGCCAAGCGGTGCCGGAGTTCCACAACGCCTTGAGGATCAACCCGCATGTCGCCGAGATTCACGCCGCCATCGGGTTGTCGTTCTTGCAGGACTACAAGCACGACAAGGCCCGCGAGCGTGCGGAGCAGGCCCTGAAGTGCAACCCCCGTTCGCCGACTGCTCTCGTGCTGATGGCCGACACGTATCTGCTGACCGACGTGCCCGAACCGGCGGGCGAGTGGCTCGACAAAGCCCTAGCCATCAACCCAGTGGACCAGCGCGTCTTGGGTCGGAAGGCGGCACTCGCTTTGCTCCACGAACGACTCCTCCCCACGGAGACACTCTCCGCAGCTTGGACCGACCTCCCCAGGATGCCGAACGATTCGCCGCTGCCGAAGCCATTCCTTGATGCACTCGCGAAAGTGCTGGAGTCCAATCCCCATCCCGGTGAGATGCTGGCCACGATTGGACAAGTCCTCGAAGCCCATCGCAAGTACGACCAAGCCGAAGTCTGCTATCGCAAAGCGATCGAGGTCATGCCCCAGCTGACCGCGCCGCGCACCCAACTTGGCATGCTCTGCATGCGGACCGGCAAGGTCGAGGAGGCCGAGAAGCTGCTGAATGAGGCGTTCGAGGCGGACCCGTTCCACGTCCGCACCAGCAACATGCGAAAGGTGATCGGCGTCCTCAAGGCGTACGACACGATCACGACCGAACACTTCGTCATTCGCATCGACCACGACCAGAAGCTGCTGGGGCAGGCGATGGCCGATCATCTGGAGCTGGCCTACCCCGAGCTGGTCGCGAAGTTCGGATACGAGCCGCCGCAGCGTACGCAGTTTGAGATCTACTGCAACGCCAAGGGTCAAGGGGCCCATGCGTGGTTTAGTTCGCGGATGATCGGGTTGCCGTGGATTCAGACGATCGGGGCCTCGACCGGGGTCATGGTCGCGATGGCCAGTCCGAACCAGACGCAGGAGCCATACCACTGGGGCCGCGTGCTGCGGCATGAGTTCTCGCATGTGCTGACCTTGCAGGCGACGCAGTTCAACATCCCGCATTGGTACACCGAAGCTCTCGCCGTGCGGATCGAGGGGTCGGCCTTCCCGCCCTCGTGGGAGGAGTTGCTCCTCGAACGCCAGCCGCAGGGGGAGCTGTTTAACCTCGACACGATCAACGATGGGTTCCGCAAGCCGAAGTCTGCCGATGACTGGACGTTGGCGTATTGCCAGGCCTCGCTCTACGCGGTCTTCCTGGAGCAGAAGTACGGGGCGGACTCGAATGCGAAGCTGCTGACCGCCTACCGGCAGGGAAAGACCACTGAGGAGGCGTTAACGGAAGTCTTCGCCATCGAGAAACCCCAATTCGAAACCGAGTATCGCGAGTTCCTCGCCCAACGGGTGGCGACCTTCACAGCCGGTCGCGCAGCTGCTTTACCCGACTTGAAATCTGCGGAGGCGAAGTACAAGGCGAACATGGACGACATGCAGGCCGCCGACGAGTATGCCTTCGCCCTGATGCGAACCCGCCGCGTCCCACAGGCCCGCAAAATCGCCGACGCCGTGCTGGCCAAAGAGCCGGAACGCCCGTTGTCCAACGTGATCGTGGCCCTGATGAATGCCAAGGCCGGGAAGCAGGCCGAAGCGATCGAAACGCTCACCATCATTCGCGATGTCGCCGATCCACATCGCGAAGTCCTGGCCGCTCTGTGCACTCTGGCCGCTCAAGCCAAGAACTGGGCCGTGGTCCTCGACACCGCTCAGATCGGCCGCACATCATTCCCCCGCGACGCGCTCTTTGCCACCGCAGCTGCGAAGGCATGTGAAGAGTTGGGGAACGAGAGGGATCTGACCGAACTACTCGAGGTGCTGGTGATTCTCGATCAGGATGACCCCGCGATTCGGCGCAAGCTCGCGAAGATTAAGCACGCAGCCGGAGATTCCGAAACCGCCCGAAAGTGGGCCGCCGATTCGCTGCTGATCGACGTGACCTCGGTCGAGACCCACGAGCTGCTCGGTCAGACGTGTGTCGCCTTGGAAGAGTGGCCCGCTGCGGAACGGGCGTTTGCGACAGCCCTGGAGTTGGAACCGGGGCGAGTCGACAGCCAGCTCGGCCTCGCGGAGTGCTACGCCCGGTCTGATCGCCAGGACAAGGCCCGTGAACTGCTCGATGCCGCGCAGAAGTCCCATCCAGAGCATGCGGGAGCGAAGGATTTGCGGACGAGGCTGGGGATTTGAGTTGACGCGCCCGTCGAGTACGTATCGGAGGGCTGATCAGCACGGAACGTTGTGACCACGACAGGCAGTCACTCTTTCATTGGAATCGCTCGTCAATACGGCCCGATCCAGGGAACACTCAAAAGGGATCGGACCCAATTCTCGTTGTGAGGCGAACTGACAGAAGCAGCTGACCGTGGGATAGGCTTCCAGCCTGTCTTTTCGGGGGAGCTGACAGGCTGGAAGCCTATCCCACGGGGCAGACAAGTCAGACCGATCGCCTTGCGAGTTTTATTCGGGCGGCGATGACCCACAGTGGGTGGTTCGCAGCTGAGCGACCGGCTCTCTGCTTCCCCGAGTTCCAAACAAAACAGTTCCTGCCCGATGCGCACGTAGCAACGAGTGCCGACGAAGGCGGGGGCGGAGAGGGTTTCGGTGCTGCCGGTCTGGAGATCGAGCGATCCCAGTTCGCGGACTGAGTCGCCGGTGTCCTCCCAGAGGATCAACTCGCAGGCGTGGGTTAGCACCAGCAGGCGTTTTCCGGCAGCTACGAGGCAGGCGTATTCGTCGAGGCGGGGATCGGGGTGCTTCCAGAGAGGCTTGAGTTCCCGTCCGGGGGCGGCCTCGAAGCAATGGAGTCCATGATGGACGCCGTAGATGCGGAGACCGATGGCGACCGGTGTGTGGGCGTCGGGGGTGAAGTCCTCGATCATGCCCTTTCCAGACGAGGGCAGCGGGGAGCCTGCCTCGCTGAACTGGAGCAATCTTGCTCCGTTATTCTCGGTCGCTACAAAGAGTAGATTGCCGACGATCACGGGGGTCGGCACATTGAAGTCGCCGGTGAATTCCGGGGCGATCGACCAGACTTTCTCTCCAGTGGAGAGGTCCCAGGCTCCGAGGTTCTTGGCGTCGAAGCCGACTGCCAGGTCGCGGTCGCCTCGCCGCCAATGCACGAACGAGGAGTGGCTCGGCTTGCCGCCGGGGGTCTTCCATTTCTCTTCGCCAGTCGCCGGGTCGAGGCCGACGAGGCAGGCCTTTCTTCCACCGGGTTGAACCACCAAAACACCTTCGGCCAGGAGCGGTGTGCCCGCAATCCCCCACTCCAGCTGGGGGGTGTCGTAATCGGTGGCGAGGTCGCGTTCCCACAGCATGTCACCGGTGGCGAGATCGAGGGCGGTCAGGTGGCCGAGGGCTCCCTGCAAGTAGGCGACCCCCTCATGAATCAGCGGGGTCGCGCGCGGGGAGTTGCCGTAATCGAGAGTGCCGGGCGCAGGGTAGGCGTGCCGCCAGAGCCGTTCGCCGGTCTCGGCATCGAAGCCTTCGAACAGGTCTTCCTGATCGGCCAGATCGCGCGAACCGACGACGCAGACCCCTTCGGCGACTGCGACGCCGCCGTGGCCAACACTCGGGAGCTTAGCTGTCCAGAGCGGAGCGAACTCCTTCGGGAGTGAACCCGGTAGCCACTTCAGCACTCCATCCCGGTTCGCTCCGCGCCAGCCCGGCCAGTCGGGGTTGTCGCCTTTTTCTCCGAAAAAGGACGCTCTTTCGCGGAGCTAAAGGCGACTCTCCTCGGCCTCAGCTAGTTTTTTTTCGAGGTCGTCTCGCCGGAGGTCACAGCTGGTTCGGGCTTGATTGGCTCGAACGGCACAAATCCCGCCTCGGTCTCCAGAGCTTCGAGCAGTTCAACATGCTCAGCCACCCCGAGCAATGCCGTCTTGATCGTCTCCTGCTCCGCCGTCGACAGCGAGGCATCGGCGAAAGCCGTAATGAACGGCACCGGCTTCGACCGGGCGATCACTCGCAAGTCCCCCTTCTTGACCGTCCCGCACCCCTCCAGCAGTCGCTCGGCATAGCTGGAAATGACCGCAGTCGCCTTCTCACCAGCCTTGATCTCCATCAGTTTGGCGGCGGCATTGCTGCACGACGGATAGGTTTCTTTCTCCGCCGGCACCGGGAGTTTGTTCGCCTTCAGCAGGTCGACAATCACCGCACTCTTCTCATCACAGTCTTCGGGACCAAAGAAGATGCGATACCCCGCCAGGTCGCTAGCACTCTGGGCGGGGTCAGCTGTGCGGACGACGAGCAGTCCGGACTGTGTGGTTTCCCCCTCGGAGCCGGTGAGGGCGGCGATCGGCAGCATCGTGCGCTTCAGCTTCGCGGCATCGTGCAGGACGACCGAGTGCTTACCGATGACCAGTGGAGTGGGACCACCGGTCTCTGTCGCCGCTTTGACCAGCGACTCGGACCAAGTGACTTTGACTGGTCGTCCGAGGACTTTGGCGAGGTGCTCGCCGAGCTTTTCGTACTTGCGCTGGGCATATCCCTTCACGCAGTCGCAAGAAAGCGGAGCAGAGAGCGGGTCCATCACCACGACATGCAGTGTGCGGTCTTCGGCGTGGACCGTTGAGGCCAACGAGAGAAAGCCGAGAAAGAATAAACGGAGGATGGTTCGCATAGTTAAATCCGACGGGACGGTGTTGACACCCGGCGAGCCGGTGGGCGTCAGCCCCCGGACCGTGGGTTGCACGAAGAG
>JANPCU010000009.1:0-27020 GCA_031431195.1 Planctomycetota bacterium | reverse complement strand
GGCTGGAAGCCTATCCCACGCCACAAAGGACACCGCATGCAACTCGGACTGATAAATTCTGCCTGGGCACAGGCTGGTCGCGGCACTGCGTGGGGGATCGCGAAGACCAACGAGATCGGGTTCGACTCGATCGACATTTTTGCCGACCCCCTCGACATCGACATTCGCGAGCGACAGCTGATCCGCACCGAGTGCGCGCGGCATGGGTTACCGATTATCTCAGTCTGCTGCGTGGCGACGGGGCTAGTGGACTTCAACCCGAGCGTGCAGCGGTTTCATCTGGAGCGGTGCGAGGCGTACCTCGATATGGTGTACGAGTTTGGTGGTCAGAATCTGCTACTGGTCCTCGGCGAGTACATCTGGAACCAGGAAGTGATCCCTCCCGCCGAGCAGTGGCGGACCGCCGTCGAGAACTGTCGACGGTTGGCAGATCATGCGGAGTCGCTCGGCTTGCAGATCGCGTTGGAGCTGGAGCCGTTTCCGCTGTCGCTGGTGAATAACGTCGACTCCATGGCGCGGTTCATCGCCGATGTTGGGCACCCGGCCTTGGGGGCCAACATCGACATCTCCCATCTGGCCCTGGCGAAGGTCGCCCCCGAGGAGTTGCAGCGGCTGCGGGGGAAGTCGTTCCACGTGCATATCTCCGATTGCGATGGCATCAAGCATGGCGACCTGCCGCCAGGACGTGGCGTGGTGCAGTTCGAGCCGTATTTGGAGCAGATTCGCGACCTCGGGATACCAGGGGCGATGTCGATCGAACTCGAATACAGCCCCGAACCGGACCAGATCGAAGCCTGGGTCCGTGAGGCGTACGAGTCGACAGCAGCCTTGATGCGAAAGTGTGGGCTGCGAGATTGAGCAATCTGCCCGTAGCGACGTTCGCCAGAACGTGGGTGAGTGTGCGCGGGGTCGCACTGGGTGTGGCCGCTTTGACACTCGCCTCGCTGGTCGTACTCGCCTGCCCCGCAATCCCACTGGGAGTCCCCGGGGAGTGGACCTGGGCGCGGCGAACACTCGCCGACATCGACCCGAACGCCGTACTCGGCAGCCTGGTTCTCGCAGCGACGTATTGGTTCTGGGCCTGCGGACGGGAACGCCGGATCGCTCAATTTCCTTGGTTGACGCAAAGCGACCCGCGAGCAGTCGCCCGATACGAGACCTGGTTGATTGCCTCTCAATGCGTCGCCGCTTTCCTCTGGATGGGGAGCCTGCTCTGCATCCAGCCCGAGTATCAGGGCCTCGGAAGCTCGCCCGCGGTCTTGTACTACAAGCGGACCGAGGGGTACTTCAGGCAGGCGGCGTTCGAGACTCGAGACTCGCGGGAGTTCTTACGTGGGTATCGCGATTCGATCGCCAGCGGAGACGACCCGGATCGGTACTTACATCTGGGCACGCATCCGCCAGGTTTGACGCTGGCGTATCGTGTACTGCTGGTGGGCTTCGAGCGCAATCTTCGGGTGGCTGAGGCTCTCATCGCGCTGGAACCAACCCGATTTCGACAGGGGATTGATGCCTTGCGGCAATTCCCCACCCCGCGCGGCCAGCTGCTCAGTCCCGCCGAAGAGGCCACGCTCTGGGCGGCCACGCTGCTCACACTCCTGGCCGTGGCGGGGGCGTGCTGGCCGATTTATCGCCTGACATTACGGATGAGTGATCGCGTCACTGCATGGCGAGCCGCTGCGCTGTGGCCGCTGGTGCCGAGCTTGCTGGTGTTCTTTCCGAAGTCGGATTTGCTCTGTCCGGTGATTGCGCTCACGAGTTGTTGGCTGTGGCTGGACGGCTGGTCGCGGTTGAAGTGGGGCCGGTGCGTTCTAGCGGGAGCGGGGTTCTTTGGTGGGTTGATGTTGACTCTGGCTTTGGCACCGGTGGCCCTATTACTCGTGATTCAGACGGGACTGGAACGCTGGACCCGGCGGGAGGAATTCCGTGATCGCCGCCTCTGGACGGATGTCGCTCCCGTTCTGGCAGCCTTGGTCGGGTTCCTCGTGCCTCTTATCGCGCTCTCGGTCTGGGGCCGTTGCAACCTGTTCGCGATCTGGATGCAGAACCTCAGCAACCACGCCCTGTTCTATACCCACAACCCGCGCAGCTTCGGGACATGGCTGGTCGTGAACCCGATCGAAGCGGCGTTCACGCTGGGGGTTCCGGTGGCGTGTCTGGTGGGACTCGGGGCGTCCCGAGCGGTCTACCAGAGGCTGACCAACCCGATCGAGTTCTCGCAGACCGTGGCCTGGGTCGTGGTGTGGGCGATCCTGTGGCTGTCGGGAAAGAACATGGGCGAAGCGGCGAGGCTGTGGATTTTTCTGGCTCCGTGGCCGCTGATGACGGCGGCTCGCGTGTTTCAAAGCCCCGGGGTTGCAACCCCGGGGCTTTCCACGCTCGACGCCGTGGAGAGTCAGTGGATTTGGAAGTGGATGCTGGCCCTGCAATTGATCGCTGTCCTCTGGACATCGATGATCGTGGATGGATTTCATTTCGCGGACTTGCTGGTCGTCCGGTGAGTATGGTGTCGACT
Organism: Planctomycetota bacterium; assembly: GCA_031431195.1. Classification (GTDB taxonomy): domain Bacteria; phylum Planctomycetota; class Planctomycetia; order Planctomycetales; family Planctomycetaceae; genus TH-plancto1. The sequence goes on along the minus strand of JANPCU010000009.1, from coordinate 24,505 downwards.
GTGGGTGCTGCAGGGACCGGGATATACTCCACCCTGTCTGCTGCGAATTCGTCCAGACCATTCTCTCCGGAACTCACCGAGGTGCGATTTCATGCGAGTCATCGTCACTGGCGGAGCCGGATTCATCGGCAGCCACATCGTCGAACAGCTCTTGACAGCGGGCCACGAGCCGCATGTGATTGACAACTTATCGACGGGGAATCGTGGCAACCTGCCAGCCGGAGTCCCTCTGCATGAAGTGGATGTTCGCGACCCGGTGGCCGTGCAGACGGTCTTCGAGGCGGTTCGCCCTCAAGCCGTGACGCACCAGGCCGCGCAAATGTCGGTGAGTCTCTCGGTGCGAGAGCCGTACTTCGACGCCGATGTCAACGTGATGGGCCTGCTGTCGGTGTTACAAGCGGCGGACCGCACGGGAGTCGAGCGGTTCGTGTTCGCGTCCTCGGGCGGAGTGTTGTATGGCGATGTCTACACGCCCGCTCCCGAGTCGCACCCCGCCGATCCAGTCTCCCCGTATGGCATCAGCAAGTGGGTCGGCGAGCGATATCTGAAGTTCTACGCCGCCAATACGCCGATGAAGTGCATCGCACTGCGGTACTCGAACGTCTTCGGGCCCCGGCAGAACCCGCATGGCGAAGCGGGGGTGTTCGCGATTTTCTGTCAGCGGCTGTTACGCGGCGAGTCGGCCACGATCAACGGCGATGGCAAGTACATTCGCGACTACGTCTACGTGACCGATGTGGCGGCGGCGAATGTGTGCGCCCTGACCCGTCCGTCCGTCGAGGCGTTCCGGGCCTATAACGTCGGGACGGGCCTTGGGATCGATACCAACCAGGCGGGCGAAGCCATCCACCGCGAGTGTCAGCGTCTGGCGGGCGACCGGATGAAGGTGCGGGAACTCGGTCGCGGTCCCGCCCGAGCCGGAGATTTGCGATCCAATCTGATTGACGCCACCCGTGCCGCGCAAGACTGGGGTTGGCGACCTCAAGTCGACTTTCATACTGGTCTGCGGCAAACCGTGGAATGGTTCCATGCGGATGCAGCAGGCAGCAGGCACTGATCTTGGTCGAGCGGCCCATGAGAACCGAACCACTCGACTTCCAAAGTCTCGGAGGACTTCGGAAGTCTTTTGTCGCGAGAAGTCAGCCCACTCGCCTTATTGGGCGTCACGACTCGCACGGACCACGGGGATCGGACGGCGACGCACAAACAGCATCGCAAAAGCACCCGCACCTGCGGCGAGGATCATCCACAGCTTAGAACCCGGTGGCGGGGTGGATGTCTCATCGATCTCGACGGCAAAGATGTCGTCCGCTGTGTCCGTCAGGGCACTCGGGATTAACGGCTCTGCGGGTGGCAACGGGGCGACCAGTAATGGTTGCCGACTCGTGGCAACATCGTTCAGGTTCTGAGTCCGCCAGTCTTGAGCGACTGCCAGAGGTTCCGAACTCGACGATTCCCGCTCCTCCAAACTGGGGGCCGACTGACGATTCGGGGCCTTCGCAGGGAAAGGCAGCGGCACGTGTTCGTGGTTGGAAAAACCAGTGGTTTCATCGGACAGACCATCTGCCTTTGGCAATACACCCAATTTCGCATGGACGATTTTATTGGATTCCAAGCGACCGTCTTTCGCTCGGGCGATACCGGGCGGGAACTCCTGCTCTGGGCTCGTCAGCGTCTGTGGCTCGTTCGTACTACTCTGCCACTCGGTCCGCGACTTCGGAAATGGATCATTGAATCGTGATCCGCGCGAGGCTGACCCCGGCGAAATACGCATGACTGGCTGGACGGGTGACTTCTTCTTGGTCACTGCCCAGGGTGAATTGTTTGATTCTGCAGAGACGGTCTTTCCCTCTATTATCCCCGGATTCTCGAAGGGAGCATCCGGACCGATCCCGACACCCGTGGTCCGAGACGCGGGCTGAGCTGTTCTGGAAGTTTCTCCCTGCGTACTGACGATCTGCTTTTCTTCGCTACGGATCTTCATCGAGACCGATCGCACGATGTCGGCGGGTTGTTCTTCACCTGCGGCAAAGAACAAGTTCTCGCTGTCCGCGATTCGCTGGGCCAGCTGAGCGACGCGGAAGGCGGACCGATATTCTCCCCGATTGAGGAGCGACTTCGACTGCGTCAGCAGCGTTTGGACTCGGGCTTTCGCTTCGCCTTGCTGAGCCTCATCGGGCTGTGCTGGCTTCACCCGGGTAGAACTCAATTTCGGAGTCGATGCCGCAGGCGGGGCCCAGTCAGTCGTGGACTCAGGACTCTCTATGTCTGCCGTTGGTTGCTGGGCCACAGATGGTGAGGTCATCGTCGAGCGAGCGACTGTCGGGGCTTTCTGGGACCAGGGATGTTCACTGGTTCCGTCGAAGCTGGCTCGACCCGGACGTTGCTGGGTTTTCTCGGATCGCGATGAGGACTTCGGGACTTTGACGGTCGCTTCGTCCTCATCGAAGAGATCAGCTGCTGCGGGTGGAGTCCGAGGATTGTCTAACAGTGGCCAAGCGGACTCGATGTCCGCTTCTTCGTCGCTGGAAACCGTCTGAACTCGACGATCCGGGGAATCAGTCGCCCAGTCTGCATTCGCCAAGTCGCCGTCTACGAGTTGAGCCTGTCCACGTTTCTTTTTTACTGTGGATCGCGAACTGAATTCAGCCGATTCGAGATCGTTTTCACGGAATTCGTCAGAGGTATCCGAGGCAGGCAGATCGCGTTTAGGTGAAGCCGGACGATCCTTCGAGGCCAGAAGTTCTTTGGACTTCAACCGCCCCGTTTCCTGCTTCTTCCGTTCAGCGACGTGACGTTCGGCTTCGATCGCTTCGCGACCCGCTGATTCCGTCAGCTTCGACGACAAATCACGCGATCCACTTGTGCATCCACACAGTGCGAACCCGGACAGACACGTCATCGCCACAGCGGTAAACCATCGATTTCGATCACGCATTGTTTTGCGCATGGACACGTCCCCCCAGACGTATAGACTCATAGTCTTCTCGTCGTATCGTCTCGGGGAGTCATCTGACGTGAAATGATTCTGCTCGTTATGCCGATTTTATCGCAGCCACCGACTGGTTCGGTCGTAGGTTTTACCCAGACGACACTTTGATCCTTAAACCGATACAAATCGAATCTGCCTCCTGTCAAGAACCTGTTCATCTCCTGATGAGGAATGGTCACGAGAAACGACCATTCACTGTCTTCTCGCCTCCTCCGGTAGATTCATCCACACTCCTCACCATTCCTCCGCACTCGATCCACCATTGGCCACCAACTTGTCCACACTCTTTTTTCTCATTCATTTCCAGTAAACTCCACATACTGTTATACTTGTGGCCGAATCCAACTCTCAGTCACTCGCTTTTCGGCGACGTATACTGATACTGGTGATTCAATCTTCTTTGTTCTTCCGGAAGAACGATTCGCATGAAACTCGTCTGCTCACGTCAACTCCTCGCCACTGCGTTAGCGACTGTCAGTGGAGTCGTTCCCACGCGAACCACCAAAGACATCCTGAAGAACATCAAGCTGATCGTCAACGCGGGCACTGCCACGCTGATCGGCACCGACCAAGAAGTTGGCATCCGCTACCAGCTGCCGGAAATCCTGTCGAGTTCCCCCGGTGAGGTTTTATTGCCGACCCAACGAGTGACAGCGATCCTTCGCGAACTGCAGGACGCTGAAGTGACGATTGAAGTGAATGAGCGTTCACTGAAGATCAAGTCGGGGCAGAGTGAGTTCAAGCTCTCGGTCGAAGACCCAGCCGAATTCCCCGAGGTCACCGCCTTCACTGAAAAGGACTACCACGTCATCGCCGGTTCAGTGCTCAAGCAGGGCATCCAGCGGACGATCTTCTCCACCGATGTCGAAAGCACGCGGTATGCCCTAGGCGGCGTATTGATGGAACTCCGCAAAGACAGCGTGACTCTTGCGGCCACTGACAGTCGTCGCTTGGCCGTCTTTAAGGCCGCTGCCTCGGCTCAGGGCCGGGTCGCTGAAGAAGTGGTCGCCCCCGTGATCCCGGCCAAGGCGATGCAGCTGATCGAACGCAGCATCCAGAGTGGGGAGCAAGAGGTCCACATTGCCTTGCACGCGAACGATGTGCTGGTGCGAAGTGGCAATTCAACAATCTATGCTCGTCTGGTAGAGGGGCGATTTCCGCGTTACCAGGATGTGATCCCGAATGATTATTCCCGATCGGTGTCGTTTGTGGTGGGACCGTTCCTGTCGGCAGTTAGGCAGGCGATGATCGTGACGAATGAGGACAGTAAGGGGGTCGACTTTGCCTTCGACTCCGGAACGTTGACCCTCAAGAGTTCGGCCAGCGACGTGGGGACATCCAATGTCCAGATCCCGATTAGCCTGGAAGGGGACGATGTCTCCGTGACCTTCGACCCGAAGTTCGTCGCCGAATTCTTACGAGTGCTGGAGTCTTCCAGTCAAGTCACCCTCAAGATGGTTGATGAGAACAGTGCCGCTGTCTTCATGGCCGACGAGAATTATACCTATGTGGTGATGCCACTGGCGCGTGACTAATCAGAGGGAGAGATGAGACCACCTCGCAAACCGCCGGAACCTCTCGTGATCCCTCCGCCGATTCGCGAGGCGAAGAAGCTGGGAGACGTGTTGTCTCAGGTGATAGCGATGCGGGGCATTGGTCGTATCCGAGGCGATCGCCAATTGGCAGAAGCTTGGAAGAGTGTGACCGAACCGGAGGTCGCAGCGGGATCGCGTCCGACCATCTTCAAGAATGGCGTATTGCAAATTCTCGTGACGAGTTCCACGCTGTTGGGTGAACTCGTCAGCTTTCACAAGTCAACGATTCTGGCCCGCCTGAAAGCAGAGCATCCGGACCTCAAGGTGCGTGATCTCAAGTTTAAGCTACAGAGTCGCGAATAAGGCTCGGGTCGTTGCCTCGACCAATCATCAGGCAAACATTGTGCCCCCCGAACCCAAAGCTGACATTCATCGCGTAGTCGATATCCGCCCGCACTGAAGTCGAGCCCGGTAGGTAGTTCAGATCGCACTCCGGGTCCGGGTTCTTGAGATTAATGGTCGGCGGCAACTGTCGGTCCACGAGTGCCATGCAGCAGATGGCCATCTCCAGCCCCGCAGCGGCTCCAATCAAGTGACCCGACATACTCTTCGTGGAGCTAATCCGCAATCGCTCAGCGGCGGCTCCGAAGCCTGCTTTGAGAGCCAGCGTCTCGGCCGCGTCGTTAAACTTGGTACTGGTCCCGTGGGCGTTCACATAGATGCGGTCGGCGATGTCATCGGGGAGGAGTCGGCAATTCTGTAAGCACTCAGCCACGGATCGACCCGCTTCACCGGCTCCGGGGTCGGGCTGGGTAATATGGTAGGCGTCAGAGGTGACGCCACGTCCGAGGAACTCCGCATAGGCTTTCGCTCCCCGCCGCCGAAGATGACTTTCTGATTCGAAGATCAGGCAGCCCGCTCCCTCAGACATAATGAGTCCGCTGCGTTCACGATCAAAGGGGCGTACGGCTGCGGTCGGGTTGTCGTTGAACCCCTTGGCCATCGCCCGCATGTTGATGAACGAGGCCATGCCGAGCCGGGTCAACGACGCTTCGGTGCCTCCCGTAATCACCGCATCGGCCTCGCCACAGGCGATCAGCCGGGCGGCATCGATCATCGCGTGCCCACTCGAGGCACAGGCACTGCTCACGGTGTAGGCCGGTCCCTTGAACCCCGTGGCGATGCAGATGTTCGCCGCTGCAGCATTCGGCATGAGCAGAGGAATGGTCATCGGGCTGACCTTGCGAGGTCCGCCTTTCAACAGGTTCTCGGTCTGTTCCTGAAGTGTGAGCAATCCAGAGAGTCCGGCTCCAACGACCACGGCTCCGTTTCGCCCCAGCGAATGTTCCGCCAAGCCAGCGTCGTCCAGTGCCTGGAGTGCCGCAGCGACTGCAAAGAGCGAGGCCCGGTCCATCTTCCGAGCAGCGGTCCGCTCGTTGACCTCGACAATTTTCGGGTCGAAGTTGCGGACTTCACCACCGATTTTGACTTCGAGGTCAGACACATCGATCTGCGTGAGTTGAGCAACACCCGACTGCCCCGCGAGCAGCTGTCGCCAAACGGTCTTGCGGTCATTCCCCAGAGGGCAAACCAGTCCTACGCCAGAGATAAAGACCCGCTGCATTCGATGATCCGATGCCAATCTGAACTCAGCTTCGGGAAGAGGCATTTTCCGAGAGCTGGAGTGGCGGGTGACAGTGTTACCCGCGAGAGGAGTGTGAAGTGTGCCGGATGATAGTCGAAGCCTGTCTGGAGAAAAATCGCAATCCCTTGCGTGGGCTGAATTTCAGAGAGTCGCGGCGGGTCGAGTCCTCGACTAGACTGCATCTGTCGTACGAATTCCAAGGCAGGGAGTCCAAAGAATTACCGTGCGGCATAAGCGGATCAGGGGTCCAACATGCTTGCCGGGGGCGTCGAACCCTCGCCAGTCGATCTCCGGGCGATGAGGCGTGGAATGAGTTGTACAACATACCAGCACTTGGGTGCCCATCTGACTGTTCAGGACGGCAGGGCCGGGGTGTACTTCGCCGTCTGGGCTCCCAATGCTCAAGAAGTCTGCGTCATTGGCGACTTCAACCATTGGAACCATGGGGCGTACTTTCTGAACTCCAGTGCAAACGGGGTCTGGTTTGGATTTGTGCCGGGGATCGGAGCGGGCGAACACTACAAATACAGCTTGCGGTCTCAGACCGGGGAGATCATCCAGAAGTCCGACCCGTACGCCTTTGCCAGCGAAGCTCCGCCCAAGACCGCGAGCATCGTCTCCCCGGTCCTCGACGGGTTCGATTGGCACGACGGCTCCTGGATGGAACAGCGGCGAACGACGAACTGGTCGCAAAAGCCCGTTTCGATCTACGAGGTCCACCTCGGTTCCTGGAAACGACCCTGGGACGGACGGAAGTATTGCTCCTACCAGGAACTCGCCCAGCAGCTGGTCTGGTACTGCCAGGATATGGGCTTCACCCACCTCCAACTGATGCCGGTGTCGGAGTACCCGTTTGATGGGTCGTGGGGTTACCAGCCGACGGGGTACTATGCTCCGACCGCCCGCTATGGCAGCCCGCAGGACTTTAAGTTCTTCGTCGACTACTGCCATCAGCACGAGATCGGCGTCTTGATCGACTGGGTGCCGGGGCACTTCCCGACGGACGGCCACGGCCTCGGGCGGTTCGACGGGACCGCGATGTATGAGCATGAAGACCCGCGCCAGGGGTTCCATCCCGACTGGAATACCTACATCTTCAACTATGGCCGCGCCGAGGTCCGAAATTTCTTGCTCTCGAACGCCCGCTTTTGGTGCGAGGTGTATCACGTGGACGGGCTGCGCGTCGATGCGGTCGCGTCGATGCTGCACCTCGACTACTCGCGTCCGGCCGGGGAGTGGATCCCGAATGATCATGGCGGTCGCGAGAACCTCGAAGCGGTCCAGTTCCTCAAAGACATGAACGTCTCCCTGCACGGCGAGTTCCCCGGCATTCTGACCATTGCGGAGGAATCGACCAGCTGGCCGTTCGTCTCCCGTCCGGTGTACGACGGCGGCTTGGGCTTTAGTATGAAGTGGGATATGGGGTGGATGAATGACTCGTTGAAGTATTTTCAACTTGATCCCCTCTATCGCCAGCATCATCACAACACGCTGACGTTTCGATCGATGTACGCCTTCACCGAGAATTTTGTATTACCGCTCTCGCACGATGAAGTCGTGCATGGCAAGTTGTCGCTGATCGCCAAGATGCCGGGTGACCTGTGGCAGAAGTTCGCCAATCTGAGGCTGCTGCTGGGCATGCAGTTCACGACCCCGGGTAAGCCGCTGTTGTTCATGGGTGGGGAAATCGCGCAGTGGCTCGAATGGAACCACGACACCCAACTCGATTGGCCCCTGTTGCAACAGGAGAGCCACTCCGGCATCCAGAAGTTCGTGCGTGACCTGAACCGTGTCCGCCGCGAACAGCCCGCGTTCCACGAACTCGACCACGATCCGTTTGGGTTCTACTGGATCAACGCCGATGACTCCCAGAATTGTGCCTTCAGCTGGGTACGGCGAGGAAAGTCGCCTGCGGAACAAGTCATTGTGGTGATGAACATGACCCCGGTGCCGAGGGAGAACTACCGGATCGGGGTTCCGCTCGCCGGTCACTGGGGCGAGATTTTGAACAGCGACGCCCGCTGGTACGGCGGCACCGATGTCGGCAATGCGGGCGGTGTCGACACCGAACCCGTCCCCTCGCACGGCCATGCACAGAGCGTGTCGCTCACACTACCACCGCTGGGGATGCTGGTCCTCAAGATCGGGGCGAAAGCGGCTGTTTGAGTTTTCGCGGACATGGGGAAGTCTTGGTACACAGATTTCACAGATCAGCACAGATTCAGAGGGAAGCATGAGCAATCGTGATCGCTAAAGTCGTCCAACAAACAGACTCTCTTGATCTGTGCCAATCTGTGAAATCTGTATACCCACCTCTCCACCACATTGGCCATCCGTGGACGGGGAAGTCTTGGTACACAGATTTCACAGATCAGCACAGATTCAGAGGGAAGCACGAGCAATCGTGATCGCCCATGTCGTCCAATAAGCAGACTCTCTTGATCTGTGCCAATCTGTGGACCGCACCACTCATTCAGGAGTCATTCAGATGAGCGGTGTTCGACGGTTTTTATTCGGCGTGTTGGCATTACTCATCAGTGCTCAGCAGGCCTGCGCCGATCGAGTCGTCCTCGTTGCCGGAGGGGGAACTGCCAGCGGGGCGGCGTCCGCGCTGGCGGCGCGGCTCAACACTCCGTTTGGCGTGGATTGTGACGCGACTGGAAACCTCTTCTTCGTCGAGCTGACCGGCCAGCGGGTCTGCCGCATCGACCCGCAAGGCCAGTTGACATTGATCGCGGGAGACGGGAAGAAGGGATACGCCGGGGACGGTGGTCCCGCGGTTCAGGCCCAGTTCAATGGTCTGCATAACCTCTCGATCTCGCCCCAAGGCGACATATATCTGGCAGACACCTGGAACCAGGTGGTCCGGAAGATTGACCCGAAGACCGGGCTGATCACGACCATCGCCGGTACGGGCGAGAAGGGGTTCTCGGGCGATGGCGGACCGGCGGTCCAGGCAAAGTTCGGCGGCATCTACTGCGTGACGATTTCTCCGGACGGAGAGAAGCTCTACCTCGCGGACCTCGACAACCGCCGCATCCGGGTTGTTGATCTCCAGACCGGCACCGTTGAGACAGCTGCGGGAAACGGAAAGGCCGGAGTTCCCAAGAACAACATGCCCGCCCGCGATCAGCCGCTGGTCGACCCGCGAGCGGTGATGGCCGACAAGGCGGGGCGCGTGTATCTCTTAGAAAGGGGCGGTCATGCCCTGCGAGTCGTCGATGAGCAGGGCCAGATCACTACCGTTGTGGGGACAGGGAAACTGGGCCACACGGGCGATGGCGGACCCGCAATCGAGGCGACTCTCAGCGGCCCCAAGCATCTCTGCCTCGACCGGGACGGGACCGTCCTGATCGCCGATACCGATAATCACACGATCCGCCGGTATGACCCGCAGACGGGCCAGATCGACCGCGTCGCAGGCACTGGCAAAGTCGGCACCGCAGGGGTCGGCGGACCTCCGGCACAAGTCGAACTCAACCAGCCTCACGGGATCTTTCTCCATCCCACCGGCGACCTGTACATCACAGACAGCCACAACCACCGTATCCTGAAGGTCGTGCGAGAGTGAGTGGACGACCGTGCTCCACCGGTCATCAGACTGGCCCGCTCAGGCTGGTGAAGCATCTGCGGTGAACACGATTGAGGTTGATCTGTTCGGCGTTGGGCACGGCCACTGGCCCGTTACCCAGCTGCTGGCTGCGCTGTGTGATGACATGCTTGAAATGATGACAGAGCTATCATAAGGCAGGCGAGCTGTGGACTCGCTGCGAGATACTGGAGCAGCCACTGTTGCGGCAGAGGCACACATGAATCACCCCGATGTCGGACTGGCCGACACCGGGGCTGAGTTCATTTCGGGGGGGATCAGAAGGTCTACTTCTTCTCCAGTTCCTTCTTGATCGCGGCGACCACTTCGTCCGAGTCGGGTTCGATGCCGGTCTTGAAGCGGGCGACGACTTGACCATCGCGACCGATCAGGAACTTCTCGAAGTTCCAGCCGATCTTTCCGGCGAACTTGGGATTCGTCTCTGCACCGGTCAGGAACTTGTAGAGCGGGGCGGCCTTCTCCCCGTTCACGTCGATCTTTGAGAACATGTCAAAGGTCACATTGTACTTCGAGGTACAGAACTTCTGGATCTCTTCCGCGCTGCCGGGTTCCTGCTGGCCGAACTGATTGCAGGGGAACCCCAGCACCACGAGCCCGTCATCCTTGAAAGTCTTCTGCAAATCCTGCAGCGGGGCGTACTGTGGCGTCGCTCCACACTGGCTGGCGACATTCACAACCAGCATGACCTTGCCCTGGTACGTCTTGGCCAGATCGACGTCTTTGCCATCCAGACTCTTCACGGTGAAATTCAGTGCAGCGGGCACGGCAGCTTCTTTCTTCTCGGGCTTCTTTTCTTCCGCCGGGGTGACGGAAGCCACACAAGACAACAGCAACGCGGCAGCGACAAAACGCATCATGACGAGGAGTCCTCAAACGGGGGCGGGCAATGGGGTGGGAAGGCTCAGCACGCGGCGAACCTCATCAACGATTCTATCCAGGTCGAGGTCCGGAACCAAATCGGAGCAGGAATACGACGGTGGTTACGACCTTGCGCAGCGCAGAGTGCGACGTTTCGGCGAGCGGGGTGGCGTCAGCCCCCTGGTTCTGTGGCGAATCTCTGAAGCACCATCCGGCTCACGCCGGACGCTCGCCAGCATGTCTCATTTCATCCCGCGCGAGGGATACGACCTGACATCAGCCGCTGCAATCGAGCCGTCCCATCACTCAGTGCCCTCTCGATGGACTGCTTCAGCTGTGGCGATCACTCCGACTCGCGACCTGTTCCGCGTCCGTGCCACAGGCACTACTGTGGAGCGGAGTCTTGTCCGGGTGGAGCGAAGCCTGCCGGGGCCGGGGCGGGAATCCACGTGGAGTTGACGACCATACCGTGATGGTTGTGACCCGAGGAGTCAAAGGCTGTCTCCCCGTTCACTTCGTCCAAGTGATAGAGAGCTAAGGTCTCCGGGTCAGCGTCTGGGAAGCGGCTCTCTGGCTCGAAGTTGGACGAGTAGCGAATTCCGCGAGAGATGCGGACTTCATCGATGCCGCCTCGATACCAACGGTCATGGCCGATGTTCGCGTAGGGAGCCCCACCCAGAAACAGGCCGCCGGTGGTCTCCGGAAAGGCCGAGGCGTTCGTGTTGGTCAGCTCGACCTTCCGGCCGTTGACGAAGAGTGTCTGCTCCCTCCCCCTCCACACTCCGGCCACATGGACCGGGATCACACGATCCAAAGCCTGCCGGACCTCTGGCAGCTGGGAAGTCAGAATCGCCGTGGGACCGCTACCGGTCAGGCCGATGCCGAATACGCGATTCTGTTCCCACAGCGCAATCCAGCTGGGACCAGTCCAGATCAGAGGGTCGGAAATCGCATTCGGCACTCCCAGGGGAGTGAACCACGCCTCACACGTGTAGGGTTGCCCGTGTTCGTACTTGAGCGTTTCCACCTGCACGTAGCTGTCGGTCCCGTTGAAGGCCAGTTGCGAGTTTCTTTGACGGTTCAAGAGTCCCGGACGCCGAGCCAGGGGAGCGGTTGTTGAATGATCCGAGGCGTCTTCCGAAGACAACTCGAAAGGGGCAACGGTGTCCGTCTGGGGTGGACTCTGCGCCGGGTTCGCAGCGACCGGGTTCAGCGGCGGTGGTGTCGCAGGAGTCCCGCCGAAGAACGCCCACAGGATGCCCAGTAGGCAGACTCCGCCGACGGCGATCCACGTTGGATTTGACCAAGCCGAACGACTGCGGGGTGGCCTCTGGACGAGTGTGCGTGCCGTGGCCATGCCGGGCCAGATGGTAAAGGGCGTCGAGTCCTGATTGAGGACATTCAGATCAATCGTCGCCGCGATGGGGGGCGACGCAATTGTCAGCCCCGGTTCCTTCTCGGGGTCCGCCCCAGAAGAGAGGAACGACAGAAATGCCGTCAGTGGTTCTTCGGCCTCGGGGGGTAACGCCGGAGGAGCCTCGGGAGCTTCCGACTTGGCGGAACGGCACCCTTCCAGAGCCATCAGCACCTCGGCCATCGACTGATACCGCTGATCCGGATGCTTGGCGAGCAGCTTGCGAATGACGCGGTCGATCGCCACGGCTCGCGGGTTCGTGGCTTGCAACTCCGCGTTGGCACCCAGCAGCGAGGGGATGGCCCCGTCCCGATGCTCCAGGAGTTTGGCCATGGCCGTCTCCCCGTCGTACACCGAATGCCCGGTGAGCAAAAACCACAGGGTGCAGCCGAAACTGTAGATGTCGGCGCGGTGGTCCGCCGTGCGAGTATTGACGGCTTGCTCCGGGGCCATGTAGTCGATGGTCCCCATGATCTGGCCGGAACTGGTCAGGTCGGTCGGATGCTCGCTGTTCTCCAGTCGAGCCAACCCCAAATCCAGAATCCTGACGACCCCGGCACGATCGATCAGCAGGTTGGAGGGCTTGATGTCGCGATGGACGACCCCGTGTGTGTGGATGAACTCCAATCCCCGCCCCGCCTGGAGCATGAACTCGATAGCGCGCCGAACCGACAGAGTGCCTTGCATCCGAATCAGTGCCGCCAGATCGTACCCGTCGACATACTGCATCACCAGAAAGTGTGTCCCATTCGACTGATCCGCATCAAAAGCGGCGACGATGTGCGGGTGATTCAGCCGGGCGGCCGCTTCGACCTCACGATGAAACCGTTTGACGGCATCCGGCGACTTCACCGTCGATGCCGATAAGATTTTGATCGCCACGATCCGTTGCATCACCCGGTGCTTGGCTTTCACCACCAGACCCATTCCCCCTTGACCGATCTTGTCGAGAACCGTGTAGTTGCCCAGCTGCAGCGATTTCGCTTTGCCCTGGATCACACGAGTGAGCTGATACTTGGTGAGCTTATTACGGCGATAAAGATTCTCGGCGAGTGCCTCCACGGTCTCGTATTGTGGCAGACCCGCGCGCACATCGACCATGTCCTCAGCGGACAAGAGTCCGGAGTCGTTGAGCAGCTGGGTGAATTGCTCCAGTGTGACGGGCATCCGAATTTCCGCCGTGGACGACCGAACCGAACGCCCCGATGGGCGCCGAGATGGATGAGCGGGTGCGGCCACTCCCGAGCCAGAGATCTGCACCTGAAGTGCCAAATCACCGTCAGTCGCTGCCGAGTGGAAGACGTTGCTCACCATAACCGATGGGACACTGGGACGAAACAAGAGGACGAACGGATGCCGTCGAAACGCATCGTCTGGACGTGAGACCAGAGTCTCCGACTCGAAGCTCTTTGGAAAACATAGGTCTTAACCGACTTGCGGCGTTGAAATTACCACATGAATGGAGCATCTCACCGCCGACATCGTCGTTACAACCGGCCTGCTGACGAGACACGGAAATCAAACAGCGGTATTCTCATTCGGTCGGCATCGTGAATCCATCTGTGCGGTGTCGCCAAGAGTCCCGCGAGCGGCCATCAGGGCTTCTGTTCGAACACCGCTTCGGTCGGAGCCGCGAACTTCGCGGGGAGGGGCAGGGTCGCGAACGACTCGTCATCCCCGAGGCGGAACTGCCAGCGGCCTTCCAGCGGCAACTTCTCTGGGCCGAAATACAGACCTGGATTGAGAAACGCCAACCCCCCTGGCCCCTCGCTGTTGTCGCACCGCACGCATAACAAGTGCAACTCACCCGGTGTGACCAGGGCCTCCGGGATCTCGACCAGGATTCCCCCGTCCTCGAGCGGCTTCGGAGCAAAGGCCACCTCGGTCACGTCCAGCTGCTCACCCTGAAAGAAGACCTCGAGATCGTTGTCTGCGGTCGCTCCCAGACGCAGGTTGAGGTCCGTCCCCTTCCAAGTCTCGGGCACGCGGATCATGCAGCGATACCACGCCACGCCGTCGTACTCTTTGAGTGAGGGGCCACCGACTTGTTCCCAATTGCCTGGAACGATGATCGGGCTCCAGTGGGAGGAGAGATCATGCCCCGCCGACTCATGAGCGGTCTCGGGCACCTTCCCGGTGGCGGCCCAGTGGAGGGCATTCACGAGCAGACGGTTAAACGCGGGGTTCTCGAAGTCTCCTGTGTGGCCGAGCGAGGTGTAGAACGAACGACCTCCGTCGGCGCGAGTGAAGGTCCAGGCGGCGGGCTCGACCGGCTTGCCGGCGATCTCGCCTTGAAGCAAGACGGTGGTCCCTTCGGCCAGAGGGGCGGTCTGGTACAACGACCCGCCCGCGACGAAGGGCTCTGCGGGTATACCGGTCAGGATCGGGTGCCTTGGCTTCTTGCTGGCTTCCGACTCCCGACTCCCGACTCCCGACTGGACGGGCGTCATGACCGTCTGGAGGTCGTTCGCGTAATGGTTGTTGTAGTTGCCTCCGAAGACCTGCTTGTCCCACTCCGGCCAGGCGGCTCGTCCCGCAGGCGGTTCCTGGCCTCGCAGGCACCACGCATGGCTGGCCGTGCGGATGCCGACGATGGGCTTCCCAGCGGCGACGAAATCCCGGATGAGTTGGAGTTGGTCGGGAGTGAGCAGCCGCCGCCGGGCACTCACCAAGGCGAGGTCAAAGTCCTTCAGCTGACCCAGACCGGGAATGTCGTTGGCTTCCGTCTCGGAGCCGAAGAAGAACTGGACCTGGAAGTCGTGTCCGAGATGCCGAGCTGCGAATTCGGGAAGAGTCTTCAGCGTCTCGTACTCGACCTCGGAGACGATGATCGCCAACCTGGGCCGCGTGTCGGTCGCGTGCCGGAAGGTCTTTCCGCCCAGGAACTGATCACTGGTAATCGTCGGGGCGACGTACTTCTCGACATGCTCGATGATCAGATCGGTCCCGGTAAAGTGGCTGACGAACGGCCACCGCTGCGGGTTGTACATCGTGTCGGTCATGTCGCGGACCAGGGCCACACGCTTGCCATTGCGGGCCATCTGCCGCAGACCGAATGGCCGTCCGAGGACGCACATGTTGGTGTGTACACCGGTCAGAATGACGTTCTCAATACCGCGTGCTTCGAGGATGCTCCACACCTCGTCCCCCTTGTCGGTGATGAAGTCCTTCTCATCGTTGATCTGGATGAACGCTGCCTGCTGCTTCCAGGGGAGCTGAGGATTCCGCCCGAGGGCCGCTAGCTCCTTGGCCCACTTCGCGTGCTGCACTTTCTCGTCGTCCTCACCGCCATCCGACTGATCGATCGGATAGATGGCCGCCTCTTCCGAGGGGATCTTGCTGCACCAGGACTGGATATCGGCGGGCAGCTTCGTCGACTTCGGCGTCTCGATCGCCCGCTTCCGAGCCGGGTGTCCCTCATATGACAGCATGCAGTCGCTCGGCGAGTGAATGATCGTCATCCCCCGCTCGCGCGCATTCGCCACCAACTCATTCAGCCGGGGCCCAAACTCCGTCAACCTCTGTACCGCGTTATAACAATGGTGGTAGTCCCACACGTCACACACAATCACAGCTGTCTTCGCCGGATCCCATTCTTCTTCACGGATGAGCGTGTGAAAGCGTCCGGTCTGGGGAGCGGTTTCAGCACGATGGCGGAGGTGGAGCTGCATCGGATCCGCTGCGTGAACCATCCCCGTAATCAGGCAGTAGGCTGAGAGGACTGAGAGACGTCGTAAGGCCATCGAGGAGCTCCTCATTCGAATCCGGGACCGTCTCCAGTATTGTGGCAGGGGAGCCGCTCGCTTCGCCAGTGATCGGTATGCGGCGGCTCGGGCAAATTGAGCCAGGGGGCCATGCGGGCGTCGCAGAATTCGTAAGAATTCTGCCGTCCTGCGATCTGCCGTTCTCATCAGCCCAACAGCTCACTGGGACGGAACTCTCACTGCACTGTGCCACTGGGGTGATTCGTCAATTCTCGATGTTCCAGACACATCGTGTGTGATTTTGCAGAACCACACCATCCTGGTCGGGGTTCGATGACATGAACGAGTCAGAGCAGCTTCGAGACCTTCGAACACCCACCCCACTCACATCCGCAGGGATCCGCATGTTCAAGCCATTCGTGACAGCTGTTGCACTGGGATGTGCTGTACTCGGGGGCTCCTGGGCTGAGGCTCATCCGGGGCATTCGCACAAGCAGGCCGCGACATCGAGTCGCTCGAAGTCCGAGGCGACCTCGCCGATTCGCGAGACGTTTGTCTCCGTCAGCGATGGAAAGCTCCAGTGGAGGAGACCGGACGATTCGCTGGTGACGCATTCGTTGTCCGACCTGACCGATGCGGATCGTCAGTGGGCTGAGCAGCGGATGGTCGATATTGGCCGCATGAATCAGGCGATCGCCCAGAACGATGCCTCCAGGATGCTGGCCCAGAACCGGACACCGCGAACCACCGCGCAGGCGAAGTCCCCCGAGATGGCGAGAGCGTTTGAAGCCTTCGTGAAAACCCAGTCGATTCAGACCCGCTGGGACGAGAACTACTTCTATGTCGAATCGAACGGGATGCCGAAGCATCCGATGATGATCGGCATCACCGCGTGGCAGCAGCAGGTCCCGCTGCCTCAGCGGTATGTCGGCCAGAATGCCTGGCGAATTCCGCGGCACCCGGTGCCCGCCCAGGAACCGCTGTCGACGCAAGGCGCGTTCTTACGCGGGGCAATTGCTCTCGCCGCCAACGGAATTCCGATCTTCAACCCGCTCAACAATCGCGGGGATGATGCGTTCCTGGTTGGCGAACTCGATGAGTACGGCGGCCATTGCGGGCGGGCGGATGACTACCACTACCACATGGCTCCGGTACATCTGGAGCAGACCGTCGGGAAGGGGCTGCCGATTGCGTATGCACTCGATGGCTATCCGATCTACGGCTACACGGAGCCGGATGGATCCGAGGTCAAGGGCCTAGACAAGTTCAACGGACACGCGGACAAAAACGGCGACTACCACTACCACGCGACGAAGACCTACCCGTATCTGAATGGTGGGTTCCACGGCGAGGTGACTGAACGCGATGGCCAGGTCGACCCCCAGCCGCGAGCCGAGCCGCTCCGTGAAGCCGGCAGCCCCATGCGAGATACGAAGATCGTCGGCTTCGAAGAGACCCCGCCCGGCAGCTACAAACTGACCTATGAACTGAAGGGCCAGACGGGGAGCGTGAGCTACGATCTCAGTCAGGATGGTTCGGCAAAGTTCACCTATGTCGCCACGAACGGGGACACCGACAGCGAGACCTATACCCCCCGGCAGCGCGGTCCCGAGGGGCGGGGCGGACCCAGGGGTGCGGACCAGCCTCCCCGTGGAAGCGAAGAGACTTCCGAGAACGCACCAGCAGCGACCCCTGGCCAGCGGAACCCAAACCTGTCGAAGTTGACCGTGACGAGTACCGCGATCGATGCCAAGGGGTTTCTCGGCATCGACTACACCTGTGACGGGACCAGTGCCTCGCCGCAGGTGGCCTGGACCGGGGCACCGGCGGGGACGAAATGCTTTGCGGTCAATGTGTGGCACACTCCGGGGCCGGGCGACCTCAAGTCGTACTGGGTTGTTTACAACATTCCAGCGAGCGTGACATCGCTGGACAAGAACGCGAAGGGGGTCGGCACGGTGGGCCTCAACGACAAGCGGCGAGCGGCCTACGACCCCATGTGCTCCAAGGGGCCCGGCGTGAAGACCTACCACGTCACGGTCTTCGCCCTCTCCGCAGAACCACAGCTGAAGCCCGACGAGGTCAACCGGGCGAATCTGCTCGCGGCCATCCAGGACATCACACTGGCCGAGGGGACGCTCGACTTTCAGTACGAACGCCAGTCGATGACACTATTTCCCCTCATCATCGGCTGCACCACAGTTCTGCTGCTGGTCGCCGGTTTCTACTACTGGAGAAAGTGGTACCGCACGCCGCAGCCCATCGCCCACCGGGGACCAGCGTCTCACTGTCGCCACACCGTCTGGGTTTAAACACAATCATGGAGCAATCGTTCGCCGTGGGGCACGTTTCCTACGTGCCCGTGGTCAGCGCAGCGTCCTCCGTCTCTCCGGCCGTTACTCATATCGCTCCGCGACAGAGATTCCTCCTACCCGCCTCCCCTTCGATATCGGGGGAGTCTCCGCGTAGAGTCTTTCCTGCGACGGAATACGATCGCGCAGAGGCATCGCCTACGTTCCATCGAGTTCACTGCACTGGGACGAAGCTCTGTCGGAGACGGCCCTTAATTCGCCTCGACGGGACTTGATGTCGGGTACACAACTCAACGGAGTCCATCCGGCTGACAGCGGTGGCTCGCCCGGGCGATCACCCGATTCCGGTCTTGCGGTCAATCGATTCCAGATCGCGCAGGAACAGAGCCAGCGTGGCTTGCAGCGTCTCGGGCTGGATCTGCCAGTTCGGTTTCTCGTCGGTGTACTTCGAACAATGGTCGACGACCACCCGGTACAAGAACTTGAACAGGTGCCGAGGGGCCCGCAGCTTGTCGAAGATGTTGATCAGATCGGGATCGGTAATCGCCGGGGCGAAGAAGTCGCGGATGCTGATCGGCTTCTCGCTCAGCTTCGCGCACGCTCGCACGCGATCATTGGCAATGTCGTACAGCCCCTGCCCCGACCAAGCCAGATCGCGGATCAGGTTCTGCTTGTCGAGTCGCGACCGCTCGTAGAACTCCTTCTCTTCCTTCTGCAGGAAGCCCGAGACGACGGCAGGCAGCAAGAGCTTGAACGCCAAGCCGGGGTGCTTGAGGAACTTATTATCGAACAGCGGCCAGATCAGGTCGCGCATCCGCTCAGGCGATCCGTTAATGAGGTGCGGTTCGTCGACGCGGTCGACCAGTACAACCACACTCGCAAAGCCGAGGGTCTTCAGCAGGGCCTGCAACTTGATGAGCATCTCGTAGCGGTCATCGCCGCGCGAGGCCCTCGGCACTGGCTGGTCGAGCAGTTCAGTCGCATTGAACTTCGAGAGCAGTGATCGCAGGACCGGCACCGTGTGGTCGACCACCCGCACCTGCCCCTTGATCCGCCATGCTCCCCAGAGCAGTCGCAACTGATACCACGCGAACGGCAACCAGCAGGCCACAGCCAGTCCGATGGCCCACTTGTTGGCCAAGCCGCTCCAGCCGCTGCCCTTCCAATAGGCGAAGCCCAGAACACCCGCCATCGCTAAGGTTGCATACAGCGGAGCCAAGAACCGGCCCCACGAACTGAACTTCAACTTCGATCGCAGTTGCTGCCAGCGAAGCATCGGAGCCAGTGAGCGGTTCTGATCGTAGATGGTGGCCATCAACAGCAGGTCGCGCTTCTGTGGGCGAGTCAGTTGGTCGAGGGCATCCGGAGTGATCTTGGCCGAGGCGTCATTCGGATCGGTCCCATTGTTGCGGATGATGTCGGAGAGCCGGGTCACAGCCAGCGACAGAATCGCATCCATGTGATCCCAGAGCTTCCAATTTTGCAGCGCCTTCTCCGGCTTGCGGCGGCTGCCGGAAAGCCGCTCGCGGAAGCAGTCGAGGAACGGGTTGAAGTCATCGTACTGCAGCACGAACGCCCGGTTCGTCGGGTTCTGGGAGTTGTACTCACCCAGCTTGTTGATGATTTGCAGCCGCAGTGCCGTCTTACCCGATCCCTGCTCGCCGAACACGACCGAGGTCGCTGGGGTGGCGGGGTTGCCGTAGATCTTATCCCAGGCGGCGTGATGCACCCCCTTCAGACAATGCGTCTGAAAGACCTGATCCGACTGGGCATCCTCTTCCGCAAACGGATTGTCGGTGACGCCGTAATGGCCAAGGAACTGATTGACTTTCATGGAACCGCTCAGCTGTCATTCCGTCGCGGCACGGCGACGAACATTCAAGGGGAGATTGATGCAGACGCCTCAGTTTGCGCATCTTGCTGTGTAGGCAGATTAGAGATCGCCCCAGACGGCGGGCAAGGCGGCGCGTGTAAATTCCCCGCGATGGTACTGATTCAGGCGAGCCCCCGGCGTGAGCCGGGGTGTTAGCGGCCACCGCACCCCGCAATGCAGAACGAATCTCCACCAATTCCAGTAAACGGCCAAAGTCAGCGTCAATCGCATGCACACCCCGGCTCACGCCGGGGGCTCGCCATTTCAACACAAAAAGCCCACCGGTGGCAACCGGTGGGCTTTCATAAGCGTTGAGCCATCACTTCAGAAGACTACTTCGCAGCGGCCTTCAGGTCGCTGACCTTGTCGGTCTGTTCCCAGGTAAACCCTTCGCCGGTACGGCCGAAGTGGCCACCGGAAGCGGTTTGCAGGAACACTGGACGGCGCAGGTCGAGGTGCTTGATGATGCCCTTCGGGGTCAGCGGGAACACGGCGCGGACGGCTTTTTCGAGCGACTCTTCGCTGACCGTCGAGGTCCCCCGAGTGTCGACTCGGATGCTGACGGGGTCGGCGACGCCGATCGCGTAGGCCAGCTGGACTTCGCATTCTTTGGCCAACCCAGCGGCGACGATGTTCTTCGCCACATAGCGGGCCATGTAGGCGGCTGAGCGGTCGACCTTAGTCGGGTCCTTCCCGCTGAAAGCTCCACCACCGTGACGGCCCCAGCCGCCGTAGGTGTCGACGATGATCTTGCGACCGGTCAGGCCGCTGTCGCCGTGTGGTCCCCCGACGACGAAACGACCGGTCGGGTTGATGTGGTACTTGGTGTTGCTGTTCAGCAGATTGGCCGGAACGATCCCGGGGATGACGTGCTTCTTGATGTAGTCTTCGATCGCGGGCTGTTCGATGTTCGGCGTGTGCTGGGTCGACACGACAATCGCCGTGATCCCGACCGGCTTGCCGTCGGCGTATTCGATCGAGACCTGACTCTTGCTGTCGGGCAATAACCAGTCGACGGCCTTCGTGTGCCGCAGCTTGGTCAACTCGTTCAGGATGCGGTGCGATAGAGCGATCGGCAGCGGCATCAGTTCGGGCGTCTGGTCACAGGCGTAACCGAACATCAGGCCCTGGTCCCCGGCTCCGTCCCGGTCGACACCCATCGCAATGTCTGGGCTTTGCGAGTGCAGCTTGACCAGCACCTCGCAGGTGTCGGCATTGAAGCCGATGTCGTTGCTGGTGTAACCAATTTCGCGGATCACCTTGCGGGCGACGGCTTCATAGTCGACCTTCGCCGTCGAAGTGATTTCTCCTGCCAGACAGACGAAGTCGGTTGTGCAGAGAGTTTCGCAGGCCACGCGAGCCATCGGGTCGAGGGCCAGCAATGCATCCAGCACACCATCGGAGACTTGATCGGAGACTTTGTCCGGGTGTCCCTGGCTCACCGATTCGCTCGTAAAAATGAAACGTGACATCAGTCAATCACCTGTCGAGAAGGAACTGGAACCACCCGCACCCGGCCCCGAACTTACTGGCTGGAACGATTCCACACCAAGACGTTTCGCACTTGATCTCCGACGATCCAAGGACGGGTCAATGTATCGTCTTCGAACGAGAGGAATCCATCAACAGAGAGCGGGCATTTTCTCTGAAATTCACTCTGCCCACCCGACGTAGGATCAGCGACCGTTCACTCTCTGGCAGCCCGCATCGGGTTTCCGCTTGGCGTCGATGCGGATTCCGCGTAAGATCAATCACTCAAGGGCCAGCTGGGGTCAGAAAGAGGAGTCGTTACATCTCCCATGGCTGATTTAACATCCATCAAAGCGATTGTTTCGCGCGTGCTCATCGTCGAGGATGATTCCGATGAGATCACGTTCCTGAAGGCGTTTCTGGAGCGCAATCTGATGTTCGTCGATGTCGCTCGAGATGCCGGGCAGGCTCGCGCGGCGTTTCATATGCACCCTCCCGATTTCGTCCTCTGTGACGGCATGCTCCCCGGCGGAGTCTCTGGATTCGAACTGTGCGAGCGGATGAAGCAGGAGAACATCAATGTTCCCATCATCATGCTCACCGCGATCGATATGGACGACGCCCGCGATCTGGCCAAGCGGGTCGGCGTCGACGACTACATGACGAAGCCCTACGACCCCGAAGAGCTGCTCGTCCGCATGGGACAGGTGGCCGAGGCGGTCTGGAAACGCAAGCACCACGGGGACAGCGAGGCCGATGAGGTTAAGATCAGCTTTACCTGTCCGGACTGTCAGAAAAAACTGCGAGTCAAGGGGGGGCACCGGGGCCGGACACTGAATTGCCCCCGATGCGGCCAGCCGGTTTCGATCCCATTCCATTCCTGATCATTCGGCATCCAGAGTAGAAGGAGTCGGGCCCCATGAATCCGCCGGTACTCATTGTTCTCACTGGGAAATACAAAGGGAAACGCGTCAAGCTGACGGACGCGGAGACCATAATCGGCCGCGACGAAAGCGCGAAAATTCGGGTCGCGACTCAGGAATTGAGCCGTCAGCATTGCCTGCTGATCGTGAGCGAGGCGGGCGTGCTAGTCCGGGATTTGGGGAGTCGGAACGGCACCTTTATCAACGGGACACCGATTGCCGAAGAGACGCTGTTGAAGCCGGGAGATACGTTGACGACGGGCCCGATGACGTTCGAGCTAGAGGGTGGCGAGTCCCCCGCGTCGAAGAAGTCGGTCGCGTCCACCGGCGCTAAGAAGGGGAAATTTGATCCCAAGACGACTGACGATGACATCGCCAGCTGGCTAACGGACGAAACGAGCGAAGGACTTTCCGCATCCGATACGACGATTCTCAGCGGGAAATCCAAGTCACCGGCGGCTCCCGTGATCCCTAAGCCACCGAAACGTGAGTTCAAGTCGATCGCTGAAGAGGCCGAGGACATTATCCGTCGGCATCTGGAGAGCCTGAAGTAGTCGGGGGACGGGAGTCGGGAGCCGGAGGGTTTCCGTGGAGAAGTCTTTTTCTCAAGATGACCTCGGCTGCCCCCTCGCTCACCACAGAGCATTGAAGCCTTGCCCCGACCGACCTCTGAGTTCACCCCTCTTGCCTCCGACACCCGACACCCGACACCCGAAGCTCCTCGCTCCTCGTATTGAGAACGATGTGGCTTGCACCGTCTGCGGCTGCGTGTGCGATGATCTCTCGCTGCACTGGGAGGGTGATCGCCTGGTTCGTGTGGAGAGAGCTTGCTCGCTCGCGGAGCCGTGGTTTGCCGCACTGGCGAAAGCTGCTCCCATGTTGGCCTCGGTGAAAGATCAAGCCTCCAGCCTTGAACAGGCACTCTGCGCTGCCGCAGAGATTCTCTCCCGCAGCCAGGCTCCCCTGGTCTACGGCCTGTCCCGCAGCAGCACTCCGGGCCAGCGAGCTGCGGTCGAGTTGGCAGAGAAACTCGGAGCCTCGATCGATACGACCGCTTCCCACTGCCATGGTCCATCCATCGTCGCGATTCAAGAGGTCGGCGAGTCCACCTGTACTCTCGGTGAGGTCGCAAACCGCGCGGACCTCGTTGTGTTCTGGGGGGCCAATCCGGCGGTCAGCCATCCTCGGCTGTTCGAGCGTTACTCACTGGAACCTCGGAGTGAACTACTGCCGCGTGGACGTGCTGATCGCCGGGTCATTGTCATCAATTCCGTGCGACACGAGACCGCGGCGATTGCCGATCGATTCGTCGCCGTCCCCGCTGGGCACGATTTCGAACTGATCTGGCAGCTGAGAGCCTTGATTCGCGATCCCCACGCGGTGGTCTCCGGCGATTTAGGCATGCGTGAGTCTGATCTGCGCTCACTGGCGATGGAGTTGAAGACGTGTCGCTATGGCGTGGTGTTCTTTGGATTGGGGCTCTCTCAAAGCAACCTCGGACATCTGGTCGTGAGTGGACTGCTGGAACTCGTGTCCGAGTTGAACGCCCACACCCGATTTGCTGCCCAGAGACTCCGCATCCAGGGCGATGTGGCGGGAGCCGATAGCGTCCTCTGCTGGCAGACCGGGTTTCCGTTCGCGGTCAACTTGGGACGGGGGTATCCGCGATACAATCCCGGAGAGTTCTCGTCTCAAGACCTCCTGGAACGGGGCGAAGTGGATAGCTGCGTTCTGATTGGGACAGAGACTTTGGGTGAGTTCAGCCCCCGGGCGAGAGCGCATCTGGCCTCGATCCCCACGATTGTTTTGGAATATCCCCACCTCGAGCCGCGCATCGCTGGCGATGTCCACATTACGACGGCTGTGTATGGCATTCATGCCCCCGGGACAGCCTACCGCATGGATGAGATCCCCATCCCGCTCCGGCAACACTGCACAAGCCAGTACCCGACGGATGAAGTTGTCCTGCGAGGTATCCTGCGAAATCTGGGATATACTTCGCGCGAGGAGACATGAGGCATTTCGTAGGACGGACATCCTTGTCCGTCCGTGTGGAACACCTCTGAGAGCGACGGACGAGGACGTCCGTCATACGTCTCCATCCGGCCCGCGTGAAGTATTAGAACGCTCCGTGGAACCGCCCGTGTGTGCCTCACCAAGATCGTCCGA
>JANPCU010000008.1:0-70834 GCA_031431195.1 Planctomycetota bacterium | reverse complement strand
CGTGGTCTTCCTCGCACTGCTCCCGGCGATTCTGTTGCGAATTGGAGTCAAAGGGATCCTGATGCTGGGGATCGGAGCGTGGGCGGTCCGGTTTGGACTGTTTGCGATGTTCTCCCAGAGTCCCTCCGCGCTATGGATGCTCTATACCGGCATCCTAGTCCATGGCATGTGTTACGACTTCATCTTTGTGATGGGGAGGATGTATGTGGACAAGCGGGCGACCGAGGACATCCGAGGTGCCGCCCAGGGGTTGCATGCGATTGTCACCCTCGGGGCCGGGATGTTCGTCGGATCGTGGCTCGCGGGTATTGTCGCACAGCGCTACACGCTGGGCACGACGCACAACTGGCAGGCGATTTGGCTGATCCCAGCTGCGATGGCGGTGGTGATGCTGGTCGTATTCGGGTTGTTCTTCCAAGAAGATCGGCGTGCGAGCGGGCAGGCAGGGTAACAGCGGTTGCCTCATTTCGAAATGGAATCGAGGGGACGTGAGGAGGAATACCGTGTCTGAGCGCCCCCACTGATTTTCCGCCCAGCAATACCGCGACACCGCATAATCACATAGAGCTGGACCATTCGCTGCAATTGACTGAGATCGATGGGATTCCTAATATTAAGAAGTCTATTCGGACATTCTTCCTGGCCTACTCAAGAGAGGTGTTACGTGATCTACGTTCGTCGACGACAGGGTTTTACCCTCATTGAACTGTTGGTGGTCATCGCCATCATCGCTGTCTTGATCGCACTGCTCCTGCCGGCTGTGCAGCAAGCTCGTGAAGCGGCCCGCCGCAGCCAGTGCAAGAACAATCTGAAACAATTGGGGCTGGCGTTCCACAACTACCACGACATCTTCAACCAGTTCCCACCAGGCTACATCGACTTGCGGGGTGCTGGGGGTGTCCCCGACAACGATGGTCACTGGGCGTGGTCGGCGTTGATCCTGCCGCAGATTGACCAAGCTCCGTTGTTCAATTTGATCAACGTCAGCAACGGTCGCCCCACAGCCGCACTGACAAGTTCGCCCAACGAGATGCGAACCTCGATCAGTTCCTTCCGTTGTCCCTCGGACACCGGTCCCAGCGCCCACGATGCAGCTCTCGATCCCGGGTACGCCATCGAGAATACAGCCAATGCAAATACTGGTCTGTCGATGACGAACTACGTAGTGGCGAATGGAACATCGAGCGTGCGGACTCGCAAGGCCACCAACCCCGCTGAAGCCACGACCGGGGCCACAGGTGTCTTCTTCCGAGATAGCCGGACCGGCTTCCGGGATATCACGGATGGTTCCAGCAACACCATCCTGGCGGGCGAGAGGTCATGGATGATGGGGACGATTCGGATGTCAGCTGCGACCCTGCTGGCCACACGCGATGCCAATGGAAACGGTCCGACGGCTCAGGATCAGGCGGACACCTCGGCCAATCAGGGTTTGCTCACGATTGCGGGAACGGTGCGTTATCCCATCAATCCCGTGCTGACCGGTCCCAATACCGCCACGAACCAGGCATTCAGTAGTCAGCATGTGGGCGGGGCGCACTTCCTGATGGGTGACGGGGCTGTCCGCTTCATCAGCCAGAACATCCAGCTCAACAACGTGTTCGTGGGGACCAACTGGCCCGTCGACAGCGTGCTGGAATCTCTTGTGGGAATCGCCGATGGTGTTCCCGTGGGTGAGTTCTAATGATGTCATGTTTGGCCCCAGCGGAAACTTCGGTTCCCGCTGGGGCTGGTTTTATGGCTCGGATCAATCGCTGTCTTCGTCAAACGTGTGGGAGTGCTGGAATGCTTCGTGGTGCTGCTCGATGGTTCGGTTTGTGTAGCCTGCTCATCACGCTCGCAGGGTGTGGAGGAGGGGCCGAAACTCCGGATTTGGGATCAGTCTCCGGGACGATCCTGTTAGATGGGAAACCCCTGGCCGATGCCGCTGTGGAGTTCACTCCGGTAAGTGGTCGCGGTTCCGTCGCAACGACAGATGCCAGCGGAAAGTACACTCTGCGGTACACCACGGACATTGATGGTGCGGTACTCGGACCCCATACGGTGCGGATCACCACAGGACGCCCGGCCACTGGCGGAGAAGGCGGCGAGACGAAACCCGCCGCACCGGAGCGGATTCCCCCGAAGTTCAACTCAGCGACCGACATCAAGGAAGAAGTGAAGGCTGGCCCGAATACCTTTGACTATGACATCAAGGGCAACGGCCAGGTCTTTCCCACGATCGGCGAGGGAGGTGCCAAGGCACCCACCGCGTAGGCCGCTCGATCACCAGTGAACAGTCACCGGGGCCGCGATCATCACGATTGCGGCCCTTGGTCTTGGAGTGGCGGGCACCTGACCGACTCACTTGTTGCGCTCTACCGAACAGTGATGGGAAGTGCCCAGTCGCGAACCCGCTGATCATACATCTCTGGCCGGGCGGGACCGTCGTGAGTGATGATCCGGTAGCGCGAGGTCAGCGGCTGGGCTTGCGTGATCTCGAACTCCCCCAAGACGCACGGAGCGAAGCAGAAGTACGGCTTGTCAGGGTGCAAACGCACCGGCTGGGGGTGATGTCGATTCGTGGGGTGGCCGAAGATTGCCACCGTGCCAAGGTCGCCACTCACCTGGCCGGTGACGCTGACCCACTGCGGGCGGGTGTGGTTCCCTTGGACGCGGTCCTGCCCCGCGCTGGTCAGAAACTCACAGCTGGTCGCCCCGTTCATATCCTTCGGCAACAGCCAGTCGGACGGCCCACGCCAGCCGAACCCACCGTAGTGGTACTTCTGAATCTTTAACGGTTCATCGGTGGCCGCCGTTTGTGTCGACTCGATGTCGATGAGGTACGCGTCCTCGACCGTCATCGCCATCACCCGCCACGTCTCGTGCAGGACCACCTTCTCCCCCGCTGTGAGATCGAGATGCTCCAGCTCCGACACAAACCCCGCATAGACTTGCCCGGCTTGAGACTCGACGACACGGCGGTGCCGGACATTGCCGATCCGTTTCCCCTGGTTCCAGAAGTCGACCTCATGGCCAGCGAACTGCGTTTGCACCCAAGCAAAGAAGACGCCGTGCTGGTGGGCGTGATCGGCGGGGAACTCCGCCGTGACAATCTTTCCCGAAGGGGTCTTCAGCGGATGAATGTGACCCGAGCGGGCGTAGTAGGCCGCGATTCCTGCGGGCGGTGGGGAGGTGGCGGTGTGGTAGGTCAGAATCTCCTCGGCAGCGTCCCGTAGCGAGTGTTTCCCTTCTGTATCTCTCAACCCCGGCCCGCGCGGAGCCTCGGCACGGTGGCTGAGGGGGGAGGGCGGGACCGCGCGGAGTGTGTAATTCCTCGACTGCCCAGCAGAGAGTGGCTCGCTCAGTGGCCAGACGAATCGGCGCGGCTGCCCCAGCAGTGATTGCGTGGGCGTGGCAATACCCCGCTCATCGACCAGTTCCCAGGCGACATCCGCGCGGGCTTGCTCGGGGAGCGAGAACTCCACCACCGAGTGCGTCCGCGCGTGGTCTCCCGCGTGAATCGTCAGAGGATACGTCAGCTCCGCCGCCAGGGAGACCGCCTGGCCCAGCAATAGTACCACTGTTCCAAACAGCAGAAACCCGTTCCGTGGCATCATGTGAGAATCTCTCGCAGCACTCGCCCGCCCTCATTGATCGCCACGGGCCGCCCTTGTGAATCCGGGAGCCGCAACTCTGGATCAATGCCCAATGCATTGTAGATCGTGGCGGCAAGGTCTTCCGGACTGACCGGGAGAGTGCGCGCATATTCGGCATGCTTGTCGCTTTCGCCCCACAGACCACCCCGACGAATCCCGCCCCCGGCGAGTACCGCCGGGAACAGGGTACTCCAATGGTTGCGGCCCCAGTTCCCAGTGGGGATTGGTGTGCGGCCCATCTCTCCCAAGGCCACGACCAACGTCTCATCGAGCAGGCCGCGCTGATCGAGATCGGTCAGCAGAGCAGACAGACCTTGATCAAACGTCGGCAGCAGATGTTTCTTCACATCATCGCTATTCACATGCGAGTCCCAGCCGTACCCGTCCGGGGAGTCGTAGTGGACCGTCACAAAGCGGGCACCCGCTTCCACGAGGCGGCGAGCCATCAAGGCCGATTGGCCGAAGAGATGGCGACCATATCGGTCACGCAGCGCCGGTGTCTCACGCGAGATGTCGAGGGCCTGCCGCGTCTTTTCCGACGCCACCAACGACATCGCCCGTGTCTGATACCGATCATAAGTCTGAAAGGCGGCGGGATGATCCAGTTCCCGCTGCAACTGATCGAACTGCTTCAACAGCGACTCGCGATCATCAAGTCGGCTGGTGGTCAGCTCGCGCGGTCGCAGCAACCCCTCGATCGAGAATGTCAATTCATCGTCGCTGCACGACCGCCAGTACGGGTTATCTTTGGAGTCGATCTTGTCGATGGCTGTCGTCAGTGGGTCGGCCCCGCGTCCCAGCCAGCCGCCGTACTCGCCGGGTCGTCGCAACCGCGTGGCAAACTCTTGTAGCCTTCCCAATGAATTCGGGATCACAAAGTAACCGGGCAGATCGCTGTGCCCTCCAGACTGCCGGTGCAACTGATCGGCCACAGCCCCCATCGCGGGCCAGTCCTTCGGAGTGGCGTTAAAGCCGCCACCGATCGGGATGTGCCAGCGCTGACCGGTCTGGATGTAGTGACCTGCTCCGCTGTGGTCATTAAAGGAATGAGACATCGTCCTCACGACAGTGTATTTATCGGAGATGTTGGCGAGATGTGGGAGATGCTCACTGATCAATAGACCCGGTGTGCGGCAGGCAATCGGCTGGAACGGCCCACGTATTTTTTCCGGAGCATGGGGCTTGAGGTCGAATGTCTCCAGTTGACTCGGTCCCCCAAAGAGCATGATAAAAATAACGGACTTTGCCGGTGAGATATGGACATGCTCCTCGGCACGCAGCAGCTTCGGGAGCGTGAGGCCAAAGAGCCCGCATCCAGCCGTCTGCAGAAAAGGCCGACGAGAACACGCCCTCGTGGAAACTGAACGAATCAGATTCATCATGGGAGGTCTCACGCGGAAAGTATGTACGGGACCGTGCATTCAAGAACAAACGCAAACGGGGGCTGATCGCCCCCGTTTGTTTTGAACTCCGTAATCATCCGCCCCCGGTGCGAGTCTTGATCATGTCCATGACGGTCGGCCACATGTACCAGACGCCGAAGATCACAGCGGCGATGGCCCCGAGGTAAAGTACGAGCCCGAGAATTCCGAGAGTTCCATCGCGAAAGCGAGTGAGCAGGCTCCACCATTTCCGGCGGGCGTACTGCTTCTCGATCTGCTTGTACTCGTCGGCGAGGGAGCGGGACTTGCTCGCACTTTGCTGGCGGACCAGCATTTTGCGGGTGTCGTCGTCGAAAGTTGGAACCTGTGTCAGGGGGAGAAACGGCCCCTTGGCACTGGAAGCCACCTGGGTCCGCTCGTTAAAGCGGTCGCTACGGACGCCCTGCAAGACTTGCGGAGTCGTCATCTTGCTGATGTTCGGCTTGCCCGCCGCATCGACATGCTTGACGTACCAGCTGGCCTCGCTGCCAGTCATCGTTTTGCCCGCATCCATCGGGGTGGCTTGCGTCGAGGCCAACCCTTTTGCCGAGGGGGCAGCTGTCGAGGCCATTGTGTTCCGCATGTTGGTGACCGTGGGAGACGAGTTCCCCCGGCGAGCCACCTGCCGATTCGGATCGTTGATAAACGAGAGCGCCTCGCCCGCCAGGCCCAGCGACTCCAAATCCTTGACGAGTTCTCGCATATGCTGATAGCGGTGCTTGGGGTCTTTTGCCATCGCTTTGTCGCAGATCAGGCTGAGCCGCTCGGGGATCTGCGAGTTCACGCGATGGGCCGGTTGGAAGATGCCCTTATCCTTATTCGTGATCAGTTCGACAATCGAGTCCCCGGCAAATGGCACCTTGCCGGTGAGGAAGTGATACAGCGTCACGCCGAGGGCATAGATGTCGCAGCGATTGTCGACATGCTTGGCGTTGCGGGCCTGCTCGGGAGGCATGTAATGCGGCGTCCCCAAGCCCGTGCCGCTCTGGGTCATCGACATGTCTTCGTCCGTCGACTTGGCCAACCCGAGGTCGGCGACCTTGATGATCCCCTTCTTCGTGACCAAGAGATTGTCGGGCTTGATATCGCGGTGGACCATGTTCAGATCGTGCGCATGTTGCAGTGCCTCGGCCACCACAATCGTAACGAGCACCGCATCGGGCACGGGCAGTTTTCCGAGATCTTCCACCCAGTCCTGCATGCTCTGGCCATCCATGAGCTCCATGGCCACGAAGTGCAGGCCCTTCTCCTCATACACTCCATAGCACTGGACGACGTTGGGATGGTTGATCTTGGCCATCGCCCGCGCTTCGCGGACGAATCTCTCCATGAAGCCCGGCTTCTTGGCCAGTTCCTTCATCATGACCTTGAGCGCGCAGGGCCGATCCAGACTGATCTGCTGAGCGAGGTAGACCGTCCCCATACCTCCTTGGCCGAGCTTCTTGACGACTTTGAAGTCGCCGAGCACTTGCTCCTTGCTGTCCTTCGCATCGCCCTCGGGCTTCGCGGAAGCTGGCTTGGGCTCGGGTGTTCCGGGCTGCCCCATGACCTGGGTCCTTTCCATGCCTTCGGAAGCAGATGCTCCCAAGGTGACGGTTTCGGAAAAATTGGTGGAGACCACGGTTTTGCTGCCTGGGTCGGACTTTGTCATTTCTCAATCCCCATTAGACCCATCGGTCTATTTGTATGTGAGATCGATTATGCACAGAGATTCACCCAATTGCCATCCGTACGTCAGATAATCTTGCGTCAATGAGCAGATCACCGCAAGCGGAGATTTTCGATTTTCGAACTCGCGGTGATCTCGGTTGGGCATCGCATGGTGTAGGTGATGCCCGCTGCGAGATTGCTCCCCGACATCATGCAGGACCGGCATGCTCGAGAGAATTGGTAGATTCCGGAGGACTCGCGTCTCCGCGAATCGGCTCGTCGAGTCAGTCGGAATCCCTTGATGGCCGCTTGACTGAGCCGGAGTTTCACGCATCCTGCCCGTCATGAAACACTAAGGTCTCATGACAGGCCGCCTGCGATCGGTCAACGATTGCGCGGCCTTATCAGGACAGAGTTCGTCCGGCGATGCGTGGAGTTTTTACACTTCACCACTCCCCAGCGGAGACTTCTCGATTCGCTCGACGTTCGATTGAACTCAGGTCGTATAGTCGGCGTTGAGTCGCACATACTCCGCCGTCAGATCGCTCGTCCAGAACCGCACCGCCTCCTTGCCCAGGGTGAAGTGCAGGACGATCCGCACCTCGCCGGTCGCCATCGCGTCGGAGACCTGCTTCGCATCAAACGCCACGGGAGTTCCCTCCCGATACAGCGGAATCTCGTTCACGGTCAACGAGCAGTCCTCCTCCTGAAACGGCACCCCCGCGTATCCCGCTGCGGACACGATCCGGCCCCAGTTCGGGTCGTTACCGGTGATCGCCGTCTTCACGAGGGCACTGTCCGCCACCGTCTTCGCAATCCGGAACGCTGCCTCGCGTGTCGGCAGTCCATGCACGTCAATCGTGACGAAGTGCTCCGCCCCCTCGGCATCGCGAATGATCAACTGAGCCAAGGCCATCGCCACATCATCCATCGTCGACTGCAGCTGCGCGTGCAGTTCCTTCGGCACCGGACCGGCCTGTCCATTGGCCAGCAGCAGGACGGTATCACTGGTGCTCGTGTGGCCATCAACGCTGATGCAGTTGAAGCTGCGGTCGACAGCGTGCTTGACGAGTGAATGTGTCTCTTCCGCCGAGATCGCCGCATCGGTCATGATGACCGACAGCATCGTCGCCATATTGGGAGCGATCATCGCCGCCCCCTTGCACACCCCCGTGAACGTCCAAGTCTTCCCGCCCGAGGAGAGCTTCCGGGTCACAATCTTCGGCACCGTGTCGGTTGTCATGATCGACCGGGCGGCGGTTTCGAGATGCTCCGCCGTCCGCCCCAGCTTCTCAGCGGCCAGCGGAATCCCAGCCGCGATCTTCTCCTTGGGCAGGAAGCGACCAATCACTCCCGTCGAGCAGACCAGATAATCCTCCGCCGACCCACCGATGACTTTCGCGACAGCTGCGGTCATCCACTCGGCATCGGCGATCCCGCGATCCCCGGTACAGGCATTCGAGTTGCCGGAGTTGATGACGACACCGCGCGCCGTCTGGCGAGGCAAGCGGCTGCGGCAGACCTTGACCGGGGCTCCGACGACGAGGTTTTGCGTGAACACCCCCGCCGCCGAGCAGGGCGTGTCGGATATGAATAGTGCCAAGTCCAGCTTATGCGGGTCAGCCTTGATCCCACACGCATGACCCGCAGCTTGAAACCCCAACGGAAGACTGACACCCTGCGACATGACACGCCATTCCTAGACAGCGAGAAGACCAACCCGGGGAACAATTCACCGGCTCGTGACACACCCGCATGCTAAGAGGTTCCGTCTTTGCTGCCCAGAGAGGAGTCGTCTCCCAATCTCCTGTTGCTCAGTGAAAAAGGTACTTGAAGCAAAACCATGTTGTCCCTGTAGCCATCAGATACATAAGACAGCCACCAATGTACCGATCCTTCTTCTCGATCTCCCAGCAAGTCGCATAGATTTCAGCATGGGACACAATGATCTGGCCATTCTGTTCGATTTGCCAGATCCAACCTTTCTTATCCGAATCGGTCCAAATCGTCACCGGCTGATCGGGTTGGATCATCGTGATAATACGGTTGTAGTCAGGAAACCAAGGGAGATATTTCGCTCCCCGGATGTTGCCTCCAACGTGAAATTCATGACACGAAACGCTTCTTCCCTGAACCACCTCCGATCCCGTTTCAACCTCCACTGGACCGGAGATCTTCTTGCATTTTTCCAGAGAGGGGGTCGAGAAGAAGGGACCGAACATCATGGCCGTGGCACCAATCCAAGCAAACGCCAAGAGAGTGATCCCCTTGAGCCAATTGAAGATGCGAACCATCCAAAAGTCCATGCTGTTCTCCCGGCCGTGTTGATCTCCCCCATCCAGATAATCTTTATAATAGAGATGGATGTGCAGTCACGTAAGGCTCAACAACCCAACCTCCTCTTTTCGTGCCTTTCGTGGTTCCCATCCACCACTCGAACCGCAATCCATCGCGGGTCAGCGGGCAAAACGTTCGATCTCCACCTGCGGAAAGTGACCAAAGTTCAAGATCAGCCCCCTCGATCAAGTTCGGCCCCTGAACCAGCAAACCGACGCGTGAGCGAGGGCGTACGCCTCTCGATGTTCTCCGAGAGCTCGGCCCCCAGAAGAGGTGTTGGACTTCCCCTCGACCTTGGACGCGATTTGGCGGCGGCCCTCGCTCACGCGTCGGGTTGCTGGTTCTGGATACTGCCAAAGGCGAATGCATTCCAACTCGGCACACCGGACTGGCTATGGTGGAACATCTCCCTCGCAACCGAGACAATGCCGGGATGACCATTCCCCCGCAAATCGATGATGTCGATGCCCACGACCTGGCCCCACTGAGGCTGTGCGTGGCGGTGTTTGGTGTATGGCTGGTCACTGCGACGTGGCCTTTATGGAACAGCCCAGGGAACTATCCGTCGATCCCGTGGTTTCGCGGCCTGCTGAGTGTGCCAGCGAGTATTGACCTCGTACTGGCATGCGGGTTGGTGCTGAGTGGACTCGCTGTGGCTTGGCTTGCGGCGCGTCAATGGGGACGGGGCCGACACGGTTCGCCGATCGGTGTCGCTGGGGCCCCAGAGAGCGTCATCGCCAGTACGATCTGGATCGCCTGTCTGGCCGGGAGCATGCTCCTCGATCAGCAGCGGCTGCAAGTCTGGGCGTGGGAGTTTTTGTGGCTCATGCTGTTTCTGACTGTGGCGTCGCCCCGCGCGGCGCGGCGGTGCTGCCGCGTGCTGGTGGTCGGCATTTACTTCTACTCTGCGGTCTCTAAATTCGATGCGGGGTTTATACAGACGCAGGGGCCGTGGCTGTGGCAGGGGCTACTACGTGCCCTGGGGGTTGAGGTCTCGGCCTGGGGATCGAGTTCATCCCTCGGGATGCTGACCTTCCCTATGGGTGAGTTGCTCGTGGCAGCGCTGCTCGGTTTCCCTCGAACAAGGCGGTGGGGTGTCGCAGGTGCTGTGGGAATGCACCTGACGCTGTTACTGGCGCTGGGGCCGCTGGGCCGGGAGCAGCTGCCGGGGGTGTTGCTATGGAATCTGTTCTTTCTGGTCAGTGTGCCGCTGCTGTTCTGGCGGCGAGGGGAGCTGTTGGAGCAGGCGACTCTGGTTCACGGTCTCTCGGGATCAGAGGCAGCTTCTCCACAGAGTCGACGGACAAGGATGTCCGTCGTACGGGATGGTCTCGCGTCACTCTCGCTGGGTGATCGGTTCTGCCTGATGGCCAGCGTGGGTTTGAGTCTTTGGCCCGCACTGGAGGGCGTCGGCCTGTGCGATCACTGGCCCGCTTGGGCGGTCTACTCTTCTCGCCCCGAAGTGGTCGTGATTCGAATCCGTGACGAGGAGGTCTCTCGGTTACCAGCAGTTCTGCAATCTCACGTCGGGCCTGCTGAGGCCCTTAGCACCTGGAGGCCGGTCTCCATCGATCAGTGGTCGTTCGAAACTCGCCGCTGTCCCATCTACCCACAAAGACGCTACCGGCTGGCTGTCGCTCGCCATCTGGAGGAAACCTACGGTGTCACTCTGCGCGTGCCGGAACAGTTGATGCCGGATCGCTGGACTGGGCAACGGCAGGCTCGGGAA
This sequence comes from Planctomycetota bacterium, assembly GCA_031431195.1. GTDB lineage: Bacteria > Planctomycetota > Planctomycetia > Planctomycetales > Planctomycetaceae > TH-plancto1. The sequence goes on along the minus strand of JANPCU010000008.1, from coordinate 60,059 downwards.
ATCGAAGACATGGCTGCCGAGTGCGATCGTCTATTCTGGTTCAACACGCGGGCACGAAAACCAATCCCGTCCCCGCCGGCCTCCTTCGGCGACCGCATGATCGCCCATACCGCCCAACTGTCGGTGGTGTGTTACTTGATCGCCCTCTGGCTCGCTGCTCGTCCACGAGACAAGGCAAAACCATCGGTCGGAGTGGCCTGTTTCTGGACAGCTGGACTGCTCGCATTGACCGCTCATGTCGCCTGTGCGTTCCACTTTCTCCACCATTGGAGTCACGCGAGTGCCCTCACGCATACGGCTCAACGGACGGCGGAAGTTACTGGCTGGAACTGGCCCGGCGGGCTGTATATCAACTATGTGTTCCTGCTGTTCTGGGCCGTCGATGCGGTGCGAGTCTGGAGAGAGGCTCTGGGGAGAACACCAGTGAGTCCACCTCGCCGAAAGTGGCTTGTGCACAGCGTGTTTCTATTCATGATGTTCAACGCCACAGTGGTCTTTGGGCCGTGGCATTGGGCGGTGGTCAGCGTACTCTTTGTGATCGCGTGGGGGGCAATCAGGCAGCGTACCGACCCTGGGGGGCAAGCCCCTCGACACCGGCACTGAGTATTACTTGCCGCGACCCTTCCAACTGGGATGCTTCGGCCCTTCGCCCAAGTACGGATACTGCTCGAAGAACTCATCGCCCTGCCCGAGCGAACGCGGATCTCCGCTGGCCTTGAGTTCGCTGGCCAACTGGTCGGAGAGCTTCTGCTTCGCCACGGCATGACGGGGGTCGTCGGCGATGTTGGACACCTGTTCCGGGTCGAGTTCGAGGTCGTAGAGTTCCTCTGCCGGACGCTTGGCGAAGGCGAGGTCATACGCCCGTTGATGCTGCGGCTCGCGAGTCCGGTTGTCGATCAGGTAGGTCTTCGTGGCCCCGTTGTCAGTGTCACCGTACCAGACCCCGGGGATGGCCGAGTGCTCGTAGTCGCCACTGCCGTTAGGCCAGCGGTCGGGTCGGAGGTTGTGGATGTAGAGATACCGGTCCGTGCGGATCGCGCGACACGGGTAGCCGCCCATGTCGGGGGCCAGTTGGGACGGAACGTGCCGCTCCTTGCCGGTGAGAACGTGATCGCGCGCGGGGTCGATGCGTCCCGATTGGTCGCTCTTCAGCAGTGGCATCAATGAGCGACCGGTCATGTCGGCGGGGATCGGGAGACCAGCGGCCTCCAGCAGCGTCGGGGCGACATCTTGCAGGCTGATGAAGTCGGTGGTCGTGCGGCCTCCCTGTACCACGCCCGGCCAGCGGACCACGAACGGGACACTGGTCCCCAGGTCATACAAGTTGCTCTTGCCACGCGGGAAGGCCATGCCGTGGTCGCTCGTGATGATGACGATCGTATTGTCGAGTTCGCCCGCGTCTTCGAGAGCGGCGACGGCCTTGCCGACGAGGGCATCGAACCGCTCGACCTCGAACAGGTAGTCCGCGATATCACTGCGGACCAGTTCCACATCGGGAAAGGCTGCGGGGACATCGATCTGGGCGAGGTCGAATCCGGCCTGCTTTCCGGTGCCTTCTTCAAAGGGACGATGCGGGTCGACCGACCCGAGCCAGAAGCAGAACGGTTTACCAGCCGGTCGCTTCTTGAGAAACGTCTCGAAGTCCGGGAACCGCTGGCCCGCGATGTTCCGCATCGGCGTCTGCGTCTTCCCCGGTCCCCACCCCTTGGCGAACAGCCCGCAAGTGTACCCGCGCTCGGTGAGGATTTCGGGGAACGTGCGGAACTTGTCCGGGAAGACACAGTGCAGATTCGCAGCTCCCTCGAGCCGCCAATGCCATTGACCCGTCAGGATCGCTCCCCGCGAGGGAGTACAACTCGGCGAGGTGCAATACGCCCGCTCACAGAGCAGACCCTCACGAGCCATGCGGTCGAACGTTGGAGTACGGGCCTCGGGGGTGCCATACGCCCCCGCATGACGGCCCCAATCATCGGCGATCGCGAACAGGATGTTCGGCGGCTTCGAGTCAGCGGCCCCTGCGTCCTGACCAAGGCCGATGGCCACGAGTATCAGGAGGCCCAATAGAACACAGTTTCGCATGGCAGTCATCCTTCACCAGAACCGAATTGGGGGACACGGAACACACGGACAACACGGAGAAAAACCATTTACAATCCGTGTCTTCCGCGTGTTCCGTGTCCCATCCCTTCCGAAACACTCAATCCAGAAACACCCATTCCGAGAACGTCGCCGCTTGTCCGGCGGGCTCACCGTGTTCATCGACAACGTTCCACACCGTCGCCCGGTCGATGCGGAATCGTCGACCGGTCGAGGAGATGCGGATTCCCTGATAGTCGTCGATGTACCCCTGGCGGCGGGTCTGTTCGAGCATCCGCTCCCGCTCGTCGCGGTGCATTGGTTCGGCGGTCAACCGCGAGGGAGTCTCCAGAAAATGCTCCAGCGGCATGGCCCACAGCAGCAGTGCGATCGCGTTGGCCGAGTTCAGAATCGGGTCGGACTGCGTCCCGTGGGAGACAACTACGTAGTGAGCCTCAAACACCCGCTGTGCCTGTTCCTCGAATGTCCCAGAGCGGTCGATCAACTCCGTGCCGACGTACTGAACATACGAGTTCAGCAGGCGTTGAATCTGCTGTTGCCAGTCGGGAGCTTGCCAGGGGTGAAGGAGGTTCATGTTTTCCACCATTCATGAATCGGTCGTGCGAACATAGAGGCCAAGGTACTTCTGTAGAGCTTCTTGGATTTGCTTCGTAGTAGCGAAGTCGTCTTCCCCATGAATCCGCTCAGTCGCAAGCATTGCGATCTTGGTCATCCGATCTCGCACGTCATGATTCACTGACCAGTAGTCTGAAAGATTGAGCAGATACAACAAAAGGTCTCCTGGAAAGAAGCTGGAATCAATGAATGGGTCGCTTTCGATCACACCCATCGCGAGTGGAACGAGAAACCTCAGCCCGACTCGCTGACCGATCAACATCCGGATGTCGCCAGGGGACAGTTCTCCGAGAGGTTTGTTTCGCAGTCGATGAATTGATTGAACGAGCGAAGAATCAAACTTCGCTGGCCCCCAATCGTCCTGCTCCAACTCGGTTAATGAGTAGATCTCTGGGTTCTCTCGCATCTTCTTGAATCGCGACACAGATGTCCCCAAGCATACTCACTGAGACAATTCGAGACTGTGCATTCACTACTTTGGTGGGGGGGATGACGCGTCCGAAGGCTTGTCGGCTGCTGGAGCAGCCGGAGCCACAGCGGGCTGGGCTTCCTTCGGTCTCGGCGAGGCCGCAGGTGCAGCAACCGCCGGAGCCACCGGCAGCGGGTTCGGGGGGCCGCCGAAGATCTTCTCGACCTTGGCTTCGGTGTTCACCTTGAACAGTGCATTCGCCCGCGAGTCGCAGACGATGAAGTCGGCTCCTTGTTGTCGAATCCCGATCGGGTTCTGGAACGGCTCCCCGCTGACCCACTTCTCGGGCTGGCCGCCGGGAGCGATCTTCCAGATCGCCTTCGCATAGCCATCGGTGACGTAAGCTGTGCCATCGGTCGTCACGGTGACCTGATGCGGGAACTCGAACACGAGGTCGTCCACGACCGTTTCGGATTTGCCGTCTGCGGTGAACTTCCTCAATTGAGGCTTCAGCGAGGAGAGCACCCAGATGAACCCCTTGTCATCGGCGAACAGCCCGCGACAGCCACCGATCACGGCGAACTCAGTCGGATGTTGCGTATCAGGCAGTCCAGCTGCGGGGAACTTCCAAATGCGTTGGAGTTCCAGGTCGGTGACGTAGACCGTGCCCTCGACGACGGTAATGGCGGTCGGAATCCCGATCGACCCGTGGGTGAGGGCCTTGGCCTCGCCGGTGGGGGAGACCGAGTAGACCTCGCGCGTGGCCGAATCTCCCGCATACAGCATCCCATCGGCGGCGACATGTACGCACCGCACCGCATTCATGGGCGTGCGGAATTTCTTCGAGCCCTGATACAAAACCGTGTTCACTCCGTCCTTCAGCTTCCAGATTCCCGGCAGCTTGCGATCAGCGATGAAGTACGTGCCATCCGCACTGACCGCCGCGTCGACGGGATATTGCCAGGTGGCCGGTGCCATTGGTGCAGCAGGCGTGGCTGCAGGAATGGTCGCGGGAGCGTCTTGAGCGAAGGCCGCAGCCTGTCCGAGAAGTCCGAGCGCCAGTGACGCCAGAAACAATCGTGTCATGGAAGGGATGTCCGAAAAGATGGGAACCGGTGGATGGGATCGCATCGCCCCACTCACCGACCCACGATATTACCTGCTCACATCCGGTAATTGCCAATGCTGCGCAGATTCTCAGTGGCCGACATCCTTCCCGACCCCCACGGGGTCTCGCCGCGTAGCCCAGGGTTGCTCGCCGCGAGCTACCCTGGGTCACAATTCTAGCGAGAGCCCCAACCCCAACGGGGTTGCGTCAGGTGAACGGTCACGACCGCCTTCAATCCCACACATAGCGTTCGTCCCAGCTCAACTCGTGCCGCCTCAGCAAGCCCCGGAATCCGTCTTAAAAAGAGACCTGCCGGTGACGTTCGACCTGGGACTCGATGTGCTGAATCACAGCGATGACCTGTGACTGGCTTACGCTGAATGCCCCATCACCGGATTGCCACTCAAACTGTCGCTGAGTGGGAAGATGCTCACGAACCCAGGTATTAGAAACTCGTTAGAGTTCTTTCACCCAGTCGGCCAAGGTAATCGTCCTGCCGAGACAGGCAAGCAGATGCACATGGTCCTCGACGCCGCCAACTCGGATGACGGGACACCCGAGGCGATTGCAAACCTCGCCGAGATGGGCATGGAGTTGATGTCGCAGAGCGAGATCCTGGAACGCGGGTTGGCGGTGCTTTGTCGAGAAGACCAGATGCACCCGCACCGCCGCGAAGGATTGAGACATGGACGCATTCACGTCGTTGGACGAATAGAGAGTCACAGGTCACGCCTGTTCACGAGAGCCGACGCAACCCCGTTGGGGTTGAATCACGATGAATCATGATGACCCTGGGTTGCTCGCGGCGAGCAACCCAGGGCTAAGAGACGAGACCCCTTCGGGGTCAAGAGGCCCTCTCGACAAGCAATGGCTCTATTCACTGACTGCTGTCCGCAGTTACCCTCACATATCCCACTGTTACTTCTTCACAATCCAGATATTCCGGTAACGCACCGGGTCGCCGTGGTTCTGCAGATGCAGCGGCCCCGGCACAGCTGACTCGGTGTTGAGAGTCCCACCCGGTGTCATCTTCACCAACTCGCGATCATGGATCACCACGTCATTGTGCTTGAACAGCATCTTGGCATTCGCGGTCTTCTTGTCACCGTCGAACTTGGCAGCTGTGAAGTCGACGTCATATGTCTGCCAAACGAGTGGGGGCAGGCACATGTTCACGTCCGGTCGCACGACGGTGTAGACCCCGCCGCACTCGTTGTCGAGGCCATCCAGACCGAACGAATCGAGGATCTGGCACTCGTAGCGGCCTTGCAAGTAAAAGCCGCTATTGGCCCGCTGCTGACCGCGCGAGTTCGGCATGTACGGCAGGCAGAACTCGAAGTGGATTATGAAGTCCTGCATCTCATCCGTCGTCGTGCAGCCTTCCATCAACAGGCCGGCGTCGTTCTTCTTCGCGCCCGGCTTCCAGTGGGCCTTCAGGCTCTCTTCGGTCCCATCGAACAGGACGATCGCCCCTTCCGGTGGCTTGGCTCCGAGAGTCGGACTCTGGCGTTCGACTCTCTTGAGATTCTTGGTGATCCCGGCCACGTTGGCGGCATCGCCCTCGGATGTCACCCTTGTCTTAAGATCCCAACCCGCTCCCGGCAGGCCACCGGTGTACAGGACGGCACGGAATTTTCCTTCGCCCAAAGCGATCACCTGCACGCCGGTGCCTTCGGCAGCGTATTCACCCTGCACTTTGAAGTCCGGGTCTTTCGACGCAGCCTCGACTGTCTCGTAAGCCACTCGCTCGGCGGCATAACCACAGGTCGACAAGCAGACGCCAGCTGCCAGACAAATCCAGACACGAATCATGGGGGAGTCCTCAATCGGGTGAGTGGCGTCCACGGAACCGCTCTCGCAGGGAGACCTCTCCGGACGCATGCCAGAGACTTCATACGACACGGGCTCCGAACTCGCAAGTATCAGGCCGGAATGGGTATCTCGTATCGGTCCCGAGTGCGAGACGCACTTGGTGCTTGTTCCCGAGGATTGCTCGGCGGACTCCTCCTGATCGAGTGCTTCTCGGCGCGGGCCATGAAGGTCGGGGACGCGCCTGATCCATAGCAGCCTGGTGCGGGACCAGCGTCATCACGGCGACGGACGTGTTTCCTGGGCAGGGGCAGTCGTTTTTTGACAGGCGAAGGAAAAGAGGGAAAACGCAGAGGGCGCGGAGGACGCGGAGAATTTCTGGGGGATGAGTGAGGCTGCCTCCCGGTCGACTGCACGTCTCTGCTCGGCTCTATTCTGCTCTGTTCTTCCTCGGCGCTCTCCGCGTCCTCTGCGTTTCACACTCCCCCGGACGCGGAGGCTGGGCGGAGTTCCGTGTGCCAGCGCCGGCAAGGCCTAGTGCGTCTCGCACTCTCGCCCCGGTGGATTCGCTTTGGAATCTACCGGGGTGGCTTGGCCACAAGAGGTTCTTGTATCGTCTTCTCTCTGGATAAACCCCTTGTGCCGCTAGCACACCGGTCGGCCCACAGCGGCCAACCGATGCCACCACGCGGTTTTCACGACACCCAGCTGAATACTTGTTGGACGTTCTCGTCACTCTGCCGGTGAGCAGCCACGGCATCGAGCGTGTTTGCCGTGCCGGACTCGACAAACTGTTCCAGAACGATGTGCGGATTGAGGCGGTGTTCTTGAAGCCAAGTGCCGAGCCGAGCATAGTCGAGGTCGCCTTCTGCGGTGAAGACTTCGTTGAGCACGCCGTCGCTCGATTGCCGCAAGTGCAGTTCCACGATCCGGCTGCCATAGTGCTCGACCGCGTCGAACAGCGCCACCTGCGAATCGCCACAGCCTCGGAAGACCCAATGGGCGTCAAGACAGAGCTTCACGTTCGCTGGGTCAGTGGCGGTCAGCATGTGATGAAATTCACGGGCGCCCTGGCGGAGTTCGGCGTAGTGGTTGTGATACGCCAGCGTCAGACCGAGTGATCGCAACTCCGCCCCCAGCTGGTCCAGAGCTTTCGCCTGCGTGACCAACTGCGTGTCGTTCTTGTTCTCGGGTCCGCCCCAGCGGATGGGCGAGGGATTGGTGACGATAATCCGCGTACCGATCTCGGCAGCGCGGCGTGCGATGGCCAGCACTTCGGCCACGCTGGCTGCGGCGACCGCTTCATCGTGCAAGCTGCTGTTCACATACAGCGAACGCATTTCCAATCCGTGGGCCTTGAGCCGCGCAGCCAATCCATCGAACTCGGTTGGTCGAGTCATGATCGGCTCGTAGCCCGTGATCCCGGTCGAGGCGATGGCGGACAACGTCTCGTCGGTATGCAGCACGAAGGTCTTCCCATTGCGTTTCGCGAACGTCCCCCACGGGTAGGTGTTCGTGGCGATGTGCGGTGCTTTTGCCCGCGCCGCGTAGAGAGATGACGAAGCCATTACCAGGCTCGCCGCGCTCGTGGCCTGCAGGAAGGTTCGTCGGTGCATGGGATAAGACTCGGAGAGATGACGGATGCTGTGACACAGAAATTGGGTTTCATCGACACGAGGCTCGCCAGGTGTCTGGCATGCTCCTCGGCCAGGATTCGCTCTGTCGCCTGGCCACTCAAAAATGTGAGAGTGGCTGCCTCAGCGGACAGGACTGCCCCAGTGTCACATCGCATTCTGACCTGCTGCTTGTCAGTCAGGCATATTGTTAAGGCAAGGTCAGGGGAGCTGAGCCTGAGCGATCCGGTGAGACCTGACCGACCTGTCCAGTCTTGACGACCCACAAGGTATGTCCCATGGCCTGGCCCTGAACTACACCAGTTCCGGCAACGCGGGGTGGCCTTCGACCAGCTTCTGTGGTCGTCCGGCCAGGTCGCTCAGGTAGGAGGTTTCGGTGTCCAGCCCCAGCCACTGGTAAAGGGTGGCGAAGACCTCGCCGAAGTGGACGGGTCGGCTGGCAATCTCAGCTCCCAGGCGATCGGTCGAGCCGATTACCTGGCCCGACTTAAATCCGCCGCCCGCGATCAAGGCTCCGCCGACTTGTGGCCAGTGGTCACGTCCGGCGTCGCCGTTAATCTTGGGGGTGCGACCGAACTCGCCCCACGCCACGACGGCCACCTGTTTGTCGAGGCCACGCTCGTGCAGATCCTCGATCAGAGCCGACAGCCCCTGATCGAACTGCGGGAGATGCGTGTTCTTCATGCCGTTAAAGCAATCGCTGTGGAAGTCCCAGCGCCCGAAGTTGAGCGTCACCACTCGGGCTCCCGCCTCGACCAGACGCCGTGCAGTCAGGAAATGTTCCAGGTTTCTCGGGGCTCCGTCGCCAAAGTTGTTCGCGTCTCCCTGGCCATATCGCTCTCGAACATGAGCGGGTTCCTTCGAGACATCGAGTGCCTCGGCCAGCTTGCTCGAGGTCAGAATATCCAGAGCGGCCCGGTTAAGGTCGTCCAGCCCGGTCATCGATCCACGCGTGTCACTCTCCCGGCGGAAGCGGTCGAGGTTCTGCAGTAACGCTTGGCGCGAGCCGACTCGATCCAGCACCACACCGGGGGGCAGGACCATATCCTCCCGCGCTGGTCCGCTCGGACGAAACGCCGAGTGAGAAACTCCGAGAAATCCCGGATGACCCGGCGAGCCATACGGCGGGTGCCCGGTATTCGGAGACAGGCCAAAGAACGGCGGAACCCCCGGTGCCTTCGACCCGGCCAGCTTCGAGAGCACGGGCCCAATGGCGGGCCAGCCGCCCGTCGGCTGATTCCGGACCGAATGCCCCGTATAGCAGATGAACGAGTCATGGTCCCCACTGGGCGAGCCGTACATCGACCGCACCGGGATGCACTTGTCCATGATCCGGGCCAGACGCGGCATATGCTCGCAAATCTCGATGCCGCTCACATTGGTCGGGATCGGCCGGTACTCCCCGCGAATCTCCGACGGGGCCTCGGGCTTCAAATCGTACATGTCCTGATGCGCGGGAGCCCCGCACATGTAGATCATAATGATCGACTTCTGCGAGCTGCGAATGCCAGCGGCCTGCTCCGCCCCCATCAGGTTCCGCAGCGACAGCCCGCCCATTCCCAGGGCACCAATCTGCAGCGCCTGCCGACGGGTGATCCCATCACACAGCTGAATTCGGTTGCCAGACAGAGAAAGCATCGTCACCTCGAAGCCAAGACGCATCAATCACGTGATATGTGAGTTTAGATCGTCCAATCAGGGTTGTCGACTGAAGTTTGAGTTTCCGGCTGAGTGGGATGAAAACACGAAAGCGTAGGCCACTTCAGGAATTACTACCGAGCGGGGTGGCGGAGTGGCCCAGACATCGCTTGGGATGTCTGGGTTGCAGAGCAACAACAGGAGATGCAGGAACAGCTCGGATCGCAAACCCTCTTGTTCCTACGTCACCCAGACGTTCAAAGCCACGTCTGGGCCACCCCACCGCGTTCGCTCTGCGCAAGAACGCCGGACTCTCCGGGCGCTGACGCTTCCGGCTCGGAAGCGAGATTAGCTCCAGGCCCGCGCGGAGCGTGACCGCAGGCCGTTGGCCTCCTCATCGTTGACGAACTCTTGCTTCACCGGATCGAAGTTCAGCTTGCGTTTTAGCATCCAGGCCATAGCCGCTGCGTGGCAGGCGACATGCGAGTTCCGCATGACTTCGGCGTTGGCCACGGTCGGTTTCCGCGACTTGATGCTGTCGAAGAAGTTGCGGGCGTGGGCACCGACATCGAGCCCGACGACCTTGCCCGCCGAGTCTTCGAGTTCCTTCTTCAAGGCCTCGGTCGAGACATCGGTGCCACCGCTATCGCCCGTCTCAATGGTCCCCTCACTCCCCACGAACCGCACGGGGCAGGTGCCGAGCTTGGTGTTCCAGTTCGGCCCGCGATCCCCAAACGGCATCGGCAGGAAGTCGAGCACCAGCTTCACGCCGTTCTGGTACATACAATTAATCCCCGTCTCGTACGGCTCGTACGAGATCGGAGCTGAGGTGTCCGAGTCGTTGGCCCACTGGCACAGGTCGACCGTATGGGCTCCCCAGTCGAGCAGCCGCGCCCCCGAGTCGAAGTCGTAGTACCCGCGCCACTTTCCCGCCACGTACTGGCTGTTGTACGGACGCCACGGGGCGGGCCCCAGCCACATGTTCCAGTCGACGACCTCCTTCGGCGGCGTCGGCTCGCCGGGGAGCCAGTTGTTGTCGAGGGTCGGGATGTAGACCGAGGCATACAGCGTTTGCAGCTGGCCGAGCTTCCCGGTTTGGGCGAGCTTCACGGCCTGCTGGAAGTTCGGGACGCTGCGGCGCTGGGTGCCTGCCTGAAAGATGCGGCCCGTGTTCTTCATCGTCTCGGCGAGTTGTTGGCAGAGCTCAATGGTCAGCCCGCACGGCTTCTCGCTGTAGACATCTTTCCCGGCTTCCGCCGCCAGCATCGAGGCGGCAGCGTGCCAGCGATCACCGGTGGCGACAAGGACGGCGTCGATGTCCTGGCGGTCGAGGATCTCGCGGAAGTCGCGATAGAGTTTCAGGTCTTCGTTTCCGTAGTGCGTATCAACGAGCTTCTTCCCCGCCTCGCGGCGAGTCGCCTGCACATCGGCAATCGCCACACACTGCACATCGGGTAGCTTCAACATCGCGGTCAGGTCGTAAGTGCAACGCGGCCCGATCCCAATCACTCCCAGCGTGATCTTCTCGCTCGGAGCCACTGCTCCATTCAGGCCCAGTACATGCGACGGAATGATCCACGGGGCCGCTGCCGCAGCCACCGCCGTACCCAGAAACTGCCGCCGCGAAGGTTTGTGTTTGAGACTCATGACTTCCCCAGCTTTGATGAACTCCAGGTGATCGACCAACAGGGCACAGTAAATCTTGTATCCTCGTTCATCGCGAGTCGCAAGCGGACCCGAGTGTCGATGGATTTGTGTCTGCCGTCCGGCCTGGCGTTTCGTCCGGTGACGATGGGGCGAGAGTCGATTGAGAGTTGGTGGGCAGGCAGGAATGCCTGCCCCACAGCTCAGTGGCACAGAAATGCCTGTTTGTGTGAACTGAAGACTGAATCCGCTCAAGAAGCCAGAGAGGACGCTCCGGAAAACTTGCCACCAAAGTCATTTGAATCCCTCTGACGTATACAAGTCCATCCGGGCTCGCGATCCGGCCCATTTGATCGACTCAGCCCCGAATTCCTTAACGGTGTTCCCCTGCGTGTCGCGGATATGGACCTGGTGATTCGCATGGTAGATGCTGGCTCCGTAGACCAGTGACAGACGGCTGTTGCGATTCTCGAAGATTGGGCGATCGGGCGGGATCTTGCCGATCGGGTAGATGAAGGCTCCCAGGATTTCGGTCTGGGCGTGCTCTTCGGCGAGGAGTTTCTGGCTTTCGTACTCGGTCTTGAAGCCCAGCGACCAGAGGGTGGCCCCTCGGGAGTGAATACAAGGGCCAGAGGCGTGACTCTCGGGATTCCATTGCCGGACCCAGACCGACTGCGGATGATCAAAATGCCAGTCGGCTCCCGCGATGTCCTCGCCGAACAGCTTGCCGCCCGCAAGGCCAGTCGTGTAGCGGTGCGGCGTACTGCTGCGGAGGACCAGCGTGGCCGGAGAGGCGTGCTGCAAATGGACCATCCCCAGGCGGTCGAGGACTACGACTCGGCTGGCGTCAGGTTCATCGAAGATTAGCAGGGGCGGCGGGGCTCCAGCGGGGTCGGTCTGATCGAGTTCGCGATCCCCCTTCCAGACACTCTCATTCCAGTGGAGTTCTTCGCCATACCCCACCAGTCGTTCGAGTGGGCCATGCACGCGCACGGGGGTGGAGAAGCGGCCGATCTCGTTCCGGGGCAGGTAGATCACTTTGGCCCCACTGTCGATGGCGGCTTGCAGTGCCGGGCCCCAGTCATCGCCGACGCACTGGTCGCGAAAGCGGGCGAGGCTCACCCATTCGCTGACTGGCGGCACGGGTGGCTCGGGCGTCTCTTCGATGGCCAGTTTGAGGGCCCCTTGCGGTGATCCATACCCGGTGACCTGCTTGTCGCCGATGAACTCCGCAATGTCCGGTCCAGCGATCGTCTGGTCCTTCCATTCAACGGGCTTCTGCCCAACAAGAACTCTCTTTTGGATCGCGGACTGGTATCCCGCCGTCTTCACGCGCAGGCAGTACAACCCGCCATCGCTCTGGATCGCGGGCTGCTCCGCACTGCCGCCGGTCAGTTCGGAGTCGAGCAGAGTGATCATCGAGTTCGGCCCCTCGCCTACCACAGCAGTCACTTTGTTCTGCGACCGCAGCTGGCGAATGGCGAGGATGTTTCCCTTGTTCCGAATTCCGATCACGCGCTGATTGCGCAGGGTCAGGTGTTCGAAAGTCATCGAGTAATCTTGGTAGTGAATCTGCGAGCCGACATCGAAGCCATCAATAGTGACATGCTTCACCAGGGCTGGGCCGACATCATGATGGGTCAGGTCGAGGCCCATCACGCCCGCGCCGTCGCCGCTACGCAACACGACGTTCTCCAGCCGACCGAGGTTGTTCGAGTGATACTCCAACGCCTTGGCTCCGGGGTTGTTCTTCCCCGTGTCGATCGTCACTCCTTCGAGGTAGATGGAGATGCTGCTGCCGTTGACCCAGTCGTGGGAACCGGGGGCACCTTGGGTGCTGCTCATGCGGAGGACGGGCTGGGGCTGGGTCGGGTCGGTGAATGTGCCATCCTTCAGCTTGATGACGGTCTTGTCCGGCCCGGCTCCCTTCACGTCGATAAACCGAGAGCAGTACAGCATCCCACTGACGAGGTACTCCCCCGGGGGAATGAGTAGCGTGTTGTAGGCGAGCGGCACCCGGCTGGTCAGTTGGTCGAACGCCGTGTTGAAGGCCGCTGTGTCGTCGGTCTGGCCATCGCCCACGGCTCCGAAGTGTTCTTTGACATCGAGGCATCCGGCATCGCGCGGGGCGATGGTCTGATTCGAGGCGAATGAGACGCCCTCGATGGAATCGGCCCTGGCCCGCAGGAAGGTCGCTGGCCCTTGGGCTCCACGCACGATGCGAACCTCGTCGATGAGGCCACTCATGCCCCAGTGATCGGCCCGGCCACCGATCAGGAACGGCCCGTTGTCCCACTCCAGTGGGGTGTCGATGGTTACGGTGCGAGACAGGTGATAATCGAGCCAGCAAGTCGCCGTCTTCGCCTGGGCATCATAGACAAACGCCATATGCCGCCAGCGGGCGTTGCCGTCCCCGCAGAGCCGTGTGGTCGACGAGTAATGGCCGACCGCAAATCGCTGCGAGTCCGTGCGAGGGCTGGCGACCTCGCCCCCGTGAAAGGTCGCATTGGCGTTGTTGATCCGGTGCCATTGCAGCGCCAGTTCAGAGCCCTCCTTCGAGGCTCGGGCTTTCCCGAACAGCCACGCGTTGACCCCCGCTTCGGGGGCGGGCTGGAGGAAGCCTTCGATCGTGAGGCTCTCCCCCGCCAGCTTCAGGGCCTGGAAATTGGTCACCGCTTGCACGGCATCGCTCTTCGATTCGTCGCCGGTAAACACCGCACTGGCGGTGTTTGGACGACTTTTGCGAGTCAGTGGGTCGTAGATGAATGCTCCGGGCAAGTTCTCACTGAAGGCAGGCATTGCCCCCGGCACCCGTTGAGATTTGACTGTGGCTCCCGGTACATCCGTCTGAGCGGCATACGTCTTCTCAAATGACCAGCGGGCCACTTCCTGAGCTTGGAGAGTCGGGCTAGCGCCCATTCCAAGAACGACGACGAGAGCGGCCATACGCATGGGATGATCCGGGGAAAAGGGATGAAATTCAGACTTGGTATCGTAGACCGCAGTCCGTCCGAGACGACTCATGCCTCGTAGTGCCACCGCATCCCGATTCCGGTCGTGAAGTCTCCTCCGATTTCTCGGCATGGCCCGGCAACAGGGAGAGCATCACCGCGCTGCGTATGAGTGTTGTCCGTCAAATCTAAAATGCAGCCCGCCAAATGGGATGCGATGGAGCCTGAGACTCAACTCAGGACCGCGCTGAAGTTTCAGAGGCTAATGCTGGCTGGCCTTATTTCGGTGAGCGAGCTTCAGTGATTAACCCGACAGCTGCCCCGACCGTCTCGCACAACTCTTCGCGAATGATATTCACGCTCTTGGGGGCTTCGATCCCGATTTTGACGGTATTCGGCCCAATACGCACGATGTTGATGACTACATCCTCACCGATGAGGATCCGCTCGCCTGCCTTACGGGACAAGACCAACATGGCTGCCTCCTTCCTGAGATCGTACGCAGCTGCCCTCTCAACCATGAGAGAGCCCAGTTGAATCAATTCAGCCGCGACATCAAAAGGATAACAGCCTCCCGCCGATTCGTCCAGTAAATTCTACAAGAACGATTGTGCCTGATAAACGGGCTGCGCGTTTTTTAGGCAACCAGTGACTGGCCAGTAAAAATACATGCTATCGGCCAGACTTCCGAAGTCTCAGAAGACTTCGGAAGTCTTTCCCGGCGGCTGCGGCAGGTTCGATCAGGAGTGGAACCCCATCGTCTCGTAATGATCGAGTGGCTCCACATCTACGATCTTGAGTGCCAGAATGGCAGTGAAGCTGATCATCAGTTTGCGGGCTCCGATCGTGTCGGGCCGCTCACGTTGGACGAGTAGAATTCCCTCGTTGATGCGAAAATCATTGAAGGCCACTGGCTCGCCAAACGAGGGAATCAGCACCCCGACCTTCGGAAATGTCTTGGGCCAGTTCTCAAACATTTCCCGCCAGGAATTGTCGCCTTCCACGTCCGCCGCCTTCCAAACCCAGTTATCGAACCACTTGCCAAGTTTGTTTCGACGCCTGCTCAGCAGAGGATTGAAGAGGAATACCCGAGCCGGAATAACGGGACGCGAAACCTGTTATTTACGCCAGTACCAACGAAAAACGCCACATCGACGGATCGATGCGGCGTTCTCAGATGACCCCATGGGGATTCGAACCCCAGTAACAGGACTGAAAATCCTGTGTCCTAGGCCACTAGACGATGGGGCCAGCGGGTAGGTAAGGTATCGACCCCGGCCAGACTGTCAAGGTTCTCGAAAATCTTTCTTTGGGTTTCGAGTCCTGCAATGTGGCCGCATCGTCCGATTTCGCCACCCTTTCCAGTCTTTCCGGCGGCACAGGCTGTTCCATGAGAATTGCACTCGGGCAGATCAATCCCACGGTCGGCGACCTTCGCGGAAACTGCCAGTTGATTGAGCAGGCCCACCGAGGGGTGTCCGACAATGCTGCGCAACTGCTGATTCTGCCTGAGTTAGCAGTTAGTGGATACCCCCCCAAGGATCTGCTCCTGCGTGATGGGTTCCTAGGCAGTTGCGAGGCAGCTGTGCAGCAGTTGGCCGGGCTGACCAGCGGGAAAGCAGCGATTCTGGTCGGGCATCCAGCATCGGGGGAGCACGGCTCGCTCCACAATTCGGCCTCGCTACTCGCCGAGGGTCAAGTCGTGGCCCGCGTCCACAAGACGCTCCTGCCGAACTACGACGTGTTCGACGAACGGCGGTATTTCCGCCCGCAACGCCCGGAACAGCTGGGGCCGATCGAGTTCCAGGGCCGGAAACTCGGCGTCCACATCTGTGAGGACGCCTGGTGGGGCCAGCCCGAGACGTTCTACCACATTCCCGAGGAGCACTTCGTCGACCCGGTTCGCGAACTCGCCCGCCAGGGGGCGGATGTCCTCATCAACCTCTCCGCCAGCCCGTTCGAGGGCCACAAGCCCGCCCGCCGTCGCGGCATCATCGCCGCCCACGCGAAGGCCACCGGCCTCCCCTTCGTCTTCGTCAACCAGATCGGCGGCCAGGACGACATCGTCTTCGATGGCCACAGCTTCGTGATGGACGGCCAGGGGCAGATCCGCCACCAGTCCGCCGGGTTCCGCACCGACCTCGATATCGTCGACCTCGATCATTTCCCGCCGGTCCTCGATCCGCGCGACCCGCCTCGCGAGCATCAACTTTTGGAGGCACTGGTGCTGGGGCTTCGGGACTACATGCGGCGTTGTCGGTTCACCGATTGCGTACTCGGGCTTTCGGGCGGGATCGACAGCGCCCTCGCCTGCTACATCGCTGCCCGCGCTGTGGGAGCCGAGCATGTCCACGGGCTGCTCATGCCTAGCCGCTACAGCAGTCCGCATTCCATTGACGATGCCTGGGCCTTGGTCAAGGCCCTCGGTGTCGATGGCCAGCTGATCCCGATCGACGACGCCCACCGCGCCTACGAAGGGCTGCCGGTGGTGGGCGACGACCTCGCCAGCCAGCCCGCGGGTCTCGCCGACCAAAACCTGCAAGCCCGCATCCGCGGGGCGATTGTCATGACCCGCAGCAACCGTCGGGGCTGGATGGCCCTCGCCACCGGAAACAAGAGCGAGCTGGCCGTCGGGTATTGCACGCTCTATGGCGACATGTGCGGCGGATTCGCGGTGCTGTCGGATTTGTACAAGCGGGACGTGTACGCTCTCTCGCGGTACATCAACGAGACTGTCGAGAAGCGGGAAGTGATCCCGTACAACACGATTGACAAGGCCCCCAGTGCCGAACTGGCTCCCAACCAGTTCGACCAGGATACGCTGCCGCCGTATCCGGTCCTCGACGCGATCCTGGAAGGGCTGGTCGACCGCGAGGACTCCATCGCCGAACTCGCGAAGCAGTTCCCGATCGAGCAGGTTCGCTGGGTCGCCCGCAACCTCGACCGCAACGAATTCAAACGCCGCCAAATGCCGCCCGGCGTGAAGCTCTCACCGCGAGCCTTCGGCTTCGGACGTCGCATGCCGATGGCGATGAAGGTCGAGTATTGAGAACCACAGACTCATCTGAATCGAGAGACATCCCCCATGACAACAATCTTGGTTTGCATCGGGTGCGTTCTGGTGTGCTTGTTCGTGATCTGCTTTTTGGCGAAGCGAGAGTCGTTTGACTTCGAGAGTCGTTTCCCCCCGATTTCCGATGCAGAGTTCCTGACCCGCTGTGGACCGGGCACAGATCCCGAGATCGCCCTCGGGGTCCGACGCATCGTGTCCGAGAAACTGGGCATCGAGTACGAACGCATCCACCCCGACGCCCGCTTCATCGACGATCTCGGTGCGGACTAATCGACTCATCTCTCTGAGGGCATTGCTCGCGATTCATTTCACCTCGGCTTTTAGCTGTGTTCATCTGCGGCTCACCCACTCTCGGGTTTCTTCGTGTCTCCTTGGTGAATTCATGGGCTACCGATTTTTCTGACGCCCCTCCGGGACTCGTGTATGCATCAGAAAAGTAGGCCGTGGCAGAAAATCGCCACGGAGGCGGCAGCGTGATTTGATTCGGACACTCTGTTCCAACGGCCGGCAGAGAGATGACACAGAGAAAGCCCGGACTTATTGAGCCGCAGATGAACACGGATGAACACAGATCAGAGATGAGTCGCGGACGATGATTCCTCGTGGTTGAGCCTCTTCATCTGTGTTCATCCGTGTTCATCTGCGGCTCCCCCTTTTGAGTCATGACGCACTGCGGGAAACAGCTGCCGACTTTTCTGCTGCACACACTGTGGACTCCGTCGTCCGGTTTTATGCTTGATCGCTGATGCGTCGGGTGATAACGTGACAGATCTGAAGGCCCAGAGGTTGCAACCTCTGGGCTTTTCTCCCGCCTTGTGCCGTCGGCGTACTCACTCAGAGTCGCCGAGCCCGCCTCGCTCATTCCGAAGGTGTTGTCCATGCTCCGCACGAGTGTTTTCGCTCTCATGTGGTCGTGTGTCGGTCTCGCTTCTCTTGCATCCGCTGATGATGCCGCTGCTGACAAGGTCAGCTTCTACAAGCAGATTCGCCCGATCTTCCAGGCCCAGTGTCAGGGCTGCCATCAGCCCGCAAAAGCCGGCGGCGGCTTCGTGATGACCTCGTTCGACCGCCTGCTGCAAGGCGGCGAGAGCGGTGACAAGGCGATCGTCCCCGGACAGCCCGACGCCAGCCATCTGCTGGCGGAGATTACGCTCAAGGACGGCAAAGCGGAGATGCCCAAGGACAAGGCCCCGCTCTCGCAGGTGGAGATCGACCTGATCCGGAAGTGGGTCGAGCAGGGAGCGACCGACGATACCCCGGCCAACGCGGTCTCGAAGATCGACCAGGAACACCCGCCGACCTATTCGCGGTTGCCGGTGATTACGTCGCTCGACTACTCGCCCAACGGCCAGCTGATCGCGGTCTCGGGGTTCCATGAAGTGCTGCTGCACAAGGCGGACGGCTCGGGCCTCGCCGCGCGTCTGGTCGGCCTGAGTGAACGCATCGAGTCGGCCCGGTTTTCGCCGGACGGCAAGCGACTCGCGGTCTCTGGCGGGTTGCCCTGCCGGATGGGTGAGTTGCAGGTCTGGGATCTCTACGAGGGCGAGGAACTTAAGCCGAAGCTGACTCTCTCCGTGCCAGTGACCTACGACACCATCTATGGGGCCAGCTGGGCTCCGGATGGGAAGCTGATCGCCATCGGTTGCTCGGACAAGGTCGTGCGCGCGTTTGATTCCACGAGCGGAGCCCAGGTGTTCTTCAACATGGCCCACGATGACTGGGCCGTGGGCACCGCGTTCTCTGTGGATGGGGCGTATATGGCCTCAATCGGTCGCGACATGAGTTCGAAGCTGTATGACGTGAAGACGCAGCGGTTCATGGACAACATCTCGTCGATCACTCCGGGAGCCCTCAAGGGCGGAGTGCAGGCTCTGACCCGCCACCCGACCAAGGACGAAATCCTCATCGGGGGTTCCGATGGTGTACCGCGTATCTATCGCATGCAGCGTGTGACCTCGCGGGTGATCGGGGACGATGCCAACCTGATGCGGCAGTTCCCGGCCATGCGCGGTCGTATCTTCGATGCCGACTACGCTCCCGATGGCAAGCGAATCGCAGCTGTGTCGAGTTTGAATCGTCAGGGGCAGCTGTTCATTTACTCGGCGGAGTTCGACAGCGAAATGCCCGCCGACATCAAGGGGATCGTGGGCAAGGTCGCCGACAGCCAGAACGGCGACGAGAAGAAGCGACTCAAGGAGTACGTCACCGCAAACGTCGCAGTACTGGCTCAGGCCGAAGTGAACACCAGCCTCTACTCGCTCGCCTTCTCGCCCGACGGTACGAAGATCGCGGCGGGCGGTGAAGACGGGATCATTCGCCTGTTCAATGCCGCTGACGGTAAAGTCGCCAGCGAATTCCCAGCCATCCCGGTCGCTGCCGCAGCCGTGGTCGCTGATGCCGCCAAGGGTGTCGACTATGTCAGCTCGGAAGCGGCCATTGGCGAGACCCTGCCCGACGGCACCACGGTCGCTTCGATCGAAGTCATCCCGCCGCAGATCCAACTCGTCGGCAATATCGGCTACACCCAGCTGCTGATCACCGGCATCCTGAACACCGGTGATCGTGTCGACCTGACCCGCATGGCGCAGTTCCAGATGGCGGGAAGCGCCGCAACCGTGAGCCCGCAGGGGCGAGTCCGAGCCGCTGCCGACGGGCCAGGTCAACTGGCCATCGAAGTCGCCGGACAAAAGGCCACGATCCCAGTCGCTGTCACCGGCATCGCCGCGAACAGCCCAGTGAGCTACATCCGCGACGTGACTCCGATCATGTCCAAGGTCGGCTGCAACGCGGGCACCTGCCACGGATCGAAGGACGGCAAAAACGGGTTCAAGCTCTCGCTGCGCGGGTACGACCCGATCTATGACCTGCGGGCGCTGACCGATGACCACGGGTCGCGGCGCGTGAACCTCGCCTCGCCAGACGACAGTCTCATGCTGCTCAAGGCGACGGGAGCTGTGCCGCATGTCGGCGGGCAGGTCGTCAAGCAGGACAGCATTCAGTACCGCATTCTGCGGCAGTGGATTGCCGAGGGAGCTAAGCTCGACCTCGAATCTCCACGCGTCGCCAAGATTGAGGTACTGCCCGTCAATCCGATCATTCAACTGATCGGTGGCAAGCAGCAGATGCGTGTCGTCGCGACCTACACCGATGGGGCCACGCGCGATGTGACCGCCGAATCGTTCCTCGAAACGGGGAACATGGAAGTGGCTGTCTCGAACGCCCACGGTGTCGTCACCACTCTGCGTCGTGGGGAGGCTCCGATCCTCGCTCGCTACGAGGGGGCCTATGCTGCGACCACTGTGACCGCGATGGGCGACCGCACCGGATTTGTCTGGCAGGAGCCTGCCGCTTGGAGCGAGATTGATACCCTCGTGGCCCGCAAGCTGGAGCGGATGAAGATTCTCTCGTCGGGCTTGTGCGATGACTACGAATTCGTGCGTCGTGTGACTCTCGACTTGACGGGGTTGCCGCCGAGCGCGGATGAGGTCCGGGCCTTCGTCGCGGATCCCCGCGACATGAAGGTCAAACGCGATGAACTCGTCGACAAACTCGTCGGCAGCGATTCTTACATCGAGTTCCACGCCAATAAGTGGGCCGACCTGCTTCAGGTGAACGGCAAGTTCCTCGGCGGCGAGGGGGCCAAACTCTATCGCGATTGGATTCGCAAAGAGATCGCCGCGAACACGCCGTACGATCAGCTGTGCCACAAGATCATCACCGCCAACGGATCAACCAAGGAGAACCCGCCGGCGGGGTACTACAAGATTCTCCGCGATCCCGACCTGATGATGGAAAACACGACGCACCTGTTCCTGGCGGTGCGGTTCAACTGCAACAAGTGCCACGACCATCCGTTCGAGCGCTGGACCCAGGACCAGTATTACCAGACCACCGCCTACTTCTCGCGAGTTGGGTTGCAGCGCGACCCCAAGAACGCCGCGGGCGACATCGGCGGCACCGCTGTCGAAGGGGCCAAGCCGCTGTGGGAAGATGTGTTCGAGAAGCCCGATGGCGAGACGACCCACCTGCGGACCAGCGCCGTGGCTCCGCCGACCTTCCCGTACCCGGCAAAGCATGAGACGCCCCCGAACGCCACCCGGCGTGACGAGTTGGCCAACTGGATCACCTCGCCGGACAACCAGTATTTCGCCAAGAGCTACACCAACCGCGTCTGGGGTTACCTGCTGGGGGCCGGAATCATCGAGCCGCTCGATGACATTCGCGCGGGCAATCCGCCGACCAATCCTGAGCTGCTGGATTACCTCACCAAGAAGTTCATAGAGTCCGGGTTCGATGTCCAGCAACTAACCAAGGCGATCTGCAAAAGCCAGACGTACCAACGGTCGGTCGCCACCAACGAGTGGAACGCCGACGACACCACCAACTACTCGCATGCCCTCGCACGGCGGTTGCCTGCGGAAGTGCTGTTCGACAGCTTGTATGCCGTGACCGGATCGAAGACTCACATTCCGGGCCTGCCCGAAGGAGTCCGCGCTGCAGCCATTCCCGACAGCGGCACCGACCTCGCCGATGGCTTCCTGGCCACCACGGGGCGACCTGTGCGCGAGAGTGCCTGCGAGTGCGAACGCTCCTCCGCTGTGCAGCTCGGAGCCGTGATGGCGCTGATGAGCGGCCCGACCGTCGGCGATGCACTCTCGCAGCCGGGGAACGCGATCGCCCAGATCGTAGCGTCTCAGCCGGACGACTCGAAGCTGGTCGACGAGCTGTTCATGCGAATCCTCAATCGGCCCGCGAGGTCGACTGAAGTCGATGCGGCGAACTCTCGACTGAAGGAACTGCCCGAAGACCACGTGAAGCTCGTGGCCGAGTTTCAGACCTACTCGAAGGAGATTGAACCCGCCGTGACCGCCAAGGAAGCGGTGCGACAAGGCCAGATCAACGTGGCTCAGACGGCCTACGACGCTTACTGGGCTACGGTGAAGGAAAAGGAAGAGAAGGCCGAAGCCGATTCCTTGGCCAAGCTTGCCGCCGCCGACAAGGCTCTGGCCGATCACGAAGCCGCCATTCCCGCCAAGCTCACCGCCTGGGAACAGCAGCAATCCGGCAGTTTGTGGAACGTCCTCGAACCCGGCCCGATGAAGGTCAGTAACGATGCCAAGATCGAGAAGGAAGCTGATAACGTCATCTTCGTCAGCGGCCCGAACGCCGACTTCGTGACCTACGATGTCATCACAGAATCTGCACTGAAGGGGATCACCGGCTTCCGGCTGGAAGCTCTCGCGGATCCCCGTTTGGGCGGCATGGGACCTGGTCGCTCGGCAGGTGGAAATTTCGTGTTGACGGAGTTGTCCATCGAGGTCTGGCCGAAAGGTCAGCCCGATAAGAAGCAGAAGATTAAGCTGCAAGGAGCCAAGGCCGACTTCAGCCAGGGGACCTTCGATGTGGCCACCGCGATCGATGGCCAGACGCCCAATTCCAGCAACGGCTGGGCGATTCATCCGGAAATGGGCAAGAACCATACGGCCACCTTTGAGTGTTCCGAGCCGATCAATATCGAAGGGCCCGTGGTGATTCAGTTCCTCATGGATCAGCGGTACACGGACAAGACGCACACCATCGGTAAGTTCCGTTGGTCCGCGACGACCGCCCAGCCGCCGCTGCTGTTCGGCATCCCGGCCAACATCACTGAGATCGTCAAAGTGCCCGCCGATCAGCGGAACGACGCCCAGAAGAAGGCGCTGCTCGACTTCTTCCGGGGGGAGGATGCGGCGCTCAAAGCACTGCAGGCCGCTCAAGCCGAGGCCAAGAAGCCCCGCCCGCTGGACGCCATGTTGGTCGGTCTGAAGGCCCAGCTCGTCGAGGCCCAACTCCCGCTCCCCGTCGACCCCAAGTTCGCCCGGCTTCAGCGGGCGGTCCAGCTCAGCGAAGGCCAGTTGAAGGACGCCCGATTGACGGCGGCGCAGGACCTGGCGTGGGCGCTGATTAACACGTCGGCATTCCTGTTCAACCGCTAGTGGCCAGACTTCTCTCACCTAAAACTTCTGAAGTCTTCGAAGACTTCGGAAGTTTGGCGGGGCATTATCACATCCAGAGATCGCCATCCCATTTCAGCTCTCTCGATCCGTGACCTCCCTTTCGGTGATGAGGGAAGTCTCCGGTGGAAACGCTGGATTCAACAAATTGGCAGACGCGACAATCGCTGGGGCGAATCTGGTCGTGGAATGTTGGTTGTGAATTGTGAGACAGGACACTCGTATGCCCGCAAACCATTTCGTAGCGATTATCACCGGGGGAGGCACCGGCGTGGGCCAGGCGACCTCCTTGCAACTCGCCAAGCTCGGCTGGTCGGTGGTGGTCAACTACTCGCGTTCGAAAGCCGAGGCAGATGCGACCGTCGCCGAAATCGCAGCTGCGGGTGGGAACGCGATCGCGGTGCAGGCCGATGTGGCCGATGATGCAGCGTGCCGGGCTCTGGTGGCTCGGACGATGCAGGAATACGGTCGGATCGATCTGCTGGTGAACTGCGCGGGGACCACCGAGTTCATCCCGTTCTCCGAACTCGACCAGGCCACTGATGAAGTCTGGCAACGTCTGTATCAAGTCAACGTGATTGGGCCATTCCATTGTGCCCGTGCGGTAAGAGAGCCGATGCTCGCCTCGGGGGGTGGCCAGATTATCAACGTCAGCAGCGTCGCCGCCCAACTGGGACAGGGGAGTTCGATCCCGTATTGCTGTACGAAGGCGGCCATCGACAACTTGACGGTGTCGCTAGCCCGTACGTTGGCACCGCAGATTCGCGTCAACGGGATCGCCCCTGGGTTTATCGCGGGACGCTGGACGAAGAACGGTCTGGGGGACCGCTACGAGGGACTGGTCGCGTCCTACGAGAACACTTTGCCGCTGGGCAAGGTCTGTACCCCCGCTGACATCGCCGAGGGGATTGTCAGTCTGGTCACCGGCAGTCAACTCGTCACGGGTCAAACCCTCACGGTCGATGGCGGGATGATGATCTCAGGGTTTCAGGTCAAGTTCAGTTGAACGCAGCGGGTGGCCCCGTGTGCGAGACACACATTGCGTTTCCAGCGACGGCACATGGAACTCCGCACAGACTCCCGTCAGGGGGAGTGTGAAACGCAGAGGACGCTGAGAGCGCAGAGAAAAAAAGAACCGAGTCGAGATGTTCCGTCGACCGGGAGGCAGCCTCACTCGCCCCCAAAGATTCTCCGCGTCCTCTGCGCCCCTGCGTTTCCACTCTGGTCCTTCGCCGACCAGAAAGCTCCCACCCCGACGCGGGGAACACGTCCGTCCCGGCGATGACGCTGGTCCCGCACCAGGCTCCCCTGGATCTGGTGTGGCCACGGCCTCCATGGCCAGCGGCGAGAATCACCCGATCATCAGGAGATCAGCGCGCGATCGTCGGAAACAATCATGAAGTGCGTCTCGCACTCGGTGGCCCAAGTGGTGTGAGACGATCGGCCCGTGGAGACGTACTCGCGAGACTTCGGAAGGAGTGTGGCGGGTACGTTTCCTCCGACCGGGAATGAAAACGCAGAGGTCGCAGAGGAAGGCCCCCCTTCAGAACTCTGCGCCCACCCCGCCGACTTTTCGTATGCACAGCTGACGGGATCGGGCAGATTCAGCACCTCTCCTCAGTTCGCACAGACGGGAATGTCTGTGCCACTTCTCTGTGGGGCGGATATTCCTATCTGCCTTTCCTGAAATGCAATTCTGAATCTGTTCGAATGCGGGGCGGAATGGATTTGGTGTCCGTTCTACTTCTCGGCACGAACTCTAGCGTGGCATGCTTTACCGCTCCTTCAGCATCCCGAATGCCGCGAGTGCCTGAACGCGGGCCTCGGCATGATCCACGATCGGCTCGGGATAGGTCGTGCCCAGCTGAACGCCCGCGCGATACAGCTCTTCGCTCGAAGCCATCCACGGCTGATGAATCGAGCGATTGGTCAGCTGGGCGATCTCGGGAATCCAGCGCCGGACGTATGTCCCCTCGGGGTCGAACTTCTCCCCTTGCGTCATCGGGTTAAAGACTCGGAAATATGGGGCGGCATCGGCCCCACACCCGCCGATCCACTGCCAGCCCATCGTGTTGCTGGCCAGATCCGCATCGAGCAACGTATCCCAGAACCAGTGCGCTCCCTCGGTCCAGGAGATGCGCAGATCCTTGGTCAGGAACGACCCCACGATCATCCGCACTCGATTGTGCATCCACCCCGTGGTCCACAGCTCGCGCATCCCCGCGTCGACAATCGGGTATCCCGTCATCCCGCGCTGCCAGGCTCGCAGCTGAGTGGCATCCGTCTCCCAGGGAAATCGCACAAAGTCAGTTCGTAGCGGTGAGACTGGCGTTTGCGGAAAATGAAACAGGATGTGATAGGCGAACTCTCGCCAGCCGATCTCCGAGAGGAACGTGCGGGCGTCGTCGTGCGGCTGCCCGCGAAACGCCGCATGCACAGCGTGCCAGACCTGACGCGGACCAATCTCGCCAAAATGCAGATGCGGAGACAGACGCGATGTGCCCGGTTGGCCGGGGTTGTTGCGTCCCTCGCGATAAGTCGAGACAGCCTGCTTCAGAAACCGGGCGAGGTTTGCGGCGGCTCCCGCTTCACCGGGCGACCAGCCCTCATGGAAGCCTGCATCCCACTTCAATCGCGGTAGTAATTTCCAGTTGAGCAGTGACTCCGATGCGGGCCATTGCGCCGGGCTGGGGATGGCTTCGGGACTGGGAATCAGCTCGCAATCGAGGGGCTTCGCGAGGCACGACTTCCAGAATGGCGTGAAGACTTGATACGGCCCGCCCGTCTTGGTCGCCACCTCCCACGGTTCAAACAACAGCGATCCATTAAAGCTCTGCACCGACAGCCCCACGCGGCGCAGTTCCGTCTTCACCGTCTGATCCCGAGCGATGCTGGCCGGTTCGTAACGCCGGTTCCAATAGACGGCGGTCGCTCCCGTTTCCTGAATGAGAGTCTTCAACACTGACAGCGCGGGGCCAGACCGCAGCACCAGCTGCGACCCCTTGAGATGCAGGTCGCGCGCGAGCGAGTCCAGCGAATGCTGCAACCACCAGCGTGTTGCTCCACCAGGTTGCCATGTTCCTTCTTCCTGGGGGCCATGAATGTAGACCGGAATCACTGACGAGTGCTTCGCGAGGGCGTGTGCCAGCGCGGGATTATCCACCAGACGCAGGTCTTGGCGAAACCAGACAATCGCGGGACCAGAAGAGTTCGATGAGTTGTTCATGCCCAGAGTGTAGACCACGGCGGACGCGGGAAAAGCCACAGTGAGCGCGGACTCGCCCAGAGCCTGGTCCCCTCAGTCGCCAGTCATCGCGCATGGCGCAGGTTGCCTGTGCGTCTTGGCGTCTTGGCGTTCAATTCTGAATCGTTACGTGTCCCAGCAGGCAGCTAAATTGAACGCCAAGACACCCAGGAGCAAGGACGCACAGGGGGGATTCCGCTACCGAACTCACCGCGTCTTTTCCAGGGGATGCGAGCCAGGGGTAAGCATGAACACGGATTCTGAGAGAGAGATTCTGATTGAGAAAATGATGACCTTCTGGCCTTCGCGGCCTTCGTTGGCTTCAGTTCTCAATTCAGCTTTGAACAAAAGGGAACCAAGGCCACGAAGGTCCGGTCGATGCCTGGTGGCCTGTCCTCTCGAAGTCTTTCCCGAGGCGGCAGAGGTCAGCGATTCCGGCGGACGCGGGTGTTCATGACAGAACAACATGACAGAACAATTCGGCGGGGGAGGACTAGGGGCCAGGCTCCGAGGGCGCTCATCGAATTGTGGAATGCTCTAAGTCATCGGCCAGAGTTCGCGTCCCGCCAGACTTCCGAGACTTCGGAAGTCTGGCGGATACATTTCCACGGACCGATCGCATCCAGGGAGTGACTTATCACTCCCGATGGGCCATATCTGCGTATCAGACTGCCGGGGCTATCGCAGATTAGAAGCCGCTGTCGACGGGATCCGCGATCGGACTCTTGTCGCCGAACTTGAGCGACTTCTTGAGCCAGACGAGTTCGACGGTGCCAATCGGACCGTGGCGGTTCTTAGCCATGATGAGGTCCGCCTCGCCGGGGCGGTCTTCGGGGTCGTAGGCATCCGGGCGGTGCAGGAACATCACGATGTCGGCGTCCTGCTCGATCGCTCCCGATTCACGGAGGTCGGCCAGCCGGGGTCGCTTGTCCTCGCGAGTCTCGACGCCACGATTCAGCTGGGCCAGAGCGATGACCGGCACGCGGAGATCCTTGGCCAGGAACTTCAGCCGCCGGGTGATCGTCGACACCTGCTGCTCGCGCGGCATGTTCTTGTCATCGGACTCGATCAGCTGGAGGTAGTCGATGATGATGATCTTGATGTCAAACCGGCGTTTGAGTCGGCGCGAGATCGAGGCGATCTGGGACATCGTGCGCCCGGCTTGATCGTCGATGTAGAGCGGGTATTTTTTAAGGACGTTGGCCGCTTCGAGCAGGGCGTGCTGCTCGATCTCGTCGAGGTCTCCCTGCCGGACCTTGTGGCCGTCAACCTTGGCCTGCATGCACAGAAATCGCTCGGCGAGTTCCAGCCCCGACATTTCCAGGCTGAAGATGAGTACCCCCGCATCGGTGGCTGCCCCGGCCAGGGCAAAATTACAGACGAGCGCCGTCTTGCCCATACTTGGGCGAGCGGCCAACACAATCAGTTCGGTTTCCTGGAACCCGCCGGTGATCTCGTTGAGGCCGGAGAACCCGGAGGTCAGCCCCGAGGTCGTGCCCTCGGCATCGATGCGAGCGAAGATGCGAGCGAAGGCATCGTCCATGATGTCGCCCAGCGCCATCTTGTCGATGTTCGCGCCGTTCTCGACGATACTAAAGATCCGCTGCTCGGCCTTCGAGAGAATATCCTCGACAGCTTCGTGGCCGTGGTAGGCTTCTTTGAGCGACTCGGTACAGGCTTCAATTAAAGATCGCTGGAGCCACTTTTCGCGCACGATCTTGGCGTAGTATTCGGCGTGGGCGGCATGCGGGACCGTCTCCATGATCTGGTGGATGTAGGCAATTCCGCCGACCATATCCAGTTCGGCTCGCCGGGTGAGTTCGTCACGGAGCGTGACAATATCGATCCCGCGCGTGCCTGCCTCGTACATCTCCTGGATCGCCTTGAAGATCCGGCGATGGGCGTCCATATAAAAACAGGTGTGCGTGATCTGCGACTGGACTTCGTCGATCGCGTCGTTCACTAGCAGAATACTACCGAGGACGCACCGCTCCGTTTCCAGATCCTGGGGCGGAACCTTGTCCATGAAGTCGCCGATGGCTTCCTTCTTGGGAGGGTTAAACGCCATGAACTTCGATCCGATCCACAAAAACAGCCAGCATGCGAACCACCTGCCGAGTGTCGCACTGGCTTTCCCAGGCGAGCCGGATGGCGTCAGCCTCCGGACCATTTTGCAGCCACTCGAGTCCGGGGGCTGACGCCGCCCGGCTCGCCTGCGTGTGAGCGAGGTACGAGGCTGGCCGCTCATGCGAACAATCCCCACCACAATCAAGGCAGCGTTTCACCACGCCACCCTCGCCCGGTTTCCCACCGTTGAAACGATGGGCCATTGTCGACCGTCCCTTACGGGACGAAGGGGACGGCAGTCTAACACGAATCCGCCCGCGATTCGCGGCACCAGAGCCACAAAAAAACACCTCTCCGGATTCCGGAGAGGTGTCACGATTCTCTGATGTTCCACGGCCGGGTTCAATCGGCTGGGAGGGCGTCAAACTGCAATGCCCGTGGGATAGGCTTCTAGCCTGTCGTGCGCGGTGGGATGACAGGCTGGAAGCCTATCCCACGAAAGAACTAGCGAATCGACGAAGCTGTCGGCACGACCCATACCTTGACCTCTGTGGCGATGTCAGCATGCAATTGGAGCTTGACGGTGTACATGCCCAGTTCCTTCAGCGCTCCATCCAGACGAACCATGTCGATCTCGACCGGGTAGTTCGCAGCCTTAAGGGCCTTGCTGATTTCGGGAGCCCCGATCGAACCGTACAGATGACCATCATCGGTCGCATTGGCTTCGAGGGTGACGCTGTAGTCCTTGATCTTGTCGCCGATTTGCTTCAGCGTCTTGAGCTTGGAAACGGCGACGGCGTCCTGGCGCTGGCGATGGCGGAGTACCATCGACTTGTTCGCTTCGGTGGCGACCGTGGCCAACCCGAGTGGCAGCAGGTAGTTCCGTGCGTAACCCGGCTTGACCTTCACAATTTGTCCCTGGTCACCGACGTTCTCAATGTGCTCGGTCAGGAGCAGTTCGATTCCGCCACGACGATCTGAGGAACGCAGACGTTCTTTACGCTTGGGAGGCATGTTCCACCTTGTTCAAATCACACGTGGGCCGCACCGACGGAAGGACGCAAAGTCCCAACTGGAACGGCCAATACCCGAGTTGCAAAAACGACCAGAATGAGTGTGTTCAACACACTCACTTTCGTCATGTGACGTAACTCATTGCACCCCGGTGGGTTCGAACCACCAACCTTCGGTTTCGTAGACCGATGCTCTATCCAATTGCGCTAGGGGTGCCTAGAACTGTCTTATACCGAAGAGCGGGTGCCAATGGCAAGTCTTCCGTTGATTTCGCTGGGCATTGGTGTGTGCCTCAGAAAAGTAGGCAGCGGCAGGCACTCACCACGGAGAATTCGAAGTGATGGACAATCGGTGAGTTGGGAGCCTAACGGTTTTGATAGGATCAACAGGATGGTTTTCGGAATCAGTCGACATCTGCCTACATCCTGTCCATCTTGTTCATCCTGTCAAAACATCTCTTGATTCCCGAACAAATCGACCACCACGCACGTCTCTCCGTGCCTCTTTATTTCCGTGGTGAATCTCTGCTGACTTTTCTGAAGCACACGCCGGTCAGGGTGTGTGCATCACAAAAGTCGGTACTCCTAAACCAGAGGCACCGTCCTGACAAAACTCACGACAACAACAGGTGATACCTTGAACGCGACCGACCGGCAGAATGAAAACGCAGAGGACGCTGGGAGTGCAGAGTTCGGAGGGAGTGCTTCTTCTCTCTGCGTCCTCCTCGCCCTCTGCGTTTCACACGACCGGGACGCGGGAGGGGGCTGCTCATTCGCGGTAGCCGGGGACTGTGGTGGATCTCGGACGACTTTTTAAGGCACACTCCTCGGTCGTGGATTTTCGAGATCTGCCTACTTTTTTGATGCGCACACCCCTGGCATTCATTGAGGCTCCCGATAATCCATTTGATGAGCCTGCCGAGACCTCGCAGCTTGAATTGGCTCACCTTCCCGCTGGATTGCCGGAATCGCGGTCCGTAGACTGCGGCACACTTACCGGGTTTCCACTCTCGCATTGGCATACGCACATGGCCCAACGCCACGACCACGATCATGACCACAGCCATGATCATGATCACGACCATTCCCACGATCATGACCACACCAATTGCGGGCACGATCACGACCATGACCATAGTCACGACCACGATCACGATGAGGACGGCCCAAGTTGGCAGGTGCTGGCCGGACCAGCGGAGGTCAAGTTGCCGGGCGGGCACGACTGGGGCATTCGGTGGACGGTCCTGGAGGAGGGCACCTCGGCGGGTGTCGAGGTGTTCGAACTCAAGAATGGTCCGCTGACGGTCTGGGTCTCCCCGACGCGCGGGATGGGGATCTGGAAGGCCGAGTACCAGGGGATCCCGATTGGCTGGGAATCGCCCGTGCGGCGGCTGGCTCATCCGCGGTTTGTCGACCTCAAGTCCCGCAATGGGCTCGGCTGGCTCGACGGGTTCAACGAGTTCCTCTGCCGTTGTGGAATGGCGTTCAATGGACCACCGGGGCATGACCCCGGGGCGAAGAGTCCGGTCGAGTCGGACCTGACCCTGCATGGACGGATCGCGAACTTGCCATCACACGATCGCGAAATCGATGTCGAAGAAGAAACCTCCACATTGCGACTGACCGGCATCGTCGATGAATGCACGATGTTCGGACCCCAGCTGCGACTGGAGTCGACCTTGCGGACGGTCGTCGGCAGTAACAGTTTTGAGGTGACGGACGAGGTCACGAACCTCGGCGGAGCCCCGACCGAGTTCGAGATGCTGTACCACAACAACATCGGCGAGCCGTTCCTCGGCGCGGGGTCGCAGGTGCTATGCGCGAGTGCGGAAATCGCTCCTCGAGATGCCCGCGCTGCGGAGGGAATCGCCACACCAGCCGATTGCCAAGGGCCGACCCCGGGCTACGCGGAGCAGGTCTATTACCACCGACTACTGGGCGATGCCGCCGGCGAGACGGTGACAATGCTGCGAAACGGCACCGGCGATCTCGGGCTGAGTCTGCGGTTCTCGACACGTCAGTTACCGTGCTTTGCAGTTTGGAAATGTACGCAGTCAGAGCGCGACGGCTACGTCGTCGGGTTGGAGCCCGGCACGAACTTCCCCAACCACAAGTCACTGGAGCGCCAGCTGGGCCGGGTCATCTCGCTGGAGCCGGGGCAGACCTACTCGATGCGACTCCGCTTCGCGGTGCATACAACCAGCCAAGAGGTCGCCGCCGTCGAGAATGAAATCGCCCAGCTGCAATCGAAGCAGCCGCCAGTGATCCACCAGCAACCGACAAAGGGATGGTCGGTGGAGTAGCATCGGGTGAGGGATTGCTGCTTGGGGCCTCTTTTATTCTCTAACCAGCCCGTTACGCCAGCCAGGACCGTGTATCAAAAACCCTGGCTGGCTCAGAGGGGCCGGACGGATATCAGAGGCCCATGGATTTTCCCGCACACTCAGGGATGTGTGACCTTCGTCGGGCTGGATCGGCGACGATAAATTGAGACGGGCTGCTCGTGCCAATCGGTGGCAAATAGGTGACAGCACGGATCTTCGCGGTATTCAAAGGGAGTGTCCGGCACCGGGATCACGATTGGCTCGTACTGATCGCTGTGTGCCAACATCTCGATCTGGGTATTCAGTTTTCGAG
Source organism: Planctomycetota bacterium (assembly GCA_031431195.1). Classification (GTDB taxonomy): domain Bacteria; phylum Planctomycetota; class Planctomycetia; order Planctomycetales; family Planctomycetaceae; genus TH-plancto1. The sequence continues at coordinate 28,127 of JANPCU010000008.1, read as the reverse complement.
GGACATAGCTCGCGTGTTTGCGCAGGATGACCCATTCGGGAGCCGTGAAATGGTCCAGTTGATCCCCTGCCAGCCCCCCGACGACGCGATTCGGAAGATAATACTTCAGCGGCATATCCCCGATATTGGATAAGATCACCTCGTCCGGTTGAGAGTGGGTCTGGAGGAACTTGATGATTGCCCCTCCCGCGTTTTGGACAGGGACCAGCTGCTCATGAAGATAATCCGCGCAGGGCCAGCTGAGAAAAATCACGGCCACCATCCAGGTCGCCAGGGCTCTGTGAATGCGAGAGGCGTCCGCGATCCAGCGTCCGACGACCAATGCCGTGAGAGGAGCCAAGGGGGCGAGATAGCGGAAATAGGCCGCTGGCACGATGGGCGACAGCAGGAGCAAGTGGGCTGCAATCAGAATGGCCAACAGCCCCCCCACTTTCGGCCGGGGTAGTACCGACCGCGGCAGGGAGAACTTCTCTCGAAACACGGCCAGCAGAACCGGAATGGGCCACAGCATCCAGGGAATGAACTCCAGGGCCACATGGTTCAAAAACCGCGTGAAGTCGGTGAACCACAGTGCGGGTTGGAAGGTGCGTCCTCCGTATCGTGACCCGTATTTCATCTGCCAGAACCAGATGACCCAGGGAAGCGCCAGCACGATGACCCACGCCGCTGCGACTGTCAGCGGCTTCAGATGCTCCCGGTGATACAGCGCCGCATGAGCGATGAATGCCGCTCCGCAAATCCCCGTGTAGACGTAGTGCGAGTGAAACAGCATCGTCATGCCGGAGATCAGCAGCCAGTAACCGCCTCGCTGGGATTGCATCAATCGCCAGTAGCCCATCACGCTCATCAGCGTGAAACACATCAGGGCGCTGTAGTACCGGCACTGTCGCGAAAGCAGCAAGAATCCGACACAAATCGTCAGCACGCCCGCTCCAAATAGTGCCGACCGTCGATCTCTCCACAACTCCACCCCCAATTGATAGGTCAGGCCGATGGAGATCCAGCCGAGGAGAACGCCCGGCAACCGGCTGGCAAATGTGTTGTCGCCGAACAGCTCATAGCTCCCCGCCACCAGGTAAAAGGGCAACCATGTGTGCCAGCGCCAGAGGTAGCCGTCCGCGTATTCCGCACCAAATTCCTGGGAAAAGAAATTGAGTCCATCGGTCCCATACGGCAGACCAGTCTCCGCGACTGTGCGAGAGATCAGCGCCGACTGTGCCTCGTCCTGCCACATCACCGGACCACCCAGGTTCCAGAGCAGCAAGCCCGTCCCCAGGGCCAGAACACTCACCAACCCGATCACATGCCCCGGCGTCCAAGCCACGCTGTCCTGCTCAATCAGAGCCGGGCGCTGGTCAGTCCAGCGGTAGTTCACGAGCCAGATGATCCCGACCAGAAACACACCGAAATCGACATGCACCAGTGCTTGCGTGAGTCCCAGGTTCGGCGATCCGAGCATCCGAAAGCCTGAGTAGATGTCCTTCGCGACCCGGAAATCATCCACCAACCAGCTCGCCGCCCACACCGCATGCACGGCTGCCAGCCCCACCAAAATCAGCAACACGAGAAACCGCCGCTGCTCCCGCATCGGTGCCAGGGAAGTCGACTGAAGAGGCGTGGGCAGAACTGCGGACATGAGGGGGCTCGCCGTCCCCGGCTGGGAATTGAGTCAGCGGAACAACGGCAACTCCCCTGACTCCCAGTCGTGAACCCGCAAATGTGTGCCAGAAAACGGTACGAGGCAAGTGGGGAAACAGGAATTGGAAGTTCGGACACCAGACGGCAGCTCTCGAGTCGCGTTTTCGCACCGAGTTGCTTCGATCGCACTGATCGGAGCAATACGATCCACTGATACAACCCGCCCAGTGAGACCAGCATTCGCAGGGAGGCCTGGGGCGAATCACTCCGAGGGGGGCGTGAGCCGTGGGGCTACGCGACGATCGGAGTGGGGAGGCTCCGACTTCGTGAACTCACCAGACGATCAGTTCCGAGTTCGGCGATAGACGCTTAGCCACGAACTTTCCGGGCCGGGGAGCGTGCGCCCCAAGGCGGCGGTGTCCCAGACAGACTCCGTGCCTGTGGGGGAGAGCTGGACGAGGCCCGCTAACTCGTAGTTTTCGGCGGTATACTTACGAGACCAATCTTGCAAATCAGGAAACGACTCGGGACGTGCCGCCCAGGATTGATGGAAGTTGACGTAGACGATGAACCGGGGCTGGGCCGCTTCGATTTGCTGAATCATTTCCCGCTGCATCTCTCGGGCGAACGGATGAGCCTCCATCATCGCATAGGTATAAATATGACCGGTCGCCGAACGACGTTGGGCATAGAAATAGATTTGGGGTTCAGAACCGATCACGGCGATGGTGTCTTGGGGAGTCGTGTGGCGCTGGATGTACTCGGCAATCTTGCGGGTTTCCGGGAACAGATTATTGCCGTAGACGCTCCGCGACACGGCCTCGTCGGGCCATCGAATCAGGATGTCAGATTGCGGATAGATCGCCACGAGGAAGGCGGCGGCGATCAACACCATCATTCCTCCCCGGCTGGCTCGTCCCTCAGCCCCACGTTGCGTCATCCCTGAAATCGCCGCTCCCACAAACAGGCCACTCACCGGCAGGACATACAAAAAGTAATGTCCACGGAAATAGAAACCTGGGCACACGGCAGCCATTGACGCGAGTGCCCACATCACCCAGACGATCCAGCGATTCCTCAGCGCCGGAACCAGGAGAGTTCTCGATGCTCCGATCATCGCCAGCAGCCACAGACCCCACAGCCCGCCCCCCATGGTGCTGAGCTGAAAAACGAGCCGGGAAGCACCCTGACTCCACGACCGTTGGGCGATATAATGAGGCGAATACGTGAATGTCCAAAACCAGAACCGGGAGAAAACTCCGGCCCATACCATCCAGAGACAGATCGCGACAAAGGGCAGCACTGCTCCCGCGAGATAAGCGGACGATCGTCGCAGAAATGGCTGCCGCACCACGGGCCGTTCGGTGACGGCGGTCAGGGCGATGACCCCCGCACCGAATCCGATGAACATCACTCCGTGTTGTTTGATGATAAAGGCGGTCCCCATCAGCACGCCCACTGCTCCCCACTGCCAAAGACGATCCCGCTCCAGAGCCATCAGTAGCAGCAGTGTCCCTCCCAGCATGGGCAGATTGACGAAATGCTCCGAGTTCGCAAACAGCCCCGACACCGACTGATGTAATGAGAACACCGCAAATGCTGCAGCTCCAAAGAGCCCCCCCACATCGTCAATCAGCCGCCGCCCAATCAGAAACACGAGAATGATCGAAGCCAGATTCGTGAGCAGGAGTGCGAAGTGGATCGCCCACACCGTCTCCCCCCACACTCCCAGCACAATGGCATAGACGAGGTAAATTCCAGGCAACTTCATGTTATAGGCACTGACATACGGCGGCACGCCCTGCAACATCAGCTGTCCCGCGTAGGCATATTCTCCCTCATCTCGCTCCAGCGGAACATCCAGGCGATGCCACCGCACCGCAGCAATGAGAATCAGCACCACGCACAATCCCCACCACCATCGATCAATCAGGCGGAGTAAGCCGGATGTGTACGACTGGATCACGAGATTCCTTTTGCTGGGGGAGCGTGGCACAGTTTGATCGTACTTCACGCCCGAATCGTAAAGTTCGAGGGGCTTCGACATCCCCCCGAAAATATCGTCCTTTCTGCGAACCTGCCAGTCGAATCGGTCGCTGTGTCGTTGTGGACTCCAACAGAGAGGACGGAATCCGAGTAGAACACTCATCCGCTCTCAAGTTCCTGGGCGCTGGCTCATCACTGGGCGAACGGGGGCGGGACAGCAATCGATCGGACACACGTCCCAGTTGGGACCGTACTGGCCGATCGCCTCCTTCGGGAAATCGGGTGACATTCGCTCCAGAATTAACTTGCGGATCATCTGCACGAAAAGCGGGTGAGTGCCGACCGTTTGGGCGCGGACCATCTGCATCCCGCATTCGGCAGCTGCCTTGGCAGCCTCGTCATCCAAGTCATACAGCACCTCCATGTGATCAGACAGAAAGCCGACCGGCATGACAATCAGCTCGCGCACACCGTCTGTGTTCAGTTGACGAACGTGGTCGCAAATGTCGGGATCGAGCCACGGGTCTTGTGGGCGACCGGACCGGCTTTGGTACACGAGACTCCAGTTCGAGTCATCGACGCCGACGGCCTCGGAGACCAGGCGGCAGGTCTCACGCAGTTGCTGCTCGTAATTGCAGCTGCTGGCCATTGAGGATGGGATGCTGTGAGCGGTGTAGGCCACGCGCACTCGCGAGCGGGCCTCGGCGGGGATCTGTTGTAAGGCGGCTCGCATGCGGTCGGCGCTGGCCGCAATGAAGTCGGGGTGATTGTAGAAGACGCGGATCTTGTCGATCTGCGGAGCGGACTCACCGATCTGGCCTTGGCTGGCGATCAGGTTTTCGCGGTACTGCCGACAACCGGAGTAGGAGCTGTAGCCGGAGACGACAAACGCGAGAGCCTTCTTGACTCCCCCAGCCACCATCTGCTGCATGGTGTCGGGCAGCAGCGGCGTCCAGTTGCGGTTGCCCCAATAGATGGGGATCGAGAGTCCGTTGGCTTTCAAATCGGCCTCGACAGCTGTGATCAAGTCGCGGGTCTGTGCGTTGATCGGGCTGACACCGCCGAAGTGGTGGTAATGCTCGGCGACTTCGAGCATGCGTTCGCGCGGGACATTCCGCCCCCGCAGGACGTTCTCCAAAAACGGCATGACATCGTCCGGTCCTTCGGGACCGCCAAAGGAGACGAAGAGGACGGCATCGTACGGTGTTGTCGTGGTCACGAGCGGCTCCAGACAGCCCAGGGGTGGCAACCCCTGGGCTTTAGTGGTTTATCCCAGGGACCGGTTCTGCATCTTATGCAGAGCCGCTTCGACGAAGCCTGCGAACAGAGGGTGCGGGGCCAGGGGCTTCGACTTGAACTCGGGGTGGAACTGCACCCCGACGAACCAAGGATGTGTAGGCAGCTCGACGATTTCGGCCAGTGTCCCGTCCGGACTATTGCCCGTAATTCGCAGGCCCGCCGCTTCGAGCCGCTCGCGGTAGGCGGGGTTGAACTCGTAGCGATGGCGGTGGCGTTCGTGGATCTCGGTCTGGCCGTATGCGATCGCCGCCTTCGAACCGGGAAGCAAGTGGCACGGCTGCGAGCCCAACCGCATGGTGGCCCCCTTCTCCTTCACCTCGCGCTGGGCTTCGAGCAGGCAGATCACCGGGTGCAGGGTCCCGTCATCGAACTCGGTGCTGTTGGCACCTGTCAGGTTGGCCACGTTTCGAGAGAACTCAATGACCGCCGTCTGCATCCCCAGGCAAACTCCGAAGTACGGGATCTCGTTCAGCCGTGCATAGCGAATCGCCTCGATCTTGCCTTCGATCCCACGATGACCGAACCCGCCGGGGACCAGGATGCCGTGCAGACCGCCGAGCAGTCCCTCGGCGTTTGCCTCCGTCAGTTCGTCCGATTCAATCCGACGGAACGACACACGGGTCGAAAGCTTCATGCCCCCGTGGGTCAGCGACTCATAGATCGACTTGTACGCATCGCGGTGTTCGATGTACTTGCCGACCACTCCGATCGTGACATGATGATCCGGCTTAATGATCTTCTGGACCATCTCTTTCCAGTCGTCCAGGTTCAACTCGCCAGCGGTCAGTTGCAGCTTTTCCAGGATGAGTTCATCGCACTTCGATGCGGCCAGCCCGAGCGGCACCTCGTAGATCGAGTTCACGCTGTCGGGCTCTTCGATAACGGCCCGCTGTTCCACGTTGCAAAACAGGGCGATCTTCTCGGCGAAATTTCCACCCAGGGGTTTCTCCGTGCGCACGATGAGGATGTCGGGCTGGATGCCGATCTGCCGCAACTGACCGACGCTGTGCTGAGTCGGCTTGGTCTTGGCCTCCTTAGCGGCCTTGAGGTACGGCAACAGGGTCAGGTGAATGAATAGACAGTTCTGCTTACCGATCTTGATGGGGATCTGGCGAATCGCTTCGAGAAACGGCTGGCTTTCGATATCGCCGACGGTTCCGCCGAGTTCGGTGATGACCACATCGACATCGGGGCCGCCGCAATCGAGGACGGCCCGCTTGATCTCGTCGGTGATGTGCGGGATGACCTGCACGGTCTCGCCCAGGTACGCGCCCCGGCGTTCCTTCTCGATCACATTCAGATAGATCCGCCCGGTCGTGGAGTTCGATTTCCGCGACAGCGGGCCGTTGGTGAACCGCTCGTAGTGACCGAGGTCGAGGTCGGTCTCGGCCCCATCGTCGAGGACGTACACCTCGCCGTGCTCGTAGGGGCTCATCGTGCCCGGATCGACGTTGATGTACGGGTCGAGCTTCTGCATCCGCACCCGCAGACCGCGCCGCTCCAGCAGCATCGCCAGCGAGGCTGCCGTCAGTCCCTTGCCCAAGGAGCTGACGACGCCACCGGTCACAAAGATGTGTTTGGTCTTGGTGATGCTCATGGTCGAGTCTCCGCTGCGATTCCGTGGCCATACGGGAATCGCGGCAACTGCAAAAGACAACGGGGGACGCAGGCGTCCCCCGTGTGGTGAATCAGTCCGTGGGATAGGCTTCCAGCCTGTCATGCCGTTGGTCACGAGCCAGACTTCCGAAGTCTCCGAAGACTTCGGAAGTCTCCGCATCGTCGATTGCTGGAATGACAGGCTGGAAGCCTATCCCACTATCGCCGGTGCTTGGCGACGAACTGAGCATAATCGGCGGGCGTGTCGATTCCAACTGAACGCTCTGCCACCACCTGCACCAGAATCGAAGCCCCCGCCTCCAACGCCCGAAGTTGTTCCAGCTTCTCCAACTGCTCCAACCGCGATGGTGGCATCTGCGTCAGTCGCAGCAGGAACTCCCGACGGTACGCGTAGATCCCCAAGTGCAACAGCCACGGCGTCAGCGGCTGGCCGCTCTGGTCTTGGTCCGCCAGCAAGTCGTCGGGACTGCCGTCTCGCATGAACGGGATCGTCGCCCGGCTAAAGTACAACGCCCGCCCGTCCGCCGCACGGACCACTTTAACACAGCTGGGGTCGTGGAGGACGGTCAAACTGTAAATGGGGGTGGCGAGCGTGGCCATCTCGACTTCGGGTCGACCCGAGATGAGACGCACGAGTTGGTTAATGCTTTCCGGTTTGAGGTCGGGCTCGTCCCCTTGGAGATTGACGATCAATTCGGCATCGGGGCAGACCCGTTTAACGACCTCGGCGATGCGATCCGTGCCGCTGGGGTGGTCCCCGGTCATCTCGACACGGGCTCCGAAACCGCGCGCGACCGCGGTGATTTCCTCGCTGTCGCTGGCGATGATGACCTCGGACAGCTCACTCGCCTGGCACGCCGCCTCCCACGCGTACTGCAAGAGCGGCTTGCCTGTCGTATCCAGCAGAAGTTTGCGAGGCAGCCGAGTCGACTTCAACCGGGCGGGGATGACACCAATGGTTCGCATGCAAGGGCTCCAGACTTTCGGAGAGACAGCCAGCCGTTGAGGCACCAACTCGCTCTGTCTGGGACGGAATCGTAACGGGTCAGAGGAAAGTTGTCAGTGGCCATTCGTGGCGGGCACCATGGATTGAACTCACGGATCCCAGCACTGATGTGAGTCGTTCATTGACAGTCTACCTCTCGCCAGTTCACGATCCGTCCGTACGGGTGAATTTTGGGGACCGCCTCGATGGAGAACTTGTCATGCCGATCTCAGTGGCTGCGCTGCACTCGTTTTGTGTTCGTGCCCTCACCCAGATCGGGATGTCCGACAGGGATGCGGGGACGACAGCTGAGGCGTTGGTGACCACGGACTCGATGGGAGTCTTTACTCACGGAACGAAGCTGCTGAGTGGGTATATCAACCGGCTCAAAGGGGGCGGGTATCGTGTGGCCGGAACCCCACGGATTGAGCGTCAGGGGCCCGGCTGGGCGGTGATTGACGGGGACTCGACGCTCGGGCAAGTGAGCGGCATGTTTGCGACCGAGACGGCCCTCGCCAAGGCTCGCACTGTGGGGGTCGCGTATGTCGGCTTGCGGAATGCCGGGCACATCGGAGCGGCGGGGTACTTCGCAGCTCATGCCGCACGGGCGGGGTTCATCTGTCACGTCGTCGGGAATGATATTCCCAGCGTCGCCGGGCCAGGATCGCGGGGGCCGGTGCTGGGGAGCAATCCGTATGCCTATGGAGTGCCCGTGCTGGGCGGCGACCCGATCCTGCTCGACATGGCGACCGCCGCTGTGGCGGGGGGCAAGGTGTATGCCGCCCATCAGCGCGGTGAGGCGATTCCGCCGACATGGTTGATTGACCAGGACGGGAAGCCGACGACCGATGGGACTCTGTATCCCAAGCGGGCGTCGCTGGCTCCGATGGCGGGGTACAAGGGGTATGGCTTGGGGCTGTGGGCGGAGATCTTGTCGGCGGTTCTTCCCGGCGGAGCGATGACGTGGCAGGTGGGGACATGGATGTTTGACGAGGCAAGTCTTCCCTCGCGGCACAACGCAGGGTTCATCGTGATCGATGTCGCTGCCATCGCCGAGCCGTCCGCGTTCGCCGCCCGGATCAAGCACATCTCCGACGAGATTCACGCCGCTCCGACCGCTGAGGGAGTCGAGCGAGTCTTGCTCCCCGGCGAGCGCGAATGGAGTCTACGCCGCAAGGCCCTCGTCGACGGGATTCAGCTGCCGGAAGATGTCAAAGAGAAGCTGCGATTGGCAGCCACGCTGTCGGGGATTGATGCCCCAGTGTTCTAGCAGTGAGCGACTGGGCGCTAGCCCTCGGCTCTTCTCACCGTGTATAACGAGGAAACACCCGGTTACTGGAACATCGCTCAGAAGAGCCGAGGGCTAGCGCCCGGTCGCTCACGGATCTCTGTCTTTTCGGTCTTGGGCTTCGCTCACGTATTGAATGACGCGTTCGATATTCGCCTCGCTGTCAACAATTTCGCAGTCCCCGCCTCTCGTCCAGACTTTTTCTTGATCGATCGCTCCCGGTGGCTGACGCAGAACCCGAGTTGCGTTGGCTTTGAACTGATCTCGGACGAGTTGGGGTGGTTTATCCGCAGTCACTACAATGTAGACATGGTTCGACCTGACGGTGATAGCGTGCAATACCCAGCCACGAATCGCAGCATGTTCTCGGCATACAGCTTCCACCCGAAAACGCTGGTCATCATTCAGGAGAAAAGGCTTCTCTCCCATGCGGCTGCGGCACCACTCTTCGAGTTGAGGTCGTGCCAGCTGTGGTCCGGCGGTCGTCTTTTGCCAACCGCGAGCATCGCCGGGCAACCATGTGCCGTAGGTTGTCCAAGTCATAAAATAAGTGATAGGATCGTTGATGGTATCTCCTCGTGAGCGACTGGGCGCTAGCCCTCGACTTTTTGAGCAATGTTCCAGATCCCGGGCATCTGAATTTATACACGGTGAGAAGAGCCGAGGGCTAGCGCCCGGTCGCTCACAGAAAGGGTTGATGTCCGTGGAATTCATGTCACAGTCACTCATGAGCCGATCCGTCATCCGCCGGGTGCTTCTCGGTCAGTTGCTCTTTTCTGCGGGCCACGCGCTGACCACGGGCGGTTTTTTGAACTACTTCGCGAACCCATTCTGCCAGGGGTTCGCCGTCGCGCTGGCGGTCTTGCAAGTCACTCCCGAGGCGGCGGAGTCGCTAGCGGTGGTCACACGTTGGCTGGTGATTCGCGGGGGCGGACGCAAGACGGTGTGGTGGGTGTCGCTCGTGCTGGCGCGGCTGGCGGCGCTCGCGATTCCCGGATTGGTGTACGCGGGGATGGTGCCGGGAACTTCCGGAGCGATCCCGGCGATCATCGGCTTACTCGCGGTCTGGTATCTACTGCAAGGCGTTTCGTACACGGCTTACTTGTCCTGGCTGTCTGACCTTGTTCCGGAGGTTCAGTGGGGGAAGCTGTTGGCTCGGCGGTCGATGGCGATTTCGCTGGTCACGGTGTGCATGACCTACAACGCGGCGGCAATTTTTGACCGGACGAAGTTGTGGCCAGCGGGTGATAAGCTCAACGCCTATCTGGTGTTGTTTGGTCTGGGCGGGGTGTTGTGTTTGGCGTCGATACTGCCGTTGATCGGGTTGAGAGCGGGAGAGAGGGTGTGTGAACACAGCACCTCGCCCCCGCGCGACGGACAAGGATGTCCGTCGTACATCACGCCCACACTCTGGCAGTCGATCAGCCCGCAAATCAGGCTCGCCTTCTCGGACCCGACCTTCCGCCGCTTCCTCTTCGGATGCTGGCAGCTGTCGTTCTTTCAGGGGCTGACGCAGACGGCTCAGTTCCAGTTCAGCGCGAACGTTCTGAAGGTTTCACAGCTGGACTATTACGGCATGCTGAGCGTGATGCTGCTGTTGCAAATTCCGCTGGCGGGGTTGTCGGGGTGGTTGGTAGATCGTGGCCATGACCGCAAAATCATGGTGGGCGGGTTAGTGGGTTTGAGTCTGGCGATGGGGTGCTGGTGGATGGCGACGTGGTATGGCCCGGCCTGGCTGATGGCCGCCTATGTCGTCTGGGGGTTGTTTGGGATGGTGAATGTGGCCCAGCCGAGTTTGGGACTGAAGCTGGCCCCCCGGAGTGACAACTCGGTTCAGCTGTCGTTGTTCCGGCAGATCGGGGGCTTGCTGGCCGCTGTGTCCGGGATGCTGGGTGGTCTGGTGCTGGATCGCTATTCGCAGCAGGGCGTCATGCCGCCGCTGGAGGTGTTTCGCTGGATGTTTATCGTCTCTGGCCTGGGACGTGCGACAGCAGCGATCTGGTATTGGAAGACGACACCGCTTAAGGAGAGAGCCTCCTCGAACGCCGACTGACAGCTATGGCACACGGGGAGAAATCATCTCCCCGTCATTGAGGCGTGTCCCCGAAGTCTCGATACAGATCGAGAACCGAGTGCTTTCACATCCTCGGGGCAGACACGAATCGATATGGCCTCGGACATTTCCCCGAGGGGAATTCAGGGCATAGCCAGTGGTTGAGCGTAGCGACATCACCGGCTAATTTCCGTGACCCCCGCCGGGGTCGGAAGCGGCACGGACTGGGCCTCTACCGCACGGTCACGAACTCGTGCGTGTTGTACAGTGCCCGGCAGAGCATCGGCAGGCCGTGTTGCTCGACCAGCTTCACAGCGGCGGCTCGTTCATCGAGGGTCGCCGGTCGCCCGAAGGCGAGTTGGAAGGCCTGATCGACTTGCTCTTCGTGGGATAGGCTTCCAGCCTGTCGTCTTCCCGATTGCTCCACTCGCTCCGCGAACGCCTGCGACTGCTGCAACAAGAACGGGCTGTTGAGCAGACTCAAGGCCTGCAAGGCCGTCGTACTGCTCGTCCGCTTCGGCGTCACCTGCCCGGCGTCGGGGCAATCGAATGTGCCGAAGGTGTCCTCCAACTGCATGCGGGGTTTCGACTGGTAGATCATGCGGCGAAAGTCGTCGCGGATGAAGTCGCGTTTTGAATTGTAGACCTTCACGTAATTCGTGTTGGCTTCGAAGAGGTCGAATCCCACGCCGCCGGGGGTGAGATCGAGCTGTCCGCTGACGGCGAGGATCGCATCGCGGATTGCCTCCGCCTCCAGGCGGCGTGAGGGGTATCGCCACAGCAGTCGACTGGCGGCATCGATCGCCACCCCATCCTCGCGCGGGGCGCTCGACTGACGATAAGTCTCCGAGAGGCAGATCAGCCGATGGATGTGCTTAAGGGACCAGGGGCGGGGTGAATGGTGAGTGGTGAGTGGTGAGTGGTCAGTGAGCGGAGGCTCGGTCACTACCCCCTCACCTCTCACCTCTAACCCCATCAACTCGCATGCCAGCCAGTTCAGCAACTCCGGATGCGTCGGCTTACCCCCATTGGCTCCCAGGTCAGACGGCGTGTCGACGATCCCCTCGCCGAAGTGTTGCAGCCACAACCGGTTCGCAATCACGCGGGCTGTCAGCGGGTTGTCCCGGCTGACCAGCCACTCGGCGAGGGCCATCCGCCGCTGTGCCTCCGGAGCATCAATGGGCAGCGTGACCGGTGTGCCGAGTTCCGACAGCGAGGCCGGGGCGATGGCCTCCTTTGGCTGGGAGACATCGCCGCGACTGAGTCGCATCGTTGGCGGTGGATTCACGAATTGCCCGGCATAGGCTTTCGGCTTCTCGACGAGCGGGGCGAGTTCCTTCGCGAGCGAAGCCCGGCGGGCCTGTAAATCGGCGAACCGCAACTGTGCGTCGGCTCCCTCGGCCCGGATCAGTCGGCCTCCCGGCACGGTCATCCCAAGCGGCAATCGGTCTCCGCTCGACGCGACAGCCGTCCAGGTCTGCCCATCGAGCGAGGTCTCGATCGTGTACTGCGTCGCCACGCGGTCGGTGAACTGCGGCGGCGAGGCCCGGTCGCGGCTCCAGCGGACCTCACTGATCTCGCGCAGCTCGGTGAACTCCAGTTGGACCCACCCCCGCCCCTGCTCATTCGAGATCCACGACTTCGAGTTGCCATAGATCCCGTCGTTTAGGTGTTCTAGCCGGTGAATATCGCTGTTGGGGTACGTGCCGGAGGCGGTCGCCTTCGTGCCGAGGCTGGCCAGAGCGATGTTTTCCGTGGTGACACCGGATGAGGATTCCAGAACGGAATTCAACGCAAAGACGCCAAGGCGCAAAGATGCAAGGGGGAGCGTTGTCATGACTGTCTGCTTTACCCCAACGGGGTTGCACAACACAGCCCAGGGTCGCGACGGAGTCGCGCACCCTGGGAGAGTTGGACTCGTCTCGCCCAACCCTGAAGGGGTTGTACATTCGGTGGTCGATGACGTTACCTTTACGAGGGCGAGCGGTGGTGCAACCCCTTCAGGGTTGAGAGCCGCGTTCGAGCGATACCCAGGGTGCGCTCCCTGCGGTCGCGACCCTGGGCGATGTTGTGCAACCCCTTCGGGGTACAGAGACGCTGCTCGCAAACTGCGCGTTATCCACTCGAACCACTTCCTCCCCTCTTCCCTTCCGTGTATTCCGTGTGTTCCGTGGTTCCACAATCCGATCTGACGAATCGTTCTGAGGCGGAGATCACTTAACGTCTTGTCGACCGACGCGAACACCTCCAACTCATCAATACACGGCTCCACATCGGAGGTCGCGAGTACCGTGAACCGCAGGTGCTTCGCACTCACCGGAGCGAACCGCTCCACATTGAGGTCGCGCGTGACCGGCACGCGCAGGGCCGGGCGATCCTCGGGAGCAGCGGGAACCACCGCCTGAAACACCGCGACATCGGCGGCCACATATTTGTCATCGTCCCCAGCCCGCAACAGCACCACGCTCTCGGGCAGCAGCTCCACCACGCCCGCATCCTTCAGCCCGCTCCACAGCGGCTGTTCGGGGATCAGGTCGGACCCATCGGCGAATCGCTGGTGATTCGCCCGCAGGATCTCACGCTGGTCGTCAGTGGTCTGCAAGTCGCCGTCCCGGTCGAGCAAGTACCGCGCATCGGTCGAGTGCGAGACATGCCCACACCCCCACGAGGTCCAGAACCGATACGTCCCGCGCAGCTTCGGCTTCCACGCAAACGCATCGGTCTTGGGCGGCAGCTTCCAATACAAATACCCCGCGCTGAGGTTCGGCCAGTGCGATCCGACTCCCGGATCGAGCGCCGCCCCGCGCTGCGTCCCCTTGGCGATGGCCGGGGCGGGTTGCAGGTGGAGATGAACCGTCCGTTCCTTGTCGGTCGGCTTGATGAAGTGCGTCTCGCGCAGCGAGGCGAGCGGCTCGAACTCCCTCAACTGGGCATCGATGGCGGCGAGTTGGGCATGCAACTCGGCGGCCCGCTTCTCGCTCTCCGCGGGCTGGCCAATGGTGATCTCCCGGTCGCCGTGCAGGACCCCTTCAAACACAGCCTTCATCGCGTAATAGTCGGTCTGCGGGATCGGGTCGAACTTGTGCGAGTGGCACCGCGCACACCCCACCGTCAGCCCCAGAAACACCGACCCCGTCGTACTCACCATGTCGTGCAACTCATCGGCCCGCTGCTGCGCGGTGAGGATGGGGTCGGGACTCTTCACGCGGTCCCACGATCCTCCGACGAGAAACCCGGTCGCGACTCCCGCCCCGAGTTGATCGCCCGCCAGTTGTTGCTTCACGAACTGGTCGTACGGCAGATCGCGGTTGAAGGCGTCGATTACATAGTCGCGATACCGCCACGCATTCGGGCGCGGCTGATTGGTCTCGAACCCGTCGCTCTCGGCGAACCGTACCGTGTCGAGCCAGAACCGAGCTGCGCGTTCGCCGAACTGCGGCGAGGCGAGATACCGGTCGACGAGTTTTTCATAGGCCAGCGGGTCGGAGTCGGCCTCGAAGGCGGCGACCTCTTCGGGGCTGGGAGGCACGCCAAGCAGATCGAACGACAACCGCCGGATCAGCGTCCGCCGGTCGGCGGGCGGGTTCGGGGCGAGGTGCTGGTCCGCCAGCTTAGCGCGGATGAACGTATCGATGGCGTGCGGAGTCTCGGTCGACGGAGCGACCGAGCTACGGGGCACAGCGGGACGTACCAGCGGTTGAAACGACCAGTGCGCACTCTTCTGTCCAATATCGGCAGCTGAGTCCGGCCACTCCGCCCCGGCGTCGATCCACTCCTTCAGCGTCTGGATCTCCTCCGCCGATAGACGCGGCCCCTTCGGCGGCATCTTCAGGTCGGCGTCCTCGCGACTCACAAACTGAAACAGTGGGCTGGTGTCACTCGACTTCGCCACAATCACCGGCGCGTAGCCATCCCCGCCCCGAAGCGCCGCTCCCCGCTGATCGAGCCGCAACCCTCCCTCCTGCTTCTGCGAGCCGTGACAACTGATGCAATGCTGCACCAGGATCGGACGGATGTCGGTGTTGAAGTCGGCTGCCAGCGACACGGAAGCCCATAGCCAAGTGAGCAGCAGGCTGACAAGCAATGAAACCGTGGTGAACCATTCTTTGGCCTCGGTCCCCAGCTCCCGCTTGGGACCGCATATCCCCGAAGCTCCGCTTCGCGGCGTGCGAGAACGCTCCATGTCGCAATCCATCGTCGCACGTCCCATCGAAGTCATCCCCAGTCTGGCTGAATACACGTTCCGAGTAACTCACCGAAGCAGAGCATCGGGGACGGGCGTTACCAAGCAGGAGCTTGGTAACGAGAGAACAGCGAGCGGCGGACGTAAGTCCGCCGTGTGGCTCGACTCAGTGACGCTGTTCTGTTGGTCGCATCACACTGGCACGGGGGGCTTACGCCCGCCCGCTCGCTGCCGAACTGTGGACTCTGCGACATCGCGGGGTGGTCCAGGTTGCCGCTTTGGGCGACCAGGGTGACGAAGGAACAGGAGGTTGCAACAGGGGTGGCTCGCGATTGATCCTCTTGTGCCAACGGCACGAGAGGTTTGCTCCGAGAGAATTCTCGCAGTCAGAACCTCCTGTGGCAAAGCCACCCCGGTAGATTCCAAAGCGAATCAACCTGGGCTACCCCATTTGTTCGCCTCTTTCTGGATCCTTGTGATGAGTTGTTGAGCCTTGGACTGGGTGGTCGGCAAGCCACGGCCCTTGAGCAAGGCCGTAAATGTCCCATCGCTGCTCCAAATGGCGTCAGTCGCAGTCAGGGCAATCAACACGTCTCTTTGCATTTCCGTCAAAGCATCCGGTGAGATTGTCGATCTCTTTCGCGGAAACACCAAGGCGATCATCGCATGTCCGAGTTCGTAGAATTGATCGTCTGCCTGGAGGTAGCCGATCAATGCGGGAACCAACTCTGTGACATCGCATGACCGCAGATTCTGGAGGGCCAGGACCACGTCTTGTTGAAGATCATCGCCGTCCGTGGCATCCGAGTACTGATCGCAAAGCTTCTCGTACTTTGAAATCTGATCGTCGTCATAAGAAGCATGTAGCAGAGTCAATAGACAATCCAAAACAGTTTGGTTTGGAGAGGACTTTGCATCGTGCAAGACCCGCAATGTCTGCTTCAGCGTCGGGAAGGCCATGGGGGACTCACTGAGTATCAGAACTCGTCTGAATCTAGTCGCACTCGGAAGTCTCACGACTTCTGCTACGGGAGGTTCGCATCTGGTGAAGTAGATGGTCCAGTGTAGCTCGTTCTACGGGCGCGGCGGAGGATGGCTGCGATCTCGGGCTGCGATGCCGCGCACTCCAGCATCGTTCGGCCCCGGAACTGGTGGTCCACCGCAGCCCCCGCCTCCACCAGACGCTGGACAATAGTCGTTTGCCGATTATAGATCGCGACCCAAAGTGGCGATGCTTTGCCGTCACGTAAAGCATTGGGATCGGCCCCATTCGTCAGGAGCAACTCGACAAGCTCCAGAGGCCCGTCCTTCGCCCCCCAGAAGAGCGGACCACCGCCATCGTTCCCGCAAATGTTGGGATCCGCGCCCGCCGCGAGGAGGACTGTGACCATGTCAATACGTCCGTGGAAGGCCGCTTCATGCAGTGGTGTATGGCCATATTTGTGGCGACGGTTCACGTCCGCTCCGGCAGTGATCAGCTCGCGCAAGCGGTCCACCGAACCGCTGGCGTTGCGGGCCTCCCGGAACAATGCGGTGTCAAGGTGCCGCCCCATTGCGTGCCCTTTGTCGCCGAATCTGTGCCACACTACGGATGGCTCGACCTACTTCTTTCCCCTCAACCACACCAGTCGCCACGCGGCATACCGCTTGTCGATCTGCGGCTTGAGAGCGGGGTAGCACCGGTTGGCCCGCTCTGGGGCCTACCGGTGTGCCTGCGGCACGAGAGGTTCGACCAGTGAAAGCACGATACATGATCCTCCGATGGCAATGCCACCCCCTCTGGCTGACTGCTGATTGCTGACAGCTCCCACCTACTTCCCCCGGATCGCGTACAGCGACTCGTACGTCCGCATGTAGAGCGTGCCGTTCGAGATCGCGGGCGAGGCGGTCTGCGGTTCGCTGAGGTCGTTCTCAGCCAGCACCTCGAACTTCTTCCCCAGCTTCACGACCGTACAGACGCCGTCGCGGGCAGTCAGGTACATGTGCCCCTCGCTGACCACGCCGGAAGAGCGGTACGCGGCGTTATGAATCCGCTCGTCGTAGACCTTCTCGCCGGTCTGCTGGTCGACGCAGCGAACCCGTCCATCCGTCATGCACAGATAGACCAGCCCCTCGTGAATCACCGGGCACGACACATCTGGTGTCTTGTCGCCGACCCACTTAACGGGCGACTGGCCGGTGACGTTGCCGCTCAGTTGGCTGGCTTGCAGCCCGAGGACCGGCCCACCCTTGGCTGTGGGGACCACCAAGAACTCCTCGGTGGCTGCGGGCGAGGCGACGAACCGCAGCGTGTTGTCGTGGTTCTTGTTGTACTGCGACGGACCGTTCAGATCATCCAGCCGCCACAGCTCCTTGCCGTCCGCCAGCGAGTGCCCGATCGTACAGTCGCCGCCATGCGTAATGAGATGCGGGGTCTTCCCCGACATCAGAATCGGCGAGCTATAGGCGTGCTGGCACTCATCTTCCGGCTGCTGATTCCGGTCGATGGCCCAGTTCTCTTGGCCTGTTGCGGCGACGAGGCTGACCACTTTCCCCACGGAGTTATCCTTGCTCCCCGGTCCATGAATCAGTTGCAGGTACAACGACCCCTCATGCAGAATCGGCGTCGAGGTCATGCCAAATTGAATGTCGATTTTGCCGTACCGCTCTTGGACATTGAACTGCCACACGATCTTCCCCGCCAGATCGAGGCACGCCAACTCCCCAGTCCCGATGAACACCCACACATGCTTCCCGTCCGTCACAGGTGACGGCGAAGCCGAGTTCCCCTCCCCCGTGCGGGCGTCCCGGTTCCCGCTGCCGATCTTGGTCTTCCATAGCTCCTGGCCAACTGTGGAGATCCCGAGTACGACGAGATCGTCCCCCTCGGCGGAGGTCAGAAAGATGCGGTCCCCCCAGACCACCGGCGTCGCTCCGCCTTGCCCCGGCAGCTTCACGCGCCAGGCGACGTGCTTGTCCTTGGCCCAACTGGTCGCGATCCCCGTCTCGGTCGAGATCCCATTATGCTGCGGCCCCCGCCACTCCGGCCAGTTCTCCGCGAACGCCATCGTTCCACACAGTCCCAAGCACGCAACCACAGCCAATCGAAACGACTTCATCAGGATCTCCGGGGAGAGTCTCAAAGGGGATGCAACCGATCATGCCCGTCAATCATTGAGCATCAAAACGAGTTTATCCGATGCACCCAGGTTTCAGCGAGTGCCCGAGATCACCGCCCCCTTGGTGGGCAGTGTAAAGCGAAATGTCGCGCCGCAACCCTCGGTACTTTCGACACACACCGTCCCTCCGTGAGCTTCCACAAAGGACTTCACAATCGCCAATCCCAACCCCAGCCCCCCGTCATGCTCGGGATCGGTTTCCCCCTTGTCAAACACCTTGTCGATCAACGCCGCCGGGATGCCGGCCCCGTCGTCGCTGACCCAACATTCAATCAATCTCTCATCAACCAGTTCTTGAGCCCCGATGATGATCTCGCCATGCGGCGTGTACTTGATTGCGTTGGCCATCAAGTTTTGTAGCAGCCGCCTTAACATTCCCGCATCGGCATAGACTACCAAATCGTCAGGCACATGGTTGATGAACCGCGTGCCAGCAGTTTTCGCCACAGGGGAGAGGGCGTAAATCAACTCCTCGACTAGAGGCCACAAATCAAATTGGCGTCGCTCCAATTTGATCGGCGCGACTGGATCCAGACTCTTATTGCCATCGAGAACTTTTTCCACCAGGCTCTCTAACTGCTGAACATTCCGTCGCAGGGCTTTCAGCATCTGATTGCTGGAGGCGGGGCTGTGACTCTCCGGATGCAGCATCTCCAAGACTCTTCCGGCCAACGAAATCGCATTCAGCGGAGTCCGCAGATCATGCGTCACAAACGCCAGATGCTCCTCCCACCGCTGTTGCAATTCGAGCGATTTCTGCATCGCATAGGCTTTCAGGGCCGATCCGATCGCATGGTCAAACACGCGATTCAGAATGTGAAACGGCTTGCCTTGTAGACGCACTGCATGACTGTCGGCCAGGTCATGAATGCAGCCTCTCAGGATATTGTATTCCGCCACGACCTCTTCGATATCAAACGCATCTTTCACGCGCTGCAACCCATGTGCTGGTGAGCTCCCCTCGGAGAGCGTCTCCGGGATCGTCTGATCCGACTTGGACCGGATCGCTTGTGCCAATTCATCGAGCAGTTGGGGAATGTGGTCATTCAGTGTCGGGATATCCAGATGCCTGGCCGACGGCAATTCCCGCACTTGCCGCCGCCACTGAGCGAGGAGAGTTTGACGACCTTGGATGATCAGATCTGCCAGCTTGTCCAGATCGCTGATCGCCATCTTTTCTCTCCCTGTCCGATCTTTGTGTCACTCGATCCGAGAGTATGGGCACTCGGGTCACACCGACAGATTAACAGATGCTCCAGCGCGGCATATGGCCAAGTGAATCTTTCAGTTGAATCAGCTCCGAGGAGACATCGACGGCACACGGAAGTGATACGCTGTCCGTCAACTGGCGAATCAACTCGGGATCCAAAGTCGCCATTCCAAACGACGACGAGTATCAACTCTAATTGATTCAAGACCCTGAATTGGAACGAGTGCCGGTGATCTCCGAAACATGTGGTCGTCGTGAAATGGACCATGTCCTTGCGGTTTAGGTTTCCGCCAGCGCGGTCGGTCAGGTGCGAAACGCCTGCGAGGCGAGTACAACCATTCGAGAGAGCGCCTCTCGTCTCTATTCCCTGAACGCGAAGTCGAAGCCCCCTCATGCCTGACTGGTCGTACCACACCCTGTTTCAGCCGCTGCTGCTCCGCCTGCCGGTCGCGCTGGCACGGAGCATCGCGCTCGGCGGGATCGGGTCGCTGGCGAAGCGACCGGGTGGGGGGCGAGTGATTGACTTCTTTGGGCATATGGCCCCGGATACGGCGTTGGGGTTCGAGAAGGGTGGGTTGAAGTTTCCGTCGCGGGTGGGACTGGGGCATCTCCTTGATCCGACCGGGAGTGCCCTGGCAGCGCTGGCGCGGTTTGGGTTCGGGTGTATTGAGGTCGGGCCACTGGAGATTCAGGCAGAGAGTGATCGGCTGGAGGGGACCTTCGACATTCTTCAGCGGAGAGTGGTCTCGCGAGCAGGCACACCCGCAGTGTGCTGGGGCACCCTATTGGCGCGCCTCAAGAGTCGGCCTCGATCAGGTCCGCCGGTGCTGTTACGACTTTCGCTGGAACAGATTGAGTCGCCGTTACTCGATGTGGATTCCGTCTGGTTGGATCTGTTGATTCCACTTGTGGACGGAGTGGTGTTGGACCCGAGATCCATGGGGGAGGAACGGGATTATCTCTCCGAGTCGCTGCGGATCATTCCCAAAAATGCAGGCAGCACGCCCCGACTTTGGAGGCTGACTGGCATCAGGAGTCTGACGCCCTCTGTCTTGGCGGCGCTACAGGCTGGCCAGTTGCAGGGAGTTCTCGTCGACGAGGAGGGGACGACGGACATCCTTGTCCGTCGTGGTTCGTCGAGCGCAGGAGACGACGGACGAGGACGTCCGTCGTACGAGGCGACACTCACCGACCTTATTCGCCAAGTCCGAGTACAGATCGGTCCGGACGTGCTACTCATCGCACGTGGGCATGTGATCGACCCGCAAGACTACCTCGACCTCCGTGACGCCGGAGCCGACCTAGTCCTCATCGACGACGGGCTGGTCTTCTCGGGACCGGGCCTCTCGAAGCGAATCAACGAGGCCGAACTCGCCCGCATCCCGATCCCGCCGACTCCCATCGATCCGCGTCGCGGACCGGAGAGTTGGGTCTGGACGCTGTTGCTCGGCATCGCGCTCTTCGGCGGCGGTTGCCTCGCACTCCTCATCGCCCTCACCCGTGTGATCCTCCCATATGACGAGGCGTTCGTCGGCATGAACCGCGAGCAGCTGTGTGGGGTCAACGACCGGCTGGTCGACTTCATGTCGCACGACCGCGTGACGCTGGCCGGGACGATGATTGCGCTGGGTCTGTGCTACTCGATGCTGTCGATCTTCGGATCGAGACAGGGCCGCCACTGGGCACAGGTGGCGATCATCGCCTCCTCGTTCGTCGGGTTCTTCAGCTTCTTTGCGTTCCTGGGCTACGGGTATTTCGACCCGTTCCATGCCTTCGTGGCGGCGATCCTGTTTCAGTTCCTGCTGTTCGGGTTAGCGGCTCCGTTGTCCCCCGTGCATGATCGCGTGACGCCGACCCTCCGCGAGGATCACCCGTGGCGGCTGGCTCAATGGGGCCAACTGCTGCTGATCGGCCACGCGGTCGCGCTGTGTACCGCGGGGGTCGTGATCCTGGGAGTCGGCAGTACGAGCGTCTTCGTGACTGAGGACCTGGAGTTCATGAGCACCACCGCCGCGACTCTCACCCAAGCCAACCCCCGCATCATCCCCCTCATCGCCCACGACCGAGCCAGCTTCGGCGGCATGCTGCTCAGTAGTGGAGTAGCCACTCTGCTACCCATCTTGTGGGGGTTCGAGCGAGCCCGCCCGTGGCTCTGGCGGATGCTGGCGGGGGCCGGAGTGGCGGGTTATTTGTGCGCGATCAGCGTTCACTTCGCGGTCGGGTACACGAGCAGTTGGCACCTGGCCCCGGCGTTCGGCGGGGCGTTGGTGCTGGCCGTGGGATTGGGGTTGTCGAAGCCGTATCTCTGTGAGCGGCCCGCCGCGAGCCGCCGGTTCCCCTGAATACTGTTCGATACCGTTATCTAAAAATGTGTGTCACTCGTGTGTCAACCAGGATTTGAGCCAGTGCCCTGTCCACGAGTGCGAGACGCACTTGGTGATTGTTCCCGAGGTTCGCTCGCCGTACTCCTCATGACTGGGTGATTCTCTGCGCTGGCCGAGGAGGCCGTGGCTGCGCCAGACCCGCGTGAGCCTGGGGAGGGACCAGCGTCATCACAGGGACGGACGTGTTCCCACGGTAGGGGGGGGCTGGCAGGCGAAGGACCAGAGTGGAAACGCAGAGGGCGCGGAGGACGCGGAGAATCTTTCGGGGGTGAGTGAAGCTGCTTCCCGGTTGACTGCTCTACTCTGCTCGTCCTCTGCGCCCTCTGCGTTTCACACTCCCCCTGACGCGGAGACTATGTGGAGTTCCGTGTGCCATCGTGGGAAAGGCAATGTGTGTTTCGCACTCCCTGCCCACGCCTATTTCTGGAGTTCCACCCAGTCGAGAGGGCAAGGCTCCTGTCGAGCCGCAACGGCGAGTCGACGTGGCTCGCGGCTCAGCAGGAGCTTCGCCCGCCCGGCGGGTGACGCTCAACCCGAAGTCTGAGCGCGGATGAGGCTCCAGGCACTCTTCGTGCCATTGTGTGAGCCCCCTTCCGGACAGGGAACCGGCAGCATCGGCAGCGCTCACTACTTCGCGGGCCAGTCCGTCGACGCGCTCCGCGCTGACTTCAGGTAGGCGTCCAGCTGGCTCGTCACGTCGGGATACTGGCGGGCGACATCGGTCGCTTCACCGAGGTCAGTCTCCAGATCGTACAGCGCGATCGGCGCGGCGAGGTGGCCGGTGCGGATTCCCTTCCAGCGGCCTTGAAAGAGAGCGGCTTGATTGAACCCCCGTTCATGGAACTCCCAGTAGAGGAAGTCGTGCTTGGGTTGCGTGTCGGTCTCCCCGCGCAAGGTCGGCACGAAGCTGATCGAGTCGCACCCGTCGGGCACCTTCGCCCCGGCCAGTTCCGCAGCTGTCGCCATCCAGTCACCGAAGTAGGCGACATGTTTGGTCTCGCGTGCGGGCGCAATCGTTCCCGGCCACCACGCGATGCAGGGGACGCGGATGCCGCCTTCGGTGAGACTGCGCTTGATTCCCTTGAAGGGGCCGCTCGGGTTGAACCGCTTGAGGTCGTGATTACTTTCATTGTGAGGACCGTTGTCGCTGGTGAAAATCACGAGCGTGTTTCGGTCGAGCTGCTTGGCCTGGAGGGCATCAAGCAGCTG
Source organism: Planctomycetota bacterium (assembly GCA_031431195.1). Taxonomy (GTDB): domain Bacteria; phylum Planctomycetota; class Planctomycetia; order Planctomycetales; family Planctomycetaceae; genus TH-plancto1. The sequence goes on along the minus strand of JANPCU010000008.1, from coordinate 5,117 downwards.
GCCGACTTGACCATCCATGCGGGTGATCATCGCGGCTTGGCCCTTGTCGGGATCGGGCCATTCTTTGTCGGCATAGGGCCCAAAGTCGGGGACCTCGGCTCCGTTCTTCAGCTCGCGGGCCCGTTCGTTGTTGGCATGTGGGACGACGAGTGACCAGTAGAGGAAGAACGGCTTCTCGTGCGGGGCTTGGACGAACTCGAGCGCCTTCTCCGCGAGCAGGTCATCTGCGAACTGCACCGCCTTCGTGGCGTACCCGCCGCCGTCGGCTCCGATCGGCACGACCTCGTTGGGGAGGCCCACGCGCGACTCGTTCTCCCACAGAAAATCGGGGAAGTGGTTGTGCGCGTGATGCTGGTTGAGGTAGCCAAAGAACTGGTCGAACCCCTGCTTACGCGGCAGCCCCGACTCCGCCGGACCGACATCTCCCAGCCCCCACTTGCCATACAGGACGGTCTGATACCCCGCCTGCTGCAAGACCTTAGCGACCGTCGTGTCTTCCGCCCGCAGAGCCTGCGCCAGCGGGTTCTTCTGCCCGGCATTCCCCCGCACCCGCGTATGCCCATGATGCTGCCCAGTCATCAACACGCTGCGCGACGGAGCGCACACCGTCGCCCCCGCATAGAACTGCGTAAACCGCAGCCCCTCCTTGGCCATCTGATCCAAACGCGGCGTCTGAATCACCGTCTGACCATAAGAGCCGAGATCCCCATACCCCAGATCATCGGCCATGATCCAAATGAGGTTCGGGCGCTCGGCAGCGGAAATGCATGAGGTCCAGAGGACAAATAGAAATAAGCTCAGGCGTGACATGCGGGAACCTTTTCGATACTGCAAAGTGTGGAATCACAGAGAGGAGACTCGATTCTCCGTAGCCGATGAGATTAGCACCCGAACCCACTCCCGCGGTAACTCGCGAGTTGATCACGGCAACTCACAGGGCGTACCTCGCTCTGCTGAAGAATCCATCTGGGACTGGTTCCCCCCTCGATGTATTCCAGATTTGGAACGAGTGTTCCGGTAACGGCATGACCCCGAGGAGTCCAACTTGGCGAAAGAGGTGCCGTCAGCTGCACCCAGACGTGACTTGATGCAGTTCTTGCATCGCCGTCAGTCGACAAGGCAAACGACGTGATCCCTTCATGTTCGTTCGTTTGAAGGATGTATCCCTTCAGGCAGACTCTTTGGCCACTGTATCGTTCAAGACGGTCCGCCTCATCTTTGACGGAGGTCACCTTTTCGAAGTCGAGTCGCACAGTTCCGAGCGGTGCCTCAGCTTGGAATCGCTCGATCTTCATCGCTGGGATGACGAATCCCCACAAGACAGTCAAGATGGTCCCCAGAGTCAAGGATACTCCAAGCCCAAGGAGTGCAATGCGACGACCACCCATCTCGTAGAGACGGTCTTCCCGAACCGCCACGATCGATGACATCATTGATAGCACTGTCAGAACCGAAAACGCCGGGATTAGGAAACCAGCAACCGATATCCCAGCCAGCGTCAGCGACGCCACAGCCCAGGGTGAGATCGGACGATAGTCGATGGAATTCTGCTGTGGTTCAGCGGGCATTGCCAATACTCCTGAATTCGAAGTATCACTGATCCCATCCACATGAATCAGCTTCTTCGGGTCATTTCAGTCATCGTAGTGATAGCTGCCCGAGAGATCAAAGAAGCTCTTCGCTGGTCGCACTTCGCAATCCGTCATTACCCACGGCACCCTGTATGAAGAGTCATCAGGATTTGGAACAAGGACTCCCGACACCGCAACTGGCAGACGACTCCAATGGGTGGTCAGCGGTGGTTTCAGAATCACCGCAACATAATCTCGATGAGGAGCATCGTTTCGGTAGGGAATCAGCAGGAACGATGTCAATCCGTCCGGATCTTCTGGGGGATAAATAAATCCCTTCAAACAGACTTGCTGGTTCACATACTTCTGGAATCCGCTTGTCTGGTGTCCTGGATGATACGACACGCTGGCGAAATCGAGTCGAGTGGTCCCTATCGGGGCTTCCTGCCAATACAGGACGAATTCTCGAATCGTTCCCCCAAGGAAGAGCAAGAGTGCCAAGCCGCACCAGATGAACGCCCATTGTCGGCTACGCGGAATTCTCAACATCATCTTTTTGCCTCTTTCTTCATCTCCGCTGGTCTCCCCCCCGCTCTTCCGCTCGGTTTCGCCCCCTCATACTTCGGGTTCTCAGTCGGCTGTTTCGCTCCGACTTCGGTCCGCCACTTGGCGAGCAAGTCGCTCAGCTGTTGCACCTTATCGGGCATCGAGGAGGCGAGGTCGGTCTGCTCCCCGGCGTCGGTCCGCACGTTGAACAGCTCGCGGCGGTGGCCTTCGCTCCACTCGATCAGTTTGTAGTCGCCCAGGCGCACCGCACCGCCGGGGGCGCCGCCCTGGTTGCCGTAGTGCGGGTAGTCCCAGAACAGCGGGCGTTCCTCGGTGGAGGTCACGCTCTGCACGAGGCTGACCCCGTCGAGGCGGTGCCCCTCCGGCACCCTCGCCCCCGTCGCTTCCAGGATCGTCGGCAGCAAGTCGGGGCTGTACGCGGGAGTCTCAACGACCAGCCCGGGCTTCACAGCTGCGGGCCAGCGGACGATGAGTGGGACGCGGATGCCCCCTTCGTAGAGCCACCCCTTGCCGCCGCGCAGTGGGGCGTTCGAGGTCGGCCAGCCTTCACTGGTCGAGAGACCGCCGTTGTCGGAGGTGAAGACCACGAGTGTGTTGTCGGTCAGCTGGAGTTCATCGAGCTTGGCGAGGACTTTTCCGACGGCGAGGTCCATCGCCTCGACCATCGCAGCATACACAGCGTGGTCCTGGGTGAGCCGGACATCGCGCGTGTCTTCGCGGCCCCACTCGGTCTGGCCCGCGAGCTGGGCCCGCTTGGCTTCGTACTTCGCCTGCAAATCCTTACGGGCCATGAGCGGCGTGTGGACCGAGTAGAACGCGAAGTAGGCCAAGAACGGTTTCGCCTTATTCGCTTCGATGAACTGACAGGTCTCCGTCGCCAGCCGGTCGGGGAGATGCTCACCCTCCGGGCCATCGGTGAGCCGGGGGTTTCCATACGGCGAGAAATACTTTTTCCCGCCGTACGGCCCGCCGCGATCGATCCCGCCTCGATTGATATCGAACCCCTGATTCTCGGGGAACCACCCCTCGGGACCGAGATGCCACTTGCCCGCGAAGAACGTCGCGTAACCGGAATCACGGACCGCTTCCGCGATCGTGACCTCGGAGTGGGCGAGACGGTCTTCATACAGTGCGGGCATCAGTTTGGTGTTCCGCTTCCACCCCTTCGATTCGGCTCCGATGTAGTCAGTGACGCCCGTCCGCTGAGGCCAACGACCTGTCATCAAGCTGGCCCGGGTCGGCGAACAAACGGGACAGGCCGCATAGCCGTGGGTGAACTTGGCCCCTTCCCGAGCGAGACGATCGACGTGCGGGGTCTCGTAAAACGAACTGCCGTAACAACCGATGTCCCGCTGGCCAAGATCATCGACCACGAACACTACGACGTTGGCGGGGGTGGCTGCCTTAACGGGGAGACCGATGATCGCGCTGAACAGCCCGATCATGAACGCCAAGCTCCAGTTTCGTATCATTCATTGCTCCAGACAAGGGGTTTGCGAACAGTTCAAGAATGAGGGAACACTGATCACCACTGATCCAGAGATCTGTACTTCTCGCGGTGTGAAATGAGACATTCTGGCGAGCCCCCGGCGTGAGCCGGGGTGTTCCCATCAGACAGCGCTGCGTTGAGATCGGCCCGACTTTAGCCGCATCGCAGGCGTCGAATCGGGTCAGCGTCGGTTCCCTCGCACGGACACCCCGGCTCACGCCGGGGGCTCGCCTGAGATCCGATTGTGGACGCTTCCGACTCATCCAGATGTCTCATTCAGCGCCGCGCGAGGCATCATCCTTCGAAACACTATCGAGTGACGACGTGCGAAAAAAGACTTCTTGATTGAGATCAGTGTGAATCAGTGAAGATCTGTGTTCCTCATCTCTTCTCGATCCTTGAGAATTTCTGAATTGGTCTTCAGCCAAACATTCGGAAAGAGAATGAGATTGGAACACTAATCTCCGCTAATCTTCACTGATCCGATTCCAGGAAGATCCTCCTCCTAATTCGTGTTTATCAGTGGAGATTAGTGTTCCAATCTCCCGACTGAAGGCGAATTTCGAATCTGCTCTAAGCCTTTTCCAGCCCCCAGCGACGCGTGAGCTTTACCGGTCTTCCGAGCTGATCACAAATCCGCGTGACAACGAAATCGACGAGGTCCATGATCGTCAGCGGCTGATGATACAGCCCCGGCATCGCGGGCAATACCACTCCGCCCGCTTCGGTGAGGCGGCGCATGTTCTCCAACTGGATCAGCCCGAGTGGCGTCTCGCGCGGGACGACGATCAACTTCCGTCGTTCCTTCAGATGGACATCCGCAGCTCGCTGAATCAGGTTCGTCGACATCCCCTGTGCGACCGAGGCCAGCGTCCCCATTGAGCAGGGACAGATCACCATCCCAGCGGTCGGGAATGAACCGCTGGCAATCCCGGCGTTGTAGTCCTGGTAGCCGTGTGTGAGCAGTTCTCCGGGTGCGGAATCAGTGGAGATTTCGGCCCGTTCTGTCCACCACGGGATCGAGGACGAGAACAACTTCTCCGGAGTCAGCGGCCCCGCCAGCGAGAGTTCCAGTTCCCGCGCAAACACCTGATTGGCAGCTGGGCTGATGACCAGATGCACGGTCGCCCCCTGGCTGAGCAATACTTCCACGAGCCGGACTCCATACGCGGACCCGCTGGCTCCGGTGAAGGCGACGACGACATTGTCTGAGGAAGCTGGCGACACGGGTGGGTCTCGATGGGGATATTCGCGGAGAGATTCAATGCTAGAGTGAGTGTAGACAACTGACTTGATCGGTGAGGGAGATTCATGTCCGTATTCTAGTTGGAAAACGCCACTTGTGGCCTTTCGTTAGGAAAACACAAGGGTGGCGGGGTCAGGAGGCTTTGCGGATGGCCCCGACCGGAGTGGACGTGGAGCTTTGAGGAAAAGGACCATCACTTGGATCGGAGCAGCGACAGCCAGACGCCGGTTCCCCACGCCGGGGC
>JANPCU010000007.1:0-3100 GCA_031431195.1 Planctomycetota bacterium | reverse complement strand
TCAGCGTCTTGGCCAGCCCCGGCACCCCGACGAGCAGGCAATGTCCCCCGGCGAGGACGCAAGTGAGTAGCTCCTCCACGACCGTCTGCTGTCCCACGATCACGCGGCTCAACTGAGCGGCGATGTCGCGGGTGGCGGAGTGAACTTGTTCGATGTCGGAGGGTTGGATCATGGGGGGAGAATTCTAGACATGCTTGACGATACGTCTGGTTGAATGCCAAACCACTGGCGAGATCGTCGCCAAGTTTCACAGCGAGATGTCAAAACCGCAACCAATCGAAATCACCAAGTGTCGGTTCACAAACGAGGTTGGCTTGATCCAAGTCATTCCACATGAAATCCTGCACAATCTACAATCGGCGCAACTCATTTCGTTGAAACGGACGGCATCTGCTTGACAACTGTCAACGGTCATCTAGTATTCTGTCGATGTCGAGACCACGACACTCGAACAAGCACATCGAAGCCGCTTACGCGGAGGCGTGTGGATGGCGGTATGTGGAAGCAGGTGGCAGTGCTCATGCGTGGGGACGGATGTTGTGTGCATACGCAAAGCAAGTTCTCTGTGTATTCAACGCCTCGCGTCCCAGAGAATCATGCCCGTCAAATCCGCAACAAAGTGGATGCATGCTGTCACAGAACAAGTGCTGAAGAGTTTGGCGAGGAGTGTGACCAATGAACCAACGAGAATTCGATTTCGCTCTCATCCTGAGTGGTCCTACAGACATTACATCAGTGGTCGAGGACGGGTTGTTTGAGGCGGGATGTGACGATGCGACTCTCAGCTTGCAGTTTGGAGTCCTCTACCTGGAGTTCTCGCGCCGCTCCGATTCCCTTAAGGACGCGATTCTTTCAGCCATTCAAAATGTCCGAAAGGCTGGCATCGGCGCTGATGTTGTTCGTGTCGACGAGTGCAATTTGATGACAATGGCCGAGATTGGGAGGAGAATGGGACGATCGAGACAACTGGTTCACCAATACATCACTGGGCAGAGGGGGCCAGGCGGATTTCCCGCTCCGGCCTGTAATCTGACTCATGGAAAACCACTCTGGCAGTGGTGTGCAGTGTCCTACTGGCTTGTCCAAAATGATCTATTGCGAGTGGAAGTATGGGAGCAAGCGCGAGTCGTTGAAGCGATCAACACCGAACTGGAGATGGCCCGCCAGCGTGAATGCGACCCGGCACTGGCCAAGGAAGTGTTGGAACGTTGCGGGTGAACAGCCCAGGGGTGGCAACCCCTGGGCTTTCTGTCAGATGCGAATCGGAACCCCGCGATCGGCCATGTACTGCTTCGTCTGTTCAATCGTGTACTCGCCGTAGTGGAAGATGCTGGCGGCGAGAGCGGCACTGGCTCCGCCCTGGGTGACGGCCTCAAACATGTGGTGCGGCGAACCGGCTCCGCCGCTGGCGACGACCGGGATCTCGACCGCATCGGCGACGGCCCGGGTGATCTCCAGATCGAAGCCGCTTTTGGTTCCATCCGCGTCCATGCAGGTCAGCACGATCTCGCCCGCTCCCAGGCGTTCGACCTCCTGCGCCCACGCCACTGCCTCCAGGCCCGTCGACTTGCGACCTCCGTTGATGTGAACATCCCAGAACTCTTTCCCGTCGCGGATGACCCGCTTGGGATCGATGTTCACCACGATGCACTGGCTACCGAATCGCAATGCCGCCTCACGCACGAAGGCGGGGTCGGTGACCGCGGAGCTGTTGATCGAGACCTTATCGCATCCCGCTTTGAGCAGTCGGCGGATGTCATCCAGCGTGCGAATTCCACCGCCCACGGTGAGCGGCATGAAGATCACTTCACTGGTCCGCTGGACCACATCAATGATGATGTCCCGCTGCTCGTGGCTGGCAGTAATGTCGAGGAAGACGAGTTCATCCGCCCCTTCCGCTTCGTACCGTTTGGCGATCTCAACGGGATCACCGGCATCGCGTAGTTGCAGAAAATTGACCCCTTTCACGACCCGTCCGGCGTGAACGTCAAGGCAGGGGATGATTCGCTTGGCGAGCATGGGATGTGGTCCTGGAATGGGATCCCTCGGCCATCTCAAAGGGAGATCACAAAGATTAGCTGGTGTCTCAACGAAGTGACACCCACACACTTCAGGATCGGCTGGCCGAAATACGCTCCCCGAGCCGCAACCTCTCCTCCCCCCATGTGGATGCGGGAGAGCTACGAGAGGTCATTCGGCGAGTGGCCAGAGGGTGCGAAAGACCGTCTGCCCTGCGGTCGAGTGAACTCCGATTCGGCCTCCGTGACCGGTGACAATGCGCCAGCACTTGGTCAGGCCGAAACCGAGTCCTCGGCCCGCATCTCGGCCGGAGAAGAACGGATCGAAAGCGTGTTCGCGCTCAGCGGGTGTCAGCTCGTGCCCGTTGTTGAGCAGGTCGAGTTCCAGCCAGTCCCGGCCTTGCCAAGTGCGGTTCCGCGCTCGGAGTCCGATCTGGCCGCCTGGCCCGACTGCTCGAATGGAGTTACGCAGGAGTTCGATCAGGACGACTTGGAATTGCTCGGGGTCGAGGGGAGCGTTGAGGGATGAGGGTTGAGGGGGATTTCTGGTTGAAGTCTGGCCTCTCGACACCCCTCGATGTTCAATCTCAACTGAATGCTGGACCTCAGCAACTCTTCGGCGAAGCGGTCCGTGATCGAGTGAATGAGAGGCTCAATCTCCACCGAACGAAGCTGCGGGGCGGGCGGGCGGGCGAAGACCATCGTGTCCGAAATCATGTCGCGGATACGGAGTGCCTGGCCCCCGATGGCCGCCAGCCAGCGGCGACGCTCCGGGTCGGTCTCCTGTCGCAACAGTAATTGGGAGCGTCCGAGGATGGTGCCGAGCGGGTTGTTGATCTCGTGACCCGCTCCGCCAGCGAACTCGGCGAGGGATTTGAGTTTGGCGTTTCGGAGTTGGTGGTCGCGGTCGGCGAGCCACTCCAGCCAGGTGCCGTACCAGCGCAGTTCATCGGGGGAGAGTGGAGGAGCTGTCGACGGGAGGCAGATGGCCCCGATCGCTCCGAGGGGAGTCACCGTGAGCGGCACGGCGCTACCCGCCGGTTCCCCTCGACGACCGACTGCAGCAGAACCGGCGGCTAGCG
>JANPCU010000006.1:0-1694 GCA_031431195.1 Planctomycetota bacterium | reverse complement strand
CCTCTGGCCACTTTAACTCAAACCCCGCAGGTCGCCGTCACTCACGGCAACCTGCGGGGATTTGCGTGTCAGGAGGATGGCCTACTCCTCAGCTGTCGTCGACTTCACCCGTCCGACTCGTTGGGCCTGATACTTTGCGCGGCCAGAAGTGAGACATTATGGCGTAGCGACGTTCGTCAGAACGTGGGCGAATTGGCTCACCAGCGCGACCTCTGGCGAGGGGCAGCTACTGCTCAATCCGGGCCGCGTGCTGTATTGAATAGTCCAACGGAGACTCGCTGAGAAGTGGGACTCACGCTCAATTCCGGGGTTCGCGGTGCGGCTTGGAATGCTGACCGGGGGGAGTGCGATAGGGCTCGACGCGGGGGGAGAGGACCGGGCGTTGCAGGCCACCGGTGGGGGTGGAACTCGCCATGGGACGGGCTGGTGTGCCGGGGGAGGAAGTCTTGGTGCGGAGCGGGCTGGGAACGCCTTTGCGGACGTAAGAGCGATCCCCCGGTGCGACCTCGCGATAGATACGGTGCAGGTATAGATCGAGCGCACTGTCGGGCTGGCGAGAGTTGGCAAACACACTCATCGCGCGGCGGACGGGCGGACGCTGAGTCGGACGTTCGGGTTCTCCCACATCCAGAACTTCGCAAAACCGTTCCGTCAGCACGATCATCAGAATGCCCAAAGCGAGCATGCTCAGACAGACCAGCATGACAATCAGACCCGCTTGCAATGGACGGTCAAAACCAATCCATTCCGCCAACAGATACGTCAATCCAAATGCCATCCCGGAAAGACTGAGCGTCACTCGAAACGTCTGACGAATCGCGGCAACTTCCTCTGAAATCATCGGTCTCCCTCCGTGGAGTCCAAGCCCATATTCACAGCTGCCCCCTGCGGAAGATCGTATAATCACTTCCGGCAACCCGAACTCGTGGAAATGTAATGGGATCGGGAGGGGAGGGGAAGAGGAGGTTGAGGAACAACCAGACACCGAGTGCGAGACGCACATTTCGCAGCCGGGGAATGACCTCCTTACACAGCCACATCTTCCACATCCCGTGTTCGTGTTTTCCTTGTCGGTGACGGACGATCGACGGTGATGTCGGGGACACAGATTCTCACAGATTTAAGCAGTTTCAGAATGGGTCTTTAGCCAGAAGGCAGACAGGAATTTATGCCCCACTGCTCAGTGGCACAGACATTCCTGTCTGTACGAACTGAAGACAATCTCTGAAAGCACTCTAGGAGAGCCTTTACGGCTGGGCACCGGGAGCGATGAGGGCTGCTCTGGCCTCTGAAATCTGTGAAAATCTGTGAAAATCTGTGGACGAGTCCACCGTGTCTCGCCAGTCGTCCGGAGCCTGATGTCCCGGAGTCAATTAGACTTCACGCGGGTCAGATTGAGTCGTACGACGGACGTCCTCGTCTGACCTTTCTACACATCTCTCTGAAACAATTCACCACGGGCCGTTTTTCCTGGCATGAGATTTGCGCCATGGAAGGCGTGTGTGGAATCGCATGTCGAGTGGGCAGGGAGGCCGGGGGAGATGGATATTGCAGGCGAGTTCGCGGGGATGGATTTGGGGGATCGGCGGTTGAATCAGCGGGCGGTCACGTTGATCGAGACGTTGTCGAAGCAGCCGATGGCGTCGATCAATGCGGCGTGCGGCGTGTGGCGGGTGGGCGGAGACGACGGCGGC
>JANPCU010000005.1:0-26883 GCA_031431195.1 Planctomycetota bacterium | reverse complement strand
CAAGATCATGAAGAGGTACAGCGGACAGTCGACGGAGGATGGACTTCTCGCGAAAGTCCTCGCTGGACGTTACCTGCCGACATTTTGGATGCACACGTGTCCGTGGCTCTGCGAGGATTTCCTCACGGACGGACGAGGACGTCCGTTCTACGATATGTCTTATAATAGGTATCCCCTTCGCTCAAGGGCATACAAGATGTCGTGCCCAGAATTCTCCTCTACCCTGACACCCACACCACCTATTGGGCTCACTTGAGCGAAGGGGATACCTATTTGTCTTATTTATTCCCGCGTGAAGTATACTTGTTTCGCTGACAGTTCACTCAACGAGAGGCTTCTGACGGAACCGAAGCCGTCGCCGTCGCTGGCTCTGACCGAAACATTGCCATCGGGGACACCAGACCCAGTCGGTTGTCCAGCGCTAACGGATTTCCATCGGCATCGGTCAGAGGCAGCGGCGGGTCCCACTTATTGGTCAGTAAGGTGACGACCACCATCAGAACCAGCGACACCAGCACCGCTGGCGGAGAGGCGATATACACCGCATCCCAGATGGCATCGTCCATCGAGAGTTTTCCCTCAGCGGTATTCGCCGCTTTCGTCGTCGGCAGGTAGAAAAACACACCCGCTAACCACGAAACAGTTCCTCCGATGATCGAAGCCAGGGCTCCTGATCGATTGGCGGCTAGCCAGTACATGCCGCAGGCAAACGGCACAAACATCCCGACCAATAGAACCGACCACGCCATCAGCGCTAAACGGTAGGTCTCGCCGATCAACAGCGCGATCACAATACACCCCGAACCAATCACGATCACCATGATGCGCGTCCACCACAGCTTCTGAACATCGTCGACCTTCTCATGAAAGAACGGCAGAATGTTCTCCGTAAAGACCGACGCCCCGGCCAAGATGGCACTGTCCGACGTACTCATCATGGCCGAAGTCAACGCTGCCATAAACAAGACGTTGAGCCACACCGGCAAATACTGTTGTGAGACCATCACCAGCAGGCCCTCGACTTGGTCCTCCGGGATCGATGGATTGAGTTTGTACAGCATAATCCCGATGAGGGGACTCATCACTCCGAAGACGAAGTACAGAATCGCCGCGATGTAGCTGCCCCAGACCGAGGTGGCCTCATTCTTGGCTGACATCGACCGCTGCATCAGGTCTTGCGTCGCCACGCTTCCCAGTCCGATCGTCATCCACGCCGAAGTCCAGTACAGCCAGCCGGTCACGCCGGTGTAGCCGAGATAGCCGTGGTGCGACCCCATCGGCAGCAACGTAAAAGGGTCGGGGACATTCGCGCTGCCGTTGTGAGCCAGCATCCCTTCCCAGCCGCCGACTGCCTTCAACATGTACAGGAAGACAGCTGTGATCCCTCCGGCGGTGAAGAACATTTGGATAAAGTCGAGCAATGTGTCGGCCAGCATGCCGCCCATGGTCGTATAACCTGTGACGATCACGCCCACCACCACCACTCCGATCCACGGCGGATAGCTCGGCAGCAACGAATGGAACACGACGCTGCCAGCGACAAATTGAGCTGCCGTCCAAACAAGGTAGGCCAGGATCTGCACGATGGAGGTGATGAGACTGACCTCTTTGCCGTACCGCTTTTCAAAGAAGTCCACCACCGTCAAATACTTGGCCCGCCGCATCAGCCGAATGAAGAAGACTCCTGACAACAGCAAGCACAGCACGGCACCAAAGGGATCGAAGATCACTCCCTGAAACCCATGCGTGTAACCGTGCGCACTGGCCCCCATCAGTGTCTCGGCGGCAAACCACGTCGCCATGATCGACGCAGCTGTCATGTAAATCGGCAACCCGCGGCCGGCGACGATGTAGTCGGAGGCATTGCTGACCTTGCTGGCAGCCCAGAATCCGACGGCCAGCCGCACGAAGAAGAACGCGACGATCCCAGCGATCACCCAACCCGTGTATTGGTATCCCGAGAGGTCAAACGCCCCTTCGGCCAGCAGACTGAAAGCACCGCTCATGAGAATCCGGTCCCCATCCTGAACAGAGAGTCGCCGTCCGAACCCGTACTCGGTTGGCAACCCCGGATTTTGCTCACAATCGCCGCTGGATGCAACCGGCAGCGCGCTCCGCTTCGAGGACTCCGCGTCGCGGATAAACGGTCTTGAACTTTTCAGTAAGCCCCGATAGCGTCGCTGGTGCGTTTAGCCGCGACGCGCAGTCTTCGAAGCGGAGCGATCCACGCAATCCTCGGAGCTTCTCATGATCGTCGGATATCACATTATTTTTGGCATGTACCGTTTTTGGCTTCCGAACGATCCTCGCGGTTCATGGTCCGATTTCGTGGGATCATGGGAACTCGCCAAATTCGGTCCGGCAACGAAGACAACCGAAACCCGGTCCGTCGCGTATCGTCCACACGACCATGAACTGCGGTTGGCTGCCAAGCAGGCACTTCTGCGTCCGGCGGTGGAACTTAGCGGATTACAGGCTCGTGCGGTCGGACGGGGGGTTGCCAAGTACTTCCAGAAGTCGGGGTTGTCAGTGTGGGCGTGTGCGATTCTACCCGACCATGTGCATCTGGTTATTGGAACATCAGAATTGAAGGTTGAGTCACTTGTGATTCAACTGAAAGGAAGTGCGACTGAGGAACTGGTAATGGAGGGGCTTCATCCATTTCAGAATCAGTGGGACAATCAAGGGCGACCACACAAGTGCTTCGCTCGAGGGCAATGGAAAGTTTATCTCCAAGTCGACGATGTTCCCTGAGCGATTCTGTACGTTGAGAACAACCCGGAGAAAGAAGGACTGCCACGGCAGAAATGGAATTTTGTGAGTGCGTTGTATTGATGTGCTCGCTCCGCTTCGAAGACTTCGCGTCGCGGCTAAACGTTGGCGTCAGCTCATCAGTTCGCGGATCGGCATCGGATCGCTCACGAGATGCGTTGGCCTCCCGAGAGGCGTGTAGAGGATTTGATCGGGGTTGATGCCGAGTTTTGTATAGACGGTCGAGACAAAGTTCTCGGGGGACAGCACGCGGTCCACAGCTGAGTAGCCCGCACGGTCGGTGGCTCCGACGATGGTCCCGCCGGGAGTGCCCGCTCCGGCCATCAAGACGCTCATCGCATTGGCCCAGTGGTCGCGACCAGCGTCCTTGTTGATCTTCGGCGTGCGCCCGAACTCACCCAGGACCAGCACGAGCGTACTGTTAAGCATGCCGCGCTGTTCCAGATCCTCGATCAACGTGGCGATGGAGTTTTCGAACTTCGGCAGTCGGTTCTGCAGGTCATTAAACAGGTTGACATGATGGTCCCAACCTCCCTCATTCAGCGTGATGAACGGCACACCGGCCTCCACCAATCGTCGAGCCAGCAGCACGCGCTGGCCGAACGTGTCGCGGCCATAGCGGTCACGCGTGGCGGCGTCTTCGGCATGGATGTCGAATGCCTTCTGCGCGAGCGGCGAGGAGACGAGGTCGTACCCCTGCTGGTAATACTCATCCAGTGTCACAGCCGGGTCAGCTGCGGATTTGTTGGGGATGCGGGGTAGGCGGTCGATCTGAGTGCGAAGTTCGCGGCGATGGGCGAAGCGGTCGTCCTTGATGGCGGAGGGCAGGGCGACATCGCGGACGCGGAAGCTGTCGCTGTTCGGATCATCGGGGACGACGAACGGAGCGTACTGAGCGCCGAGAAAATTTGGCCCGCCGGAGCGTGTCATTGATGGGATCGAGAAGTACGCGGGCAAGCCGTCTTGGTTTCCACGGACGTAGGAAGCGACCGCGCCCATGCTGGGATGAAAGCTGACAAACGCACCACAGCCGACCGGAATGCGAGGCGGTGCACCGGTCATCATGTAGTGATTCCCGGCGCCGTGGTTTCCCTGCTCATGGCGGATCGAGCGGATGACGGCGAACTTGTCTGAGATGCTCGCCAGCCGAGTCATATGCTCCGAGAATTGCACGCCGGGAACCTTGGTCGAGATCGCATTGAACTCGCCGCGCACCTCGCTGGGGGCGTCCGGCTTGGGGTCGAAGGTCTCGTAATGCGTCGGTCCGCCGTCCAGCCAGATCAAAATACAGCTCTTCGCCTTGCCACCGGCCGCGACCGCATCGCCCGCGAAGGCCCGCATCTGGAGCAGCTGAGAAAAGCTCGCCCCAACGAACCCCGCAATGCCGAGTTGCAGGCAGGAGCGGCGCGAGAGGCCGTTGCAGTTCGAGTATGTCAACATGCTTCGCTCCGTTGCGGACGGGTACATGGGCCAGTCCGATTGTTGTTGTTTTAGGGAGGAATTGAACACAAAGGAAGCGAAGGACGCGAAGGGGGAAACGGAAGGAAGAAATGAGAGGGAGGGATTGTCGGGCAGTCTTGTCCTCACTCTGAGTCGGCGATGAGCTGAAACATCAGTCCCACTCATCCCCATCGTCTTCACCTCTTCCTTCGCGTCCTTCGCTCCCTTTGTGTTCAATTCGCCGGTCTGGGTCTGCTTCACTTGTCTTGTTGAACCAGCGGGTTCATCGAAACCACAGGCTTTCAATCCTTGACCACTAGGAATTGAACACGAAGGGAGCAAAGGACGCGAAGGGGGAAAAGAAGGGAAGAAAAAAAGAGGGAGGGATTGCCGGGCAGTCTTGTCCTCACTCTGAGTCGGCGATGAGCTGAAACATCAGTCCCACTCATCCCCATCGTCTTCACCTCTTCCTTCGCGTCCTTCGCTCCCTTTGTGTTCAATTCCTCATTCTTTCCAATCAATCAATCCCACCCCGCGCCGGGCAAGATCAATCGATGCAGACCATCGGTCAACTTCATCTCGTGAAAGTTCAGCAGCAGCCCGAGTGGCGCGTCCAGTAGTTTCATGTAGCTCAATGTCTGGGCCTTGTGAATTGGAGCCACATCTTGGACTGCTTTGATCTCCACCAACAGGCAGCCATCGACCAGAACGTCGAACTTCAACACTTCGTCGAAGACGATATTCTTGTAGTGAACGTGAACAAGTCGTTGACTGAGCGCTGGAATTCCATGTAAACCCAGTTCATGCAAGAAACACCGCTCGTAGATGCTCTCTAGCAGTCCTGGACCGAGAGTTCGATGCACCTCAATCGCCGCTCCGATCACGATACGGCTCAAATCGTCGGCTCTGGTGTATCTGGGGTGCATGGGATGTCTCACACTCTGAATGCGGAGGAGGAATTGAACACAAAGCAAGCGAAGGACGCGAAGGGGGAAAAGAAAAGGGATGGGGATGGGAGAGATTTTTGACGAGTCTTGACTGCAATCTGAATGAGGGACGGATGGAAACATCAGATGCGACCCTCTCCGATGCTTTCCTCTTCTTCCCTTTGCGTCCTTGGCTCCCTTTGTGTTCAATTCCTCTCCTCTGAATCTGGTCCAGTGGCCACGTCGAGCCAACGACCTCGGAGAAATCGTCGACATTCAATCCTTGAACACGAACTCCGGGGTGTTCAACAGGGCCCACAACAGGTCTTCACCGGCTCCGCGTCGGTTCACGATCTTCTCGAACAGCTCCACGCCGATGCGAGTCTCCTCAGCATTGGGCAGGCGGCTGTAGCAGGCGAGGTACAGCTCCTCGACGATCTCCGGCGGAGTGAGCGTGCTCTCGGACAAGGTATGCGGCAGGCTGCCATCGCTCATCAGTTTGCTAGCGATCTGATTCGAGTTCATCAGGTGCAGGGCCTGGACCACGGTGGTGTCACTGGTCCGCTCGCACGGAGGATCTTGATTCGGGTCAGGTCGGCCAAACGTATCGAGGGACAGTGAGTCGATGCGATGCGTCCAGATCTCTTTGGAGAGAGAACCGGGAGCCATCGCCTCGAAATTGTCGGGCTGTCGCGAGAGACGGGAAACCGAATCGACCAGCACTTCGCCCCGCAGTCGCTGGCGATAATGGCGGGAGAAGTTGCGGGTGTCCGCGATGTTGCGTTCCGTCGGAACAGAACTGAGTCCGTACGCCGACGAGGTGGCAATGCGGCGGATCAGCTGTTTGATGTTGAAGTCGTTGTCTGCGAAGTCTTGTCCCAGAGCGGCGAGCAGTGCGGGGTTCGAGGCGGGATTGGTGGCCCGCAGGTCGTCGACTGGTTCGACAATTCCACGTCCCATCAGATCGGCCCAGACTCGGTTCGACATGGTCTGGGCAAAGAAGGGGTTCTCTTTCGAGGTGATCCAAGCCGCCAGCGAGACGCGCGGGTCGCTGCCTTCTGCGATCTCGGGAGCGGTGCCGAATAGTGGCTTCGGCGGCAGCACTTCGCCGGTGATGGGGTGCGTCACCTGCCCATCGGTCCCCGTGAAGATGAACTCCTCCGAACCCGAGATCGGGGCTGAGATGCCGGTCCCCTTGCGACCGATCTTCGCGAAGTAGGCCCCGAAGCTGTAGTAGTCGGCCTGGCTGTAGGACTCGAACGGATGCTGATGGCATTTGGCGCATTCCAGCCGGATTCCGAGGAACAGCTGGCTGGTGATCGTGGTCAGTTCTTCAGGCTCGCGGCGATCGCGAAAGAAGGTCGTACTGCCGTGACGAAACGTGCTGCCCTGCGCGGTTAACAGCTCGCGGACGAACTGGTCATATGGCTTGTTCTTGCGAAAGGCATCGCGAATCCACAGGTCGTAATTCCGTGTGGCTTTAATGCCGACGTGATAAGGATTGGGACGCAGCAGGTCGGCCCACTTGTTGGCCCAATGTTCGGCATACTCGGGACGGGCGAGCAGTTCGTCCACAAGCCGATCGCGCTTGTCGGCGGAGGACTCATTCAAGAACCGCCGAGCCTCGTCCACGGTGGGCAGCTGGCCGATGATGTCGACATAAACCCGCCGGAGGTACTTCTCGTCGGAAGCCAGAGCGGAAGGAGTCACACGCAGCCTCTCCCAGCCAGAAGCGACATGATCATCGATAAAGTTCCGCCGGGGGAAGGCGGCGACCCAGGCCGGGTCGAACTCGCCGGTCAGCGGGACGGCAACGCGATGGACGGCGAACCGTCCCTGGTAACGAGCCATGATGGCCGCCTCGCCCATGATCCCGGTGGCAGTGGTCAGGCCGCGCGGGTCGACCCCAATGACGCCCGCTTCGTTGCTTTGATATGTCGACAGTGCCGTCACATCCCGGGTCGTGCCATCGGCATAATGAGCTGTCACGGCGAGTTGCTGGGAGGCCCCACCAGTCATGTTTCGGCTAGCAGGTTCGACGGTCACGTTGGCCAGGTTCGGGGTTTCCGGCTGGCGACGGGGAGTGCCAGCTGTGATCCAATCCCGCAGTAACCGGTACTCCGGCCCCGTGGCTGCTAATCGCACTCCGCCGCCATGTGGCACCAGCCCAGCCGGTTTGCGGAGTAGCAGACTGGCCTCCGGATTACTGGGCACCAAGCGGCGTCCACGGGCCTCCTTCGTCAGGGAGTCGAAGTCGAAGTCCGAATCGAAACCGAGTAACGACAGTTGAAATCCGTTTTGCCCGCGAGCCTTCCCGTGGCAGGGGCCCGTGTTGCAGCCCGAGTGGTTCAGGATCGGCTGGATATCGCGTTGGAAGTCAATGGGGCGGGGAGCGAGGTCGCCGACTTCGACCAGCTGCGTGGTTCGTTGGTCGCCCAGCTGAATCGAGATCGTCGCCCGCCCCGTGCCGGTCGCCGTCACGACTCCCCGGTCGTCGACGGTCGCGATCTGCGGATGGTCGGAGGAGTAACTGGCCGCGCGGGTCTCGTCTTGAATCTGCCCGGTCGTCTCCCGAGAGACCAGCAGCTGTTGTCTTGGCCGGTCGGCGTGGAGTGTCACTGCCTCTGGCCAGACGTGCAGACCGTCAGCGGCCCGAGCGAGAGTGCCGCCCAATAAGAGGGTCACCAAAATGGCGAGGGACCAGCGAATGGGCAGGGCCTTTCGGGAACGGACGAGCGCGCGGGCTGTCAGGCGGCGGGTGGGCGAAGCGGTGGGGCTGTAGACATATTAGTTTACCTTGATCGGTTCAGCGGGGGCAATCTCGTTGGGGAAAGTGCGGGAAAAAGGTGAGTGAGGCACTTCCGTGCCCGCCGCCGCTCAGTGCCCCGGAGGGATCTGAATCACGAAAGGGACCCGAGGAATTGAAAATCGGGCGGGTCCTCCGCAGTCTCATGCAGCCCAGCAATCAGACGTTCAAAGCTGCGTCCGGGCCATCCCGTCGCCCCAAGTGTGCCCACCTGTTATCACTCACAAAGCAACGATTTTCACAAGAAATCATAAGTCCTATTGATCTCATCGGAGTGTTCTCTCGTTAGACTCACATAGGCTCTTGTTTTGTCCTCAATGGAGACAATCATGTCAATCGGACAATGTGTGGCAACGAACGATCCGAACGATCACTCGAACGATAGTATTGTTCCTGTTCCTGCTCCTGCTCCTGCTCCACAAACCGCACCTGAGCCTTGGTATTGGAATCTTTGGGAGCGGGTTATGCCTCTCATTGCAATTGTGATTTCTGTATTTGCGTTTTTCGATTCGAGTAGACAAGCCACTTTGGTGGTCGACAAGTCAGCCCAAGATTCCGCATTGGTCCACTGCAAGCTTGCAATCTATGATGTTTTGGCATCACACAAGCAAAAAGGCGATCCGCCACTTTCACTGGACGTTCTCAGACGCGATTTCCAATCCGCGATGCCGAGATTTGGAGCTGACAAACCAGTGTCAGAGGATGAGTTTAAGACTGCACTTCTTGAACTGATGCAATTCAAAGTGGTCATCGGACGCGGAGATTCAACGTACACATTGCTTAGTGAAGAACACTTTGCTCACCCACCTGATCCAAACGCAAAGCGATTGCTTGACTTGATTGGCCTTGTCTTGAACGCAAGTAAAGTTGAGGAGAAAATCAGCAACTTTGGTGGTGATTGGATTGAGGACGTATTTCAGCCACCACCGCCAGTTACATTTCAGCCACTACCGCAAAGTACATATAATTTGGAGGAGTTGTTGAAGGAACAGATTCTCGACGATGTCGATGGCAGCAATGGTGGAATTGAAACCGCTGATCTCTATTCCCGGCTGAAGGAGAATGTGCTTCTCAAGGAAAAAGGGATCGTTTTCAAGGAGCGTCATTCGGCTGATCTGCTGTTTCAAAACGCTGTGAATCATCTACTCGCATCCCAAAACATCAAGGGTGAAAAGAACGGGCGGCTTCGTTCCGTGCAAGAGCCTGACCAGATTGATGCACCTACGCCACCGAAAAAGAGCGTCTTTGAGTTAGAATTCGAGTTGAAGGCCGAGATTGTTCGGCATGTCGATGGCAGCAAAGGTGGAATCGAAACCGCTGATCTCTATTCTTACCTGAAGGAGAAGGGGCTTGTATTCGAAGATCGCTACTCCGCCGATTTGTTGTTTCAAGGCGCATTGGATGAATTACTCCGTTTCAATAAGCTGATCAAGGGAGACAAGAACGGCAAACTCTTTTCCTTACAAGAGAATGGTCAGAGTGAATCGCAATGAATCAACATTTCCTTGTTCTCGTATGGCGGGGAGGCCCGGACATCGTTTGGATGTCTGGTGATGCAGGAACAGGGGAGAGGGGATGAAGCTTGATTATCCCTGGCGGCGCGCTCCTCTACGAAAACTCCGCGTCGCGGTTAAGCGGGGGGATGATTGCGAGACTCGCGTTACGGCTCTTCGGTGCCGAGGACGACGAGACTGGAAATCGTGGTCAGTGTTCCGGCGAGCAGCCACCAGGTCGGCGGCTCGTGAAACATGAGGACGCCCATCAGACCGCCCATGGCGGCTTGACTGGCGTTGATGAGGTTCACGCGCACCACGGGCAGGTGACGCAGTGCTTCGGACACGGCGAAGAACCCGATGGCGTTCAGGATCCCAGCAGTTAGCAAAGACGCATAGCCCCCGCGGTCCAGCACCTGTGTCAGCGGCTCCCAACCTTGATGAGCAATCGCGATGAGGACCGGGCACATCCCGACCGTCGCCGAATAGCCGAGGACCACCGAGATCGGAATGCCGTGGCGGATGGAACGTCTCACCACCACCCCGGAGATCGCGAAGCCGATTCCACTTCCCAAGGCCGCAGCTGCGCCGAGGGCGGCGTCCTGCCAACTCATCTGCGAGGATGCCGAAGCGGCGCGCGTGCCTTGGCTGAGCAACACGACCGCCAGCATCAGCAGTCCCATCGCGACGACCATGCGCGGGCGAATGGGATCGCGCAGGACGATTCGGCCGAGGACGGCACTGGCGGAGATCAGCGACGCGAAGCAGAGCGGCACCGACAGCGCCAAGCCCGCCCGGCTGAGCCCGTACTGGAACAGCACGTTGCCGCAGAACTGCATCAGCAACCCATTGGCGATCAGCGTCACCAGGATGCTGCGCGGCGGGACGACCGAAACGCCGCGCCGCGCGAGACCGAGCATCAGGAAGCAGCCCGCGACGGCGGTCGGCATGACCTTCCACGAGGCGACCCACATGGCCCAATCGAGGTCGGTCCGCACCGCGACCTGCCGCAGCCCCACGTTCGTGAAGCTATAGCAGAGGGCGGCAAAGCTGCCGAGGAGCAGCCCTTGGAAAGCCGGGGGGTAGGCCGCCCACCGCTCGCGCCAACTCATCGGACGAGGCTCGGTCGTTCTCGGACCCGGGGTGTCGGTCATGCGTCCGCCTTGGTGGAATTCAGGAGGCTGGCCGAACCTCCGTCGCGATCACGACCAGGCAGCGAGCGAGGCATTTCGTCTGATACACAAATGCTGATCATCACGACTGAGAGAATCCAACGGAAAAAGGAACACTGATCTTCGCTGATTACCGCTAATCCAGATCAATTCCACAGAGAGTACATCAAATGGAGGCACCGCGTTCATGACTCTTCTCGCCTAGATTAGCGAGGATCAGTGGAGATTAGTGTTCCTAAATCCTGTCCGGAACACCATCTTTTTATCAGCACTAGAAAAAGTCTCCGTCGAACTGCAGATCGTCTTCCGTCAGCATTTCCAGCCCCTTCTGCTTCAGCACCGTGATGGCCTGGTCGATGTTATCCGCGTGGATGGCCACCGCGCGACGGCCTCCTCGAACCTGCGGGATGCTATAGATGTAGTGGACGTTGATTTCGGCACTCATCAGCGTTTGCAGGATTTCCGTATAGGGCTGGTTGGTTTCCGGCAGCTGGACCCCAATCACATCGGTTTCGGTGAAGGAGTGGCCGCTGAGTGTGAGAACCTCGCGCGCGTGATCGACGTGGTCGACCAGCAGCCGGGCCACGGCGAAATCCACCGAGTCGACGACGCTCAGGCTAGCCACTCGCAGGTCGTGCCGCTCTAGCTTCCGCAGGAGTTCATGCAGCTTGCCGACGCGGTTCGCCATGAAGATGGAGAACTGATGCAGACAGGGCCAATCTTGCCCGCGCAGCGTTTGCTGATCGACATGGTTCTCGTCATCGTCACTGAATCCGTCTGGCATCCGTTCCCCTCCCGAGGCATCCGTGGTAGCTTCCGCTCTCGCGTTGGGGAGTGGTTCGATACCTGACCGCATCTGATCGCAACGCCAGCGCCGTCTGGGCCTAGGATTGCTTCGAACCCGTAGTGTAGGGCATGGAGAATCCAAGGGTCAAACTCAGTTTCCCGGCGTGAGTCCCCCGGAGACGAGCCAGAAGCTGTCAGCCCCTGGACGCATTCCACATCCGCAGATTCCGGTTCCGTCGCCGTCCGGCTCGCCAGAAGACCATCATGATCCGCACGTTTTTGTTTGACATGGGCAATGTCCTGACCCGGTTCTCGCACGCCACGATGTGCCAGCAAATCGGACAGCTGTGCGATTTGAGCGGCGAGGCGACGCATAAGCTGCTGATTGATTCGGGCCTGCAATGGGAGTTCGAGCGAGGTCGGATCACCGAGGAGGAGTTCCGGGACCAGTTGTCGGAACTCGTGAAGAAGCCGCTCGATCTGGAGGAGTTACGGCGGGCCTCTTCGGATATTTTTGATCCGATCCTGGAGATGAAGCCGATCATTCGGAGTCTGAAGGAGCAGGGCTATCGGCTGGTGCTGTTGTCCAACACCACGGTCTCGCACTTCGACTGGATCAAGGCGCGGTACGACTTTCTCATCCCGTTCGATCACTGCATCGTGTCGTTCGCAGCCGGGGCCATGAAGCCCGATCCGCCGATCTATGAGGCGGCGCTGAAGGCGATTCACTGCGCCCCCAGCGAGGCGTTCTACACCGACGACATTCCCGAGTACGTCATCAAGGGCCGCGAGTACGGGTTCCAGGCGGAGGTCTTCACCGGCCCGGAGGAGTTGCTGAAGCACTTGGCCGCTCGCGGGATTCAGGTGTAGCGCAAGAAACCCTCTTCGTGGGGCACGTTTCCTACGTGCCCGTGCCTTGGTCAGGCTGACTTTCGTGTCGCTGTGGTGTGCAGAGGACGGGCACTTTGGAAACGTGCCCCACGATGTTCGCAATCAAATTTGCGGCACTGTCTTCAGTGCCTGCGGTCCGGGATTGTCGCCTTTTTCTCAGAAAAAGGACGCTCTTTTCCGAGGGAAAAGCCGACAAAGTCAGCACGCCCTGATCCTCGCGTGGTCGAGGCACGAGTGGTCAGTTTGTTTTCACTCCAAACACAGTCCGGTTGATCCAGTCATTCCGGAAGACTTGCTGAGGGTCGAGTGACTCACAGGCTGCGCGGAACTCGGACAGATGCGGGTAGACCTCGGCGACCTGCTGCGGCGTCAGCGGGCAATACTTGCCCCAATGCGGGCGACCGTCAAACAGCGCCACCAGACAATTCGTCAGACAATTTGCAAACTGAAAGTAGCCCGAGCGCTCGGTCGGGTGGGCATAACTGGTGAAGCTGATGGCGTAATACGGTTCGTCATCGCTGCTGGCCATGGACAGCAGTGTGTCGTCCGGCAGAACCTTGCGGATGCAGACGAGATAGTTGTAAGTGAACTTCCCCGCTCCGGATTCGAGTTCCGCCAGCAAATCGAGCGAAGACAAACGACTGCGGGTGGCTCCGCTCAAGGCGTCTGTCTCACCGGCGAAATGCCTCAACATCTCCTGCGCGAAGCCCAGGGCCTCGGCCAGCACGGAGCGCTTCACGAACACTTCAATCTCGATGTGCCGAAACAGCTCGTGTTCCATGATGAGCAGTCTGTCGGACTGGTCGACCACCTTCCAGCCTCGAATGACCGTCCAAGGGAGCAGATGCCGAAAGAAGTTCTGGATCGCCCAGCGGCTGCGGAGAACCCGTTCCGTCAGCAAAATCACAAGGTGCATCCCGATATCGAACGCCAGAAAGCAATAGAGTCCATACAGCCAAGCCAGTGAGCTGCGGGGAGCATCGACCTCGCGGCGATGCTGGCCCAGATAGTTCCACGCCCACGGCACGAGATAGAACTGCTGGAGCGGCGTGCGGTCTTCGGCTTGCAGCACCTCCTCCAATGTGGCATGCCGCGCGATGCACTCTTCGATGTGGTAGAGCGGCCGTGCCCAGAATCCGACACTCAGAATGACTCCCACCGAACCCAATGAGCAGCGCGCCGTCCGCAACTCCGGCCCCTCGCTGAGCGTGCGAATCACCGGCACTCCGGTGGTCGGGTCATAGAGGGCGACTCGCACTTCGTCCATGTAATGCGACAGCGAATGCCTACCCGATCCGTGAGTCCCGGTCGAGATGGCCCCGGCGATCGCCTGCTCGGTAATGAGTCCGAGTGACGGTGTGGTGAGTCCCTGTTGCTCCAGATCCCCCAGCAGCTTCTTGATCTGGCAGCCCGCTCCGGCGCGAGCCCAAACGCGGTCCTGTCGCTGCTCGGTGCTGACTTGGTTCAAGTGCCGCAGATCGAGCAGCACCTCGTCCCCGCGAGCCGCTTCACTCCAAGAGTGCAGGCGACCGACGACCTTGATCCGCTGCCCCTTGTGCCGGGTGAGAATCTCCAGAACCTCCGCTTCCGAACGGGGTGCGTAGTGATGCGCTGGTTCGAAGGAGACGTTGCCACCGAAGTTCTGGATCATCTGTGACTCTATGGCTCATTGTGCGGAAAGCCCACCGGTTGCAACCGGTGGGCTTTTGGACTGCCAACTCTCAATTCACCACATTCCTCGCGGGCTTGCCGAGTAGTACGCCTCGGCAGTTCTGACTGCCCTTGATGCGCATATCGTCAAGCCCCTCCTCCGCGTAGAAAGCCGAGTGGGGGTTGAGGATAATGCGGTCGTGGGCCAGGGTGCCGGGGGTCCGCCAGGCGGTGATGAGCGGGTCATTTTCGGCGGGCGGCTCGACTTCGAGGACATCGATTGCCGCCCCGCGCAGATGTTCCGACTCGATCGCGGCCTGCACCGCATACACATCGACGCAGCCGCCCCGCGCGGTGTTCACCAGGTACGCCCCCTTGGGCAGCATCGCTATCGTTTTGGCATTGAGGATGTGCTGCGTCTCGGCGGTCCGGGGGCAGTGGACGCTGACAGCTGTGACGCGGGGCAGCATCTCTTCCAGCGTGTCACAACGGGTGATGCCGATCGCCTTGTCAGTCCCGTCCGCCGCGTAGGGATCGTAGAACAACACGTTCAGTCCCAGGGCCTTGGCTCGCAGGGCGGTCGCGGTGCCGATGCGGCCCAGCCCGATCAGTCCGATGGTCTGGCCACGCAGCCGGTGGAGCGGGCGAACCTGTTCGTAAATCCACGAGCCCTGTTCATGTTGCAGGCGGCTGTTCATGAAGTGAACGCCACGCATCAGCGTCAGCAGCATGGCGATGGCCGAGTCGGCGACCTCTTCCGTCCCATAGTCGGGGACGTTCGCCACCGCGATGCCCCGCTCCCGTGCCGCCGCCCGGTCGACGTTGTCAAACCCGACCCCGCAACGGACGATCAGCTTGCACTTCTTGAGGCTGTCGATGGTCTGGCGGGTGATCGAGATGAAGTGGTAGAGCATAATTGCATCCGCCTCTTCGATTTTGCCGACGAGGTCCGCTTCGCTGAAGGCATTGAGAGCCACCACATCGGCGATATCCCCGAGGATGCGCTCTTCATGGGTGAGCGGTGGGTGGATGAAATCAGTGACGACAACAAGCGGACGCGACATAGCGGGTGGGTCCAGGGTGGCGGGGATTTCGGTGGAGCGCATCGAGTCAGGCAGGTGGCTCCACTGGCGACAGACTCGGCGGTTCAAGCAACCGCGTCAAGCGAGACGCCTTCTCTTCTCTCTTCCTGGGGAGCGACCCCACCTGCCGCACTTGTTGGTGGGTTGTGATTCTGGAATACTCGACTCCCTCGCTGTGTGGGGGCTTTAAAACGCTTTTCACGAGGCGGGTGAACCCATCGAAAATGACGCCAGAGAGAGTCTTCCAATCGTGCCTGACGGACTACACCCGATTTCGAAGCGCCAGGTCTTGTGGTGGAGCCGATCGGGGCGGGACTACTCGCGTGATCGTATTCTGCGGCAGGCCTTCGTGCAGCTGGGCTGGCAGATTCAGGATTTTTATCCGGTGTTGAGTTTCGCTGGCGACTGGCAAGCCTGGCTTCAGCGAATCGAGAAGCCGGATGTCGTCTGGGTTCCCTGCTTTCGCCATCGTGACGCAGCGGCAGCGGCTCGCTGGGCGAAATCCCGCGATGTTCCCATTGTGTTTGACCCGCTGATTAGTGCCTATGACAAAGTGGTGCATGAGCAGGAGCGGGTGAATTCAGATTCCGAAGTGGCTCGCCGCATGCTGGCCCGCGAATCCGCACTGATGCAACGCTTCGAGGCCGTGGTGGCCGATACGCAGTGCCATGCCGATTACTTTTCGAGCGACTTTGGCCTGAAGCCGGAACGTGTCTGTGTCATTCCCGTGGGTGCTGAGCCGGGGTTGTTTGTGCCGCAGCCCTGGGGGCCAGTTCCGCCACGGGTTCGCGTCCTGTTCTACGGGAGTTTTATCGGCCTGCAAGGCCCCGAGGTCATCGCTGCTGCCGCCCGGCTGGTCCCGGAAGTAGATTGGCATTTTATTGGAGATGGTCCCCTGAAGCCTCAATGTCTGGAAATATGCAGCGGCCTCTCCCATGTCACATTCACTCCGTGGATTCCCTATGAGCAGTTGCCATCTCAAATCGGTGCGTCCGATATCTTGCTGGGGGTCTTCGGGACTTCGCAGAAGGCCAGCCGGGTGATTCCGAATAAGGTCTACCAGTCGTTGGCTTGTGGCCGGGTGGTGGTGACACGGGTCTCGGACGCTTATCCCAAGGCACTCCTCGCCTCGCCTGTCCCTGCCAGTGGCATGCAGTTCATCCCTGCGGGGTCCGCCGAGGCACTGGCGAATGTTGTTCGCAGTCTGGCGAACTTACGCTCTGAATTGCCGAAGTGGGGAAGTCAGGCGAGGCAGAGCTATGAGCAGTATTTTAATCCGGACTCGATTGTGAGCAGTCTAAGCACTCTCCTCGCTCGTATTACATCACATAACGCGGTGTGAGTCAGCAAGCGTCTCGCCACTGCGTGATGGCTGAATCGGGGTCTTCCCAGCGGGGGCGGCGGAGGCGGTCAATGCCCGTGGGCTGGCTCGTCAGTTTACCCCTTACGCTTCCCGTGTTTGAGTTCTAATTCGTACAGTTTGGCCTCTTTGAGGAACGCGTATAGGGCATTAATTGCGCTCCCGATGAACCCTCGAATTCCGTTGCAGAAGCTGCGCCTTAAAATGTAGGAACGCAAGAACGTTAAGGGGAATGCCACTAGTAACGCGAGCAGTGAAAAGCGGCGTCCACCGTCGAATCGCTCCTGGGCCTTAAGCGTGGAATAGGTGTCGTTTTTGAGTAGCTTGGTGGAGATGCTGCTCTCGCCATAATGAATAATGCACCCTTCCCCCTCTCGCACAGGACCGGTGAGGTGGACGCCTTCGTGGACATATTCGTCTCCAAAATGGCCTCGGGATTTTCGCCAGAACCGCACCTTGGCGTTCTTACGAATCCACGTGGAGTTGGGCAAACTGAGGAATCGATCGTCAAACGGAATGCAGAGACCCGAGAGTGTCTGATCAGGTAACGCCTCACGAATCTCGTTGAGGAGTTCGGGAGTCGCTTCCTCATCGGCATCCAGCTTCAAGACCCAGTCGTGTCGGCAGAGTTCGGCTGCCTGGTCGGACATGCGAGACCAGCCAAGCCAGGGCTTGACGTACACACGGTCCGTGAATTGGCGGGCCAATTCGACAGTGTTGTCAGTGCTGCCGGAATCCAGAACGACGATGTCCTCGAAGTCTCGGACGCTGGCCAGGACGCGCACGATGTTGTGAGCTTCGTTCTTGGTCAAGATGAATACGCTGGCGACGATCGGGTTCATAGTCGGTATCTCCCCCGGGTCAGGGCAATGTGGAATTGCAGCAGATCGGCGCGACCGTGGATGCCGATTCGAGGAATCTCAAAGAGATTACCCAGTGGCTCGATGGCCTTGCGGACAGAGACTGCTGAGGTGAAGCCCGCCGCTTTGACGATCGCCACATGGTCCGAACTGTATCGCCCATAGGGATAGGAAAAACTCCGGCAGGGGCCCCCCGTGAGTTGCTCGACAGCGGCCTTAGACTGGAGGATCTCTGTCTGAGCCAGCGGGATGTCTGCGCTCAACAGAGCAAGGTGCGTCATGGTGTGAGCGCCGAACTCGACCAGTCCGCTGTCGGCCATCTCCCGGATCTGGGCGGGTGTCAGCCTGCGGATGCCTGCAATCTCCGGAGCCAGATAGATCGTGGCTTTGCTCTGGTATTTCTGCAGCAGCGGGAACACGTGTTCGTAGTTATTGGCAAAGCCATCGTCGAAGGTCAGGGCGACCGTGGGTTGCGAGCAAGGACCGGGGTTATCGATGCACTCGCTCATGGTGCAGGTCTGGTATCCCCGCTGCTTCAGAAAGGCAAGTTGTTGCTCGAACTTCGTGGGAGGGACATTCATCCCCGTGCCCGGTCCCGGCTCGACACTGTGGTACATCAAGATGCGCGGCCGATCCAGCGGCTGAATAGGTCTCCAGAAGTGATACCGTGCGAGCCCCCCCAGCAGGCTGATGACCACTCCGGCAGTTCCCCCCACAATCCAGCCCAGCACAATCAGTCCTCTCTGTCGTCCTGTGTCGAAGTCCGTCGTGACTGACGGGCAGGGGAGGGAAGGGCACTCGTCAGGCGGCTTGTCTCTGTGAATCAGCGGCCGGTGAGCGGCGTTCAAAGTACAGCACGATCCCGTCGGACCAGTTGAGCGACAGCCAAAAACCCCGCTGAATCAAGTTCTCAATCAAGCGACCGGACTGCTCGTCTCCGATGATGGCAGGATGCACCTCGATGCAAATGCGTTCCACGGACGAGAGGTCGACCTCGGGGGCCAGTAGCTCGAGTTCTCCCCCCTCAATGTCCACCACGAGAAATGTCGGTTGAATCTGCTTGAGCACTTGCTGCAAGGGGACCGTCGGCACCGTAGTACACTCGGAATTCGCTCGCGAGGCACGCGCCGCCGATTCATAGCGGCTGGACAGGAGAAACTTGTCCGAGACATGAAACTCCTCGGTCCCCGCTGTGCTGGAGATCATGGCCATTCGCAGCTGAGGTGTGACCCCATTCAATTCGAAGTTACGCCGTAGCGTCGGCTCCATCTGGGGGTTGGCTTCGAAGGTGTGTACTCGATCACTCCCCGCGATCTGGCAGCAGGTAATCGTTACGATCCCCATGCCCGAGCCAAGTTCCAGCACGATGTCATCGGGGCGCAGTCGCTGCTCGATGATCCGGCGCTCGCTGGCCTCGTGGCGGTCATAATACAGATCGCGGGCCTGCTTGGTGGATGTCCAACCTTGCAAGTCGATCCGCACGCTTCCATTCTGGATCTGCTTCGGACGGAACAGCTTGCGTGTCAGTTTAGTCCAGCGGGAAACGGTCATGAGGCCTCCGAGGGGATGGGGCGGGGCGAACAGGGTCTGTCGCCTCGATGGTGTGGGTGGTCACTTGTGAATGATGGGAGCTGGGGTGTTGAACTCCCAGTGCCCGAACCGAGAATGCAGAGTCTCGCCCGTGAAAATGTCATCGAGCGCGTAGTGGTCATGAACCACCTTGTTGAAGACTCCCATGTCGCAATCGATGGATTGGCAATCCAGTGCGTCGATTTCGTGGGTCAAGAATTCGAGTAGATCGAGTACTCGGTCTCGACACCCTCCCATGATCCCCGGGTTGAAGACCAGCTGATCCAGGTAATGTGGTTGTTGGTATGCCGCCTGCATCTTCTTCAGGACGTGTTTGTTCTCTCGGACGGGGATGCCCTCGGTCCCCAGAGCGAGCTGTGGGGCGTGGCCACGCAACACTTCGAACGGGTCTCGTCGGAACGCCACATCGCGCCCATCGGTGATCAGCACATAATCATCCGAGATCTGTTTCAGGTAGTCGCGCACCGCGAAGTGTCGTTCCAAAAACAGATGCCGAGTGCCGATGGAGGCCGGGACCAGATCAATCGACGGATATTGTTCCCGGACACTCGTGAGATCACACGGCCCGGCATGGAGGAGGGTGCCACGCAGCCCCACCAACGCGACAGAGCGCAGCCAGGGCTTCAGAAACTCGGCGAGGTCGAGAGTTCGGCCAGGCAGCACGGCCACGAGAGTGATCACGCGTCCGGACTTTGTGGTTGCGGGGCTCGTGTCAATTTCCATCAGCTGTTCAAGTTGTTGCTGCTTCCATTGCTCAACGGCGGCTCGCCGTTGCCCCTTGAGCGGATACCTGACCCATAACGGGAGATAAGGGCACAGAGATGTGGAAGTACGAGTTTGCTGAGACGGGTGTCGTCTGAAAAAACGATCAATGAGTTGCATGAACACCCTCCTTGGCTGCGGGACGCCAAAATAGATGTGATCCGGATCTCTGTCAAGACCCATCGATCAGTGCATGTGTAAGCCGCCGTGGGACTTGGGAATTCCCGCGAACGGTCTTCTGGGAGTGCGAGACGCACTGGGTGATTGTTCCCGAGGACCGCCCGCGTATCTCCGCATGATCGGGCGATTCTCTGCGCGGTCCGCACGACGGAGAGGGAGGCCGTGGATTCACCAGATCGGGAAGGCTGGTGGGGGGTGGCGTTATCCCGGAGACCGACATGTTCCTCGGGTTGGGGCGAACGTGTTCAGGCAGGTGAGGGGGCAAGAATTGAAACGCAGAGGTCGTTGAGGACGCGGAGAATCTTTCGATCTGAAGCCGATTCCCGGTCGACTGCTCTGCTCGACTCTTCGCTGCTTTTCCTCTGCACTGCGACCTTGGTGTTCAATCCTCCCCTCGTCGGACGAATCGGGAACACCAAGATCGCGAAGGACGCAAAGGGGGAGCATGACGAAGGACGGGGAATCGTCCGTGACCGCATTCTCAGGCATCTACAATTGCAGCTCGGCCTCGCAGTACGACTCCTCCCCAGAAGTTTAGCGCGTCGCGCAGATGATCAGGAGTCCTCTTCGGCGAGGAAAATCCAGGGATTTGCACACAGATTTCGCAGATCGGCACAGATTCAGAGGCTGTGAGGCACCTCGTCGGCTTTCTGAAATCTGTGAAAATCTGCGAGATCTGTGTCCCAAATCCTCTCGGCATCGACCTTGGAAATCCGTTTCGGTCGCGGCTGTGGCGTTGGGCCTCTGCGTTTCACACTCTCCCGGATCATGATCCTGCACGGAGCGCTGAGCGTCATCTCTGGAGAGGCCAGTCATAAGACATTGACGCCAAATCGAGAGGGGGCTACAAGCTATAGGCCCTTGATCTCGGAGGTTGAATTCTCGGAGGAGCGATGCACATCGTGGACTCTGGGGCGAGCGCCATCCCCACTCTTCACTCCGCGTTGCAGGCTCTCTCATGAATTCGTCCAGTGACTACCGAGGCATTCGCGTCGTACACGCCGCAAACTATCAATTGGAAAAGGACGGGCTCGTCTTCTCCAACTGCGATATCAAGATGAGTCAGGGATTGATTCAAAACGGCTGCTACGTTTACCCCTTCAGTATTAACGACCGCGCGCGGATGTTGTCGTTTCTCGGCAGTAAAACCTGGGGGAAGGGGAAGGCCAATCGAGCGCTGATCCAGACCTGTATCAATGTGGCCCCCGATGTACTCGTGCTAGGGCATGCTCAATACATCACGCGCGACACGCTGCTCGAAATCCGCAGACATTTGCCCGCCATTAAAATCGCTCTGTGGTACGTCGATGCGTTATGGGATCCCAAGAACATCGAGCACATTCATCAGCGAACCGACACGCTGGATTCGGTCATCGTCACGAGTAGCGGGCCGTTATTAAAGGCGATTAGTCGACCGAACTGCCCGGCGGGATATATGCCCAATCCGGTGGAACCCTCGGTCGAGCGACTGCGCGCGTTCGAGAATCCCCGGCCTGAATACGACCTCGTGTTCTTTGGCTCCGAAAAGTACGCTGCTGATCGGATCATCTTTCTGGAGAGACTGGTCGCCGCCTTGCCCGAGTTGCGAATCGGTATCTTCGGGAGCTTGAACCAGCCCAAGGTATTTGGCAGCCAAAAGGACCAGATACTCGCTTCCAGCCGGATGGCACTCAATCTGAATCGCCGCAACGATGTGGAACTGTATTCGTCCGATCGCATCGCACAGCTGACCGGAAACGGGCTGTTGACGCTGACTCATCACGGTGCGGGATTCGAGCAGCTGTTCACTCCTGAAGAAGTGGGGTACTTCGAGACGGTGGAGGATCTCATTACCACGGTGCGGCGTTTCAAGCAGAACGATGCGGAGGCCCGAGTGATTGCCGAGAATGGCTGGCGGAGAGCGCATGCCGACTACTCAGCTGAGCGGGTTGCGCAGTTTATGCTCGACCTGACCTTTCGCAATGAGAGATACCTCTCGGCTCCGTGGTCGAGTCACGTCTTCTGGGGCTGACCGCTGAGGTCCTACGAGGGCGCGGCCAGAACTTTGTACGCGATGGAATGTCGGCGATGTCGCTCCGCGACTCGCATTCCGCCTGCCGAATGACCACTCACACTTTGTTCGAAAGGGCATTGCGGGAGGAATCTCAGTCGCGGAGCGACGTGAGCTACGGGCACGTAGGAAACGTGCCCCACGAAGTACGTCTGCACCATGGACATGTGCGCATCCTGTCGAGGTTTGAAACGATCCTCGGCGGGCCGCTATACAGGAGGAGGGGAGAGTTGCAGCGGCGAAGACTCAGCCGGTGGTTCTTCGCTGCATGGCAGCGGCGGCAGCACGCGGATCTCTCCATAGAGACCCTCCTGGATCGCTCGATAGCCGTGGTGGCGAATCAGCTCCAGAATCGCCAGGAACATCCCCACGATGCGCGAGCGGATGGTTTCGTGGTCGAACAGCTGGGTGAAAAGGACTTCGCCCTCGGCCAGGACACGGGAACCGATTTGCTCGACGTAGACCTCGATAGGGGTGTCGTCGTAGCGAATGCGGCCCTCGGCTTGCACGTCGTTCTTCTTCAGGACGCGGCCGAGGGCACTGACCAGATCCCAGAGTTCGACCTCTTTAATGCGGTCAGCTGCGGGGGTCTTGCCGACGACCGGGCGCTCAGCGGAGAGGCGGGGGTAGCGGGACTGCCATTCGATGGCGTGGATTTCCAGAGCGTGGGCCGCGTCTCGAAAGCGGCGGTATTCGAGCATCTTGCGGATGATCTCGCTGGCCGGGCCATCACTGGCGGGAGCCTCTTCCGGCTCGGCCTCTGCGGTCCCGTCCGAGGGCAACACATCGCGGCTCTTCATCTCAACCAGTGTGCTGGCCACCACCACGAACTCCGAGGCGAGTTCCAGGTCAATGAACTCCAGCACCGAGAGATACTCCAGGAACTGCGAGGTCATCCGCGACAGCGGGAGATCGCGGGTGTCGAGCTCGTTCCGGCGGACGAGAAACAGCAGCAGGTCGAGCGGCCCGGTAAAGAGTTCGAGCGACACACGGAAGGTCGGGAGTGAGGGGGTTTGGTCCATGTCTCGACGATGTGGTGAGGCGAGGTTGGTGCTCGTCGCAAGTGTCTCAGGAGGATCTCGATTCCGAGAGTGTAGCAGTGCGAGACGAATTGCTTCGATGGCAAACCCTTCGCCAATTTCGGAGTGCGTGCCCCAGAGGCGTCGGTCGCCTATTGATCGCCTAGCCCGCTGCGCCAGCCAGGGCCGAGTGCCAGCAAGCCATCGATCGAGTGTGTGCATCACAATCGTAGGCAGTTCTCCGAAATTCACGACAGGGGTGTGTGCCCAAAAAGTCGTCTGAGATTCACCACCGTTCACAGCCACCACGCATGAGAAGCCTCGATCCAGCGTTTCTGAAGTTTGAAACGCAGAGGGCGCGGAGAACGCCGAGAAAAGAGGCCCCCCTCCGAACTCTGCGTCCTCTGCGTTTTCACTCCGCCGCTTTCGTCGAGTTCGAGGTCACCTGCGGTTGTCGCGAGTTTTATGTGGACAATACCTCTGGTTTTGAGGTGCCTATTTTCCTGACGCACACAGATCGACCGAGAACGTGGGCGACGTCCCGCCCACGATCTGTTGCCTGGGGAGCCGGCATCCTCTTTCGGAGAAGAAGGTGATCGCCAGCCCCGCTGTGTTCGCGAGGGTTTCTGGCACGCGGCCTGGCCGGTGCTGCGGGCTGAAGGGCGCTGGACCAACTGTCTGGGGAATCAGGTTCCAGAGTCTCTCATCTGGATCATCCACCCGTACGGTGTCATGAAAGCGGCCTGCAAACCAAGTTGGCTGCACCGGAGGTCGGAGGCCGTCGATGTCCCTTCATCATCTCGGGCAGCTACGCCCCGGTCACTTTACCGGTTGTGTCGAAGACGGGGGACTGCGTGTTCCGCGTGGAGAAAACCTGTTCTTCGGGCCGAAACGTAGTCTGTGTGTCCCGATGAGTGGATCGACTCTCTCTTTCAGCGGGAGTCTCCGGTCTCCCGTACACGCGGAATTCGTCTCGCTGGCACTCCTGCTCCGGCAGATTCTGCCGTTGACGAATCGGCGACCCAGTCGTTCAGCACCCCCTCTCAAAGTTGCCCGGCCTGCGACGTTCCCCTATCCTTCCAACTAAGGGTGACTACTCCAGAATTGCTGGGGATGGGGAATTTCCTGAACGGGATGGAGTCTCGCACATGAAGATGTCTTGGATTCGCACAGCGGCGCTGTGTGCTGCAGCTGGTATTGGTTCGACGGCGTGGGCGGAAGAGCCTGCCAAGTTGCATGCGGGGCTGCGGAGTGCCAATGGGCTGATTCAGGACGTGGAGTACCTGACGGTCAAACTCGCCAAGCAGAAGGCCGTGTACGACAAGGATATCTTTCCGAATATCGACATCTTCCTCGTCGGCGTGAACCCCGAGTTACCGGTTGGAGGGGCTCTGTTGTTCTCGGGCGACAGCGAGACCGGGCAGCGGAAGATGCTGCAAGTGCCCGTTGAAGTGCTGAAGGCCGATTTCATAGACGGCAATCTGGATCCGATCGGGATCATTGCCGACAAGGACCGGAAAGACAAAACACTCTATGAACTCACCGATGCGTACAAGGGCTGGATGCGGGCCAAGGGGAACAAGAGCTACGCCAGTATTTCGGAGGTCAAGGAAGACGTTCCGGTCGAGGTCGTCACTCCCGATGTGACACTCAATGCGTTGTTCGCCAAAGGGTACGACATCGCCATTTACAGCTTGAATACTGAGGCGGAAGCCAAGGTTCGGGCTGCGGCCACGTTGAAGGTCAAGGAAGCCAAGCTCGCTGACCTGAAGAAGAAGACGGATGAAACGCAGGAGGCCTTCGACCTCCGCAAACTGCTGGTCTCGCAGCAGGCCGACAAGCTGGGGCAGCTGTTTGCCGAATCCCTGTTGCTCGAAGCCGGTTTGACCACGGACGAGACGAAACATCTGGCGCTGGGGCAGTCGCATTGGACGGCGCTGCCCGGTACGGATCTGGCCAAGTGGGTCAGCCAGCTGGAATCGAGCAAGAGCCATTTTGCGAGTCTGAGTGGGAGTGAGAAGTCGGTCTTGACGGCGCGTGTTCTGCTGCCGACCTACAGTGATAACGCGACTGGGATGAAAGAGGTCTACAAGCAGACGCCGGTGGTCCTGAAGCAGCAGATCGAAGCCAACAAAGATCTGAATGCCGAGGAAAAGACCGCTCGCATCGGAGCGACAGAGGTTGGCATCGAAGCCCTGTCCCGAAGCCTGGATACGGGCGTACTGGATCTGTTTGTGGACATCGCCCCCTCGGAAGGCAAGTTCCACAGCTTCGTCTTGGGGGCGCGCTCTGCCGATGTCCGTGCATCGATCGAAACGCTGGTCGGCCATCTGGGCAAAGTTCGTACGGGCTGGTCCAGCAAGCTCAACATCGAGACGGTCGGCGAGACGAAATTCCACTCGTTCACGGTCTCGAATACTCCGCAGGTGATGCTCGATTTCTACGGGGGCGACGGCACGGTCTATGTGGCTGCGGGGCCCGACTTCGTGGGCTTCGCCACCGGGGTCGGCAGTCTGGACGTGCTGAAGAACCTGGCGGTGCAGGCCACCTCTGGTGAGAAGAAAACGCTGGAGTCCTTTGTCGATGTGCGGTTCCATGCCCGTCAAACCCTGGATCTGGCTCACGCCTTCCTGCAAGAGAAGGATTTTGATCTGCTCAACTTGATGCAGAACATCGGAGTTCAGAAGGGAACACCCGAGCCCAAGGCCCCGGACGCTCCCAAGGGGAAGAAGCCAGCTGGGAAAGCCGGAAAGAACGACGCGATGAGTACCCTCAAGAACTTCGAATGGCAGAAAACGGCCATCGAAGCGATGTTGGGCACCGACGATCTGGTCACAATGCAGTTGAAGCTGACTCAAGGGGCCGTCGATGGCGAGACCAAGGTTGGCGAAGGGGTGTTGACCGGCTTGGGAGCCGTCATCGCCAAGTTTGCCAGGGAAAACTTCGGCGGCGGCAAGTAGTCGTTCGCTGAGACTCAGACTGAAACTGATTCTGAAAGCCCCAGGGTTGCAACCCTTGGGCTTTTTTCGCATCGTGCTGTTTGGAATCCTTTGATCGCATTTACCCCGCCATGAACTACCTCGCCCACGGCATTCGCTTCCTCGACCGCCCCTATTTCATGGCGGGCACAGCTGTGCCCGACTGGTTGTCGGTGGTGGATCGCCGGGTGCGGATGCGGACAAAGCGGATCGAGCCGCTCCTGCCCGAGTGGCCAGAGGGTTCGCCCGAGCACGAAGTCTCGCTGGGAATCTTGCAGCATCTTTCGGACGACGATTGGTTCCACACGACGCGGGGGTTCAGTGAAATCACTGGGCGAATGGCAGGGCTGTTTCGTGAGGCCTTGCCAGGGGACACGTTTCTCTGTGGATTCCTGGGACACATTGTGACGGAGTTGCTGATCGACGCCGAACTCTCCGAGCGACACCCCTCGCATTTGGAGAGGTACTATCACTCCATGCAGACCGTCGACCCGCATGTGGTACAACGGGTCGTCAATGCCAGTGCCCGCGAATCGACCGACCAGCTGGCCGCGTTCATCCCGCTGTTCATCGCCGAGGGGTTTCTGCGAGACTACCGCGACTCGACCAAACTCCTGCGCCGACTCAACCAGGTCATGAAGCGAGTCAAACTCGAAAGCCTTCCCGCCTGCACGATCGAGGTGCTGGAAGCGGGAAGAGCCCTGGTGGCGGCGCATTTGACCGACCTGTTGCCACCTGATCAATTTGAGTGGTCTCCGTGGCGAATCGTCTGATCAGTCGTCCCAAATCACCGGGATCAATCCACTTTCGGAGTCGAGTTTGCGGAGTTCGGCGAGACCCCGTCGTGAGCCGGGGTGTTCGGTCGAGAGAACAACCGCTGATCCCAGTGAACCTGGGCGAGGTGATCGACCGGAACGGAGTCGATTACAGGGGCGACGCTGTCGGGTTCGAACACCCCCGCTCACCCCCGGGGCTAGCCGGAATTTCACATTACACACCCCGCGGAGTATAGTGACCGGATTAAAACGATGCACCGAAACAGCCCTGGGGGGGAACACCCATGAAA
>JANPCU010000004.1:0-5114 GCA_031431195.1 Planctomycetota bacterium | reverse complement strand
TTTTCAAAATCTCCAAGTGACTCAGCGAGTAACATCAACACCGCTTGATAATAGTGAGAGCACACAGTGACTGCACTTCCGCCAAGCTCCGGAAAATCGGCCATCTGGCGAGCGGCCAAACTTCGCGTGCCAAAAGACTTCCGAAAGTCTCGCGGGTGGGAGACGCTCCGCTTCGACGGCTTCGATTCGCAACTCAACGGGGGGCAACATTGGTACGATTCGGCACAATCTGCGACGAAAACCACCGACCGGAAAACTCGACTAGCCGAGAAACAGTCTTTCGTGGCAGAATCCATCAAGTTCGTCCCCCTGTTTGCCGAGTGGCTGCGGGTGGGGAGGAGCGTCCCGCGTGCGAATGGATTCGCCTGACATGTCCTTCCTTGGCCCACTCCGGCAGACACAGCTCCCAGTCACTTGGGGCTTGGCCGTCGTCGCGACGATGCTCGGGGGGGGCTGCGCGAACCGCGCTGCATTCGTGCGTTCACAAAGCCCACAGAGCGGCGATGTCCGCTTGGTGGCCAATTCAGATCCCTATGCCGAGACCGATTCCGACACCCGCTACATGGGGCCAATGGAACGGACGCTGAAACGCTCCCGCTGGGAACGCAAGAAAGCCGATGCCGTCGCGAGCGGAGAGGCGTTCTCCATCGAAGGTCTACACGAGTACCAGGCCGCCGAATCGCTGTATCTCGATGGTCGACTTTCGGAGGCTGAGAAAGCCTTCAAGAAACTGGCCAAGGCCCGCCGCAATAGCCACGAAACGTTCGGCATGAAGATGGATCGCTGGTGGGGCGTGAAAACCTCCTCCCTTGATACATACGCGAACTTTGGTGACCCGATCGAGGAAGACTCTCTCTTCATGAAGGCCGAGTGCCAATTCGATCAGCAGAACTTTGCCCATGCTCAAGACAGTTACGACGACTTGCTGACCCGCTATCCTTCGACCCGCCATCTCGACTCCGTCTCAAGGCGGTACTTCGAGATTGCCCGCTACTGGTTGGGCTTTCCGGAACAGGTGCAAAAGTCTGGCGATATCGAGGTGGTGTCCGACTCGACCGAGGAGACACCAGACTTCGAAAACGTCGACTCATTTCATATCCCGATCATCCCGAACTTTCTCGACAACACCCGGCCCACATTCGACACACGCGGGCGAGCCTTGCAAGCTCTACGGTCGGTGTGGCTGCATGATGCCACAGGTCCACTCGCCGATGATGCCTTGATGGTCTCGGCGAGCTTTCATCTGCGGACCAAGGACTTCGAAGAGTCGGCCCGGCTGTACAAGTTGCTCCGGGAGCAGTACCCCGATAGCCCGCACTTCCGCGATGCGTTCCTCTTGGGATCGCACGTCACTCTGGCCAGCTATCAGGGTTCAAACTACGATGGCCAGAATCTGAACGAGGCGATTGACCTCAAAGAATCGGCACTGCGAATCTTCCCTGATCTGACCGAGGAAGAACGAGATCGCCTGGGCGGCGAGTTGCAGAAGATGTACAGCGCCGAAGTGGCCCGTATCTGGGACAAGGTCGAATACTACCAGGCCAAAGAGTCCCCCGAATCGGTGGCCGTCTATTGCAACATTCTGATCCACCGCTTTCCCGACACCGTGTACGCGGAACAGGCCCGTCAGATCCTCGAAGAACAGGCCCGCACCTCGAACAATCGACTGAGGCTGCCTCAGCTGCCCGGACGAAAGGCAGCTGCTTCCGAGTCGCAGCCTGAAACCGAAGTGGAAGTCGAGGCCGAAGCAGCCGTCCCCGAGAAGAAGATTCCGCTCAAGCTTCCCCGGCTCCGGTGGCCCACGAAACCTGTTCCGAGTGACGCCGACACGGAGATCGATGACTCGGCGGCGAAAGAGATGCCCCTGGAAGAAGTGAGTACGGGAAATCGTTCGTCCTCGGGTCGCGCCTCATTGGAGTAGTCCTCACTGCCGTGAAGCCACACGTTCACTCCCCGGAATTCCTCACCCGCCGGTCGGCCTTGCGCCAACTCGGCGTGTCGCTATTTGGATTGGGTGGGATCATTGTGCTGCCAGGCTGTGGCTACACAGTCGGGGCTCCCTATGCCACCGACATCCGCACCGTCCATGTCCCGACATTCGAGTGTGCCGACTACCGGCGCGGGTATGAACTCCAGCTCACCGAGGCGGTCCAGAAGCAGATCCAACTGCGAACTCCGTATCGCTTGGCGAAGGAACCGGGAGCGGATACTCGGCTGACCGGGCGCATCGTCAGCATCGACAAGCGTGTGCCCAATCAAAATAAGTTCGATGACGCACGTGAACTGGAGTTAGCGATTGGGATCGAAGTGAAGTGGGAAGACCTGCGAAATGGGCAGGTCATCAACCAGCAGACGATCCCTCTGTCGGGCAACGCGGCCCAATTGCTCGGAACCTCGACCTTCGCCCCGGAAGCAGGCCAGTCGATGGCGACCGGGACTCAAGAGACGGTGAGTACCCTGGCCCGGCAGGTCGTGGGGCTGATGGAAGTGCCCTGGTAGGGCGGTCACTCCACCTGCCACACGGCGAACCCGCCCGAATGAGCGGATGCGGCGACGTACTTGGAGTCTGGCGAGAAGGCAATGCGATCAAAATACGTTCCCGGCTGTTCCCACGTTGTCGCGAAGGCGGGCGCAGGGTAAGTCTTCAGCACTTTCAAGGTTGTAAGATCCCAGATTGCCAGTCCCCCATTCGTGGTGATACTCGCGACTCGCTTCGCGTCAGGAGAGACCGCCATCACCCCTGCGAAGCGAATGCCGTGGCCGAAATCGGGGCGAGATCCTTCGCGAGCGTTTTCTTCTTCGGTATAGCGCGGACAAACGGCCTCCGGCGGAACGATCACTCGTGGCTGCGGTTCGTGAAGCGGATGCCAGAACTTGATCGCAGCCCGGTCAATCACGATCAGGCGATCACCGCTCGGGGTGAACTGCAATGTCGATTGCTCAGCGCCTGCCTGATCGATCGCCGAACCAATGGGTTCCCCCTTCGCGAGATCCCACAGCACGAGGTAGCCATAGCGACTCAGCGTGGCCAGCGACTTCCCATCGGGTGAGAACGCCAGTGCCGCCATCCGTTCGCCCTCACGACTGGCCTTCTGCAAATGGTGTGTCGGCTTGTCTTCGCCGACCTTCCACACGAGTACGGTGCCGTCAGTGCGGCACGCGGCGATCTGCTGGCCCGGGGGGTCGATGGCCACGGCGTAGACACTGTACTCCGGACCAACTTGGAACGTCTGCTTCGGCTGCAACGTGTCGCTCAGTCGGACCTCTACCGTTCCCACATTCGTGCCAGTGACAATCATCGTTGGTCGTCCGCCGACCGCCATCGAGTTGGCGTGGTTCGGCATTCGTACGAGCTGATTGAGTTCACATCCGACCAGTTCCCCGTGGGCCGTATTACCCCGGATCGAGAACATCCACTGCCCCAAGCCGTTAAACTTTCCTGTCGTGTAGAGCGTTGAAGAGTGCGAGTCCCACGCCAGACTATCCACCGGCGAAGCGTTTCCCACGACCGGAGCGGGCCCCTCTGCGTGAACTGGAGTGGCCATCAGGACGGATATGATCCAAAGAGCTCCGAGAACACGTGCGATCTGCATGAGTTGTTTCCTGGGTGGGAAATCTGTGGACGGTGTGTGTCGTTGAGTGGTCAGGGCAATGGCCGCAAGAAACTCAAGAACCGCAAAACAGGAGTCCTCTTCTTTTGCGATTCTTGAGTTTCTTGCGGCCCAGATTCCAGACGGCGTACCGACCTCCACTCGAAGCATTCATGGGGTTTCCGAGCCCTTGATCCGCTCGTCAATGATCGGCGTATCGGCAGGCAGCGGGATACGGTTCAGGTCAACGATAGTACCGTCCACGATCAGTTCGATGTAGATCGTCTGTTCCCAGTCGCCCTTCACCGCTTTGATGTCGGTGTTCGGGGCTTGGCCCTCGGGAGGGGTGTGGATGCAGACCCCGGCGGATTTCTTATCGTCGAGCCAGAAGCTCGGCCCGCGCCGCAGGACGAGCGGAGCGCCCTTGGTTTTGACCTTGAGCAGGTGCGGCCACGCGGCTTCGAACTCCTCTGGATTGGTGAACGGGATCGCATAGTGCAGCAGGGGTTGAAGCGGCCCCTCCAGTGTCCGCGACTGCTTCCGCAGCGGCTCCAGTTCCTTCGGCCAGTTCTCGGGCCACGTACCTGAGTTGAATACCGTGTAGTCCGCATACACCGAGCAGGCGACACAGAGCGTCATGGCAACCAGAAATGCAATCGTACGCTTCATGGGAATTCTCCTTACTCGGTGTCTTTGTGGGGGAATCGCTCATCAATGATCGGCGTATCGGCTGGCAACTGAATGCGGTTGAGGTCGACGATCTGGCCATCGACGACAAGTTCAATGTAACTCGTCCACATCCATTTGGAATGAGGGTTGGTCGCGCCAGGGATCGGGGCCTCGGGAGTGTTTGGGTTCTTGTTCTGACCTTCCGCGGGAGTGTGGACGATGACACCGGCGAGATGTTTCTTCCCCAGGAAGTAGCTCGGCCCGTGGACCAGAAAGATCGGAGCCCCCTTCGATTTCACCTGGAGCAGGTGCGGCCATGCCGCTTCGAACGCCTCCCGATCGGAAAACGGGATCGAGTAATGCTGCATTTCAAAGTGTGGTCCCGCGTACGTTGTCGACTGTTTCCGCAGCGGGTCCAGCTCCGTGGGCCAAGTCTTCGGCCAGAGACCTTCATCGGCGACAGAGTACAAGGCGTAGACCTTTGTGCAGAGGATGACAGCGATGATCGCGATGAACAGGCTGGCGATGATTCGTTTCATGGAGGACTTCCTTCGTCGAGTGTGAAGTGACGTGTCGAGGTCATCATCTCTGATCCCGAAGGGATGAAAGAGATTAGCCGGTGGTTGAGCGAAGCGACACAACCGGAACACGGCCCCGACAACCTCCCGCATCCCGGCAGGGATGCCAGAGAGCAACTGGATCAAACATCGACACTATACCTCGCGCGGCACCGAATGATACCTTTTAGCGAGCGGTGCGGCGTCAGTCCCCGGGTTCTGCCGCGAGTCCCAGAAGCACCATCCGGCTCACGCCGGACGCTCGCCAG
Organism: Planctomycetota bacterium; assembly: GCA_031431195.1. Classification (GTDB taxonomy): domain Bacteria; phylum Planctomycetota; class Planctomycetia; order Planctomycetales; family Planctomycetaceae; genus TH-plancto1. The sequence continues at coordinate 29 of JANPCU010000004.1, read as the reverse complement.
AATGTCTCATTCCGCCCCGCGTGAAGTAT
>JANPCU010000003.1:0-19240 GCA_031431195.1 Planctomycetota bacterium | reverse complement strand
TTGCAACTGCTGATTCGCATTGGTTTCATCTCGTGACCAAGCTCCGGCTTGGTCACGCCTATCCCGGAAGCTCTGCTTCGTCGAGCTATGCAGGACTACCGCCCAGCATATTAGGGTTGGATTCCGTCGGCCAGAGGAAGGATGGTTTGCGAGAGGAAGCGGTCTGGCACGCGGCGAAGCGGAGCTTCGGGGATATGCGGTCCCAAGCCGGAGCTTGGGACCGAGAGTCAAACGCCTGCTCAGACTTGCGGTTTGAAAGGGAGAGATGCCCGAAAGTGCAGATCGGAGGAATGGCCGCAAAAAACTCAAGAAACGCAAAAAGAAGAGCCCTCCCCTTTTGCGTTTCTTGTGTTTTTTTTTTTGCGGCCACTCTTCAAAGATGACTTGTCGAGTTGAGAGAGCATTCGGATTCTCTCTCGCCAATCCCGAAGGGATTGAAACCCATAGCCGGTGGTCAGCGCAGCGCCACCACCGGAAGATCACACAAGGCGGTCTCTATCCCGAAGGGATTGAAGCCACCCTCGATCCAAATCCCGCTCTCGCTGTCAGCCTCAATAGAATTCCGGGAATCACGCCCGTCGACGGATGGCTGCAATCCCTGCCGGGATTGAATGCATCATGTCCAGTTCAGTCCGGTGGTGGCGCTGCGCTCACTACCGGCTATGGGCTGGAATCCCTTCGGGATAGGTGAAATATGGCTCAGCGAGCAACCCGTAAGTATCTCTCACTGCAACTGCTGAACTGCAATTGATTCCGCCCAGCAATTGCGAACGATCAGTCATTCTTGCGTCGTTGAGTGATCTGGCTGAATGCGGCTTTCCACTTTCCGCCAGCCTGTCGACTCGGTGATCAGCCAAGAGTGATATACAATCCGACTGCCGCTCTTGATTTGAGCCCCAATCCAAGGGTAGCCATACTGATCAAACCCCGCTACTCGCGAGGGAAATCGACGCATTATCAATCGCTTCATGAATGCGATCGAGTCGCGAGGGCAACAGTACCCAGGCACTGACCACTCTTCGGGAATGCTGACAAACCGCACTCTGTCGCCGATTCGTAGGGTAAGGGGGTCTGGCATCTTTGCACACTCATTGACATCAGGATCAGGCCATGCTGAATCGGTCTGAATCATCTCCTGCAAGCATTATCCTATCTTCATGTCTACTCACGCAGCAACTGATTATTCGCAATCGTAATCCCGCTCAGCATCGAGCCGATGATGCCGAGGAAGCCTTGGTCGGTGCCAGCGAGGTAGAGGTTCTTGAGCGGCATGTCGCCGGTCAGGAGCTTGCGGGGGGCTCCATAGACAGCTCCCTTCAGGTGGCCGGTGAAGCGGTGGATCGTTTTGGGGGTGAAGATATCGGTGTCGACGACGTGGCTGCGGAATTCGGGCATGAAGCGGACAGCTGAGTCAATAATCTTCGTGCCCCACTCGGCTTTCGCGGTGTCGTACTCAGCGGGCGGCAGGTTCATCCAGTAGTCGGGGTTGGCGAGGGCGGTGATGCGGATGATGCCGTCTTCGAGTTGGCGGTCGTCCTCGTACTGAAAGTTATTTGGAGAGCAGATGATCCCGCTGCGGAGGTCGCACGGGTCAGTCGGCACGTCGTAGGTGAACCGCTCGGAGTCGTTATAAAAGATGATCGTCTCGGGGTGCCCGATTTCGCGCGGCGGACAGTCGAGGACGGAGATCGACTCGTTGAACGAGATCGCCCCGTGCTGAAATGTTTCGACCGGACCGTGATTGCCGGGGACGGATTGCCCCGCGAGTGCCTCCCCGCAGAGTCGAAACGTTTCGACCGACCCGACCGTCGAGAGGATGTTGTCAGCTGTGATTTCGCGGCCATCATCGAGGACCACGCCGATGGCCCGCCCGTTGTCGGTCTTGATCTCCCGCACGCCATGCCGCAGCTTCAGTTCGCCGCCGAGCTCCTTGTAGTGCCGGGTGAGCGACTTGAGGATCTGGCGAACTCCGTCGAAGGGGCGGCCAAAGCCCTCCTGGAAGATACTCTTAAACATCACCACGAACTGGTTGAAGTCCATGTCGCGGGGGGTGGCTGAGCCATAGAACATCAGCGGGCAGAACAGCATGTCGACCAGTAGCGGGTCGGAGAGGTGCTCGCTGACCACCTGCATCGCGGAAACGACTTGCTGATTGAGATTCAGCTCGTCGAACGTTTCAATCGTCGTGACCAGCTTGCGGAACCCGTCGATCTGGTGCGGAAAGCCGGTCGCGATCTCCTCGACCAGCACCGAAAAATCATTCGTGAACCGCAGCTTCTTCCCCGGAAAGGCGACTGCCGACCCGCATTGCGGTCTCAACGCGAAATCGTCCCAGCGGAGCCGCAGCTGCTTCAGCAACTTCGCCAGCGGCCCAGTCCGCGTCCCCGGTGCCGCGTAGTTGGTCACTGCATGCAGCCCGACATCGTGATTCCGCGCCCGCAGCCGGTAGAACGAGTTGAGCCCGCCGATCGTCGTGTGCCGCTCGAGAATGCACACCGGCTTCTGGTAATACGCCAGCCGAATCCCAGCTGCCAAACCGGACATGCCGGCCCCGATGATGAGGGTGTGGAAATGCACGGGGGGGTTTTCAGTGGTCAGTTTTGAGTCGTCAGTCAGAACGGCAGCGAGCGGGGGACGTAAGTCCCCCGTGTTGTGGAGGCGTGTTTCCGGAATCCGCGTGGCGATCCAAGCTCAACGGGCGCTCAGGCACGGTGGACTTACGTCCGCCGCTCGCTGCGGTTAGGCGGGCACGTCTTTGAGCATCGGCGTGAGATACGTCACCGTGCTGTCCATCGAGATCAGATTTGGGTAGTCGGCCTCGGGAATCTGGATGCGGTAGAGCTTGCGGAGTTCCATGACGATGTCGAGGAAATCCATGCTGTCGAGTTCCATCTGCTCGCGGAACGGCTTGCTGTCGTCGAGATTGGACAGATCCTCGTCGGGCGCGATCCGTTCGAGGATTTGCAGAATCACCTTGCGAATATCGGCCGGGACCATTCCGGGACTCCGTCACTCAGATCGAACACGACTGAACTGGGTTCCACGAGCCATTCTCGGGGAGGCACCACAGATTAGCGGGCGGAACGAACCGGGCAAGTCGCTGGGAGCGGGAGTTCCCGAATTTAGGGAAGCGGTCAGCCAACAGCTGTCAGCAATCAGCCAGAGAGTGGCTCGAATGCTGACGGCCTCCTCTGGCTGACAGCTGATCGCTGACAGCTCTATTCCAGCAGATCACACATGTGCGGAGTCCGATCGACCAGCGGGATTACTTGCGGCTTGTAGATCGTCAAGTACCCCTCGGCCAGACGATGCTGGTCGAGCGAGGCTTCTGTATCCCAATACTCACACAGCAGATACACAGCTGGATCAGACTTGGAGTGGTACACATCAAACCGAACACAGCCCGGTTCCGCTCGAGACAGGCGACCGTGGGCCTGGAGAAGTTCGCCGACTTTGTTGATGTCGGCAGAATCCTTCACGTGCAGTTGGACGTTGATATAGATCATGGGAGACCTCGGTCAGGAGTGGGGTGGCAGCGGCATTTTCTACCAGAAGCCGGGCTGACCTGCACCCGCGCGGGAACTCCGCCTGCGTCAGACTGCCACACTGCCCCAAAACGCTACGTGGCCATTTCCGAATGGGTGACCCAGAAACAACGAAAGCGTCCCCAGAAACAATCCGAGGACGCTTATCGCTGAGCCGTTGAGCGAGTGCGGGCCAACCCCCGCTCGGGCTTAAGAGTATTGTTAGCATGCGAAGTGCCAATTTCTAGTGCAAACTGTGAAGAACTCGAAAATAATGTCGCTACCTATTTTAAGGAATAGAGTTACGACATCCCGCAAAGAGACAAATTAACCTGAACACCAACAACCCTTTTGATGATTTGTGCATTTCACGGTATTCCAAAACGCCACACTGCTGCGAAAGACGCCACCTCTTTCATAGAGTTGAACGGCCCATCACGTCGATCATTGCTCCGGCGAATCGCGAGTTTCCCGTTGTTGTGTTTTCGGCACACAAGATGCACAAGCTCATTTCAGATTCTTTCCCGGTTGTACCGTGTTCAAGACCGGGGGTTTTTTCTTGGTTTGTCGACTCGATTCCTAATCACCCCAAGAACACGGTTGGCCCCGTCTGATTCGTCAGGCGGGGCTTTTTCGTTGAATCACGGTAATCAGTCCCAATACGCGAATCCGCCAAAATCGCGCTCTTCGGAGGCCAGTGCGGATCAGACACAACCGTCGTGCGTGGACAGACTCTGCACTGAAACCCCCACTCACACTGGGGCTACACGTTTGACGGCACTATCCGCGCCGATAGGACTAGAGGAACGTCTCGAAGGATCGGGCGGAACCTTGATGCTTTGCATGCGATTCGCAGACAGTCCTGTCCGCTGTTCATTCAGCCCTGCAAGCCCGATCCAAGCCGCGAAGCACTGGGGATGCACTTATGCCCCTGCGAACTGCCGTATTCAGTCTTCTCGGATGGTGCCTCCTCGCAGGCCCCCTTCTCGCCGCTCCATCGGCGTGGAAGACCGACTTCAATGCGGCCCGACTGGAAGCCCAAAAGCTCCAGCGTCCGCTGCTGATTCACTTCTACTCGGACAGCTGCGCTCCATGCGTGCAGATGGAGCAGAAGGTGCTGCACACCGCCCCGATTGAGGAGTACATCCAGGGCAACCTCGTGGCGGTATCCGTGAATGTGGACCAGCACAGCGACCTGCAGAAGCGGTTCAACGTCAACCGCTGGCCCTGCGACTTCGTCCTCGATCCAACCGGCACGAGACGCTTGGTCACATCGGTCGGTCCACGCTCCCTGGCGGACTACCACCAGATGCTGAAGAAGTCCGTCGAGTGGAACGTGCAGTTGCAGGCTCGACAGACAAAGCCACTCCCCGAGATCGGTGCGGAAGGCGCCACGTCCGTGACCACGACTCCGCCGAAGTATTCCAAGGACAAACTGCTCCTCGACGGTTATAGCCCCGTCTCTCTGCTGAACGACAAGAAGTGGATCAAAGGGACCGAGGAGTTTGCTGTCCACTTCGAAGGCCAATGGTTCCTGCTCACCAGTGCCGCCGAGATCAAAGCCTTCCAATCAAAGCCCGAAGACTATGTCCCCCAGTTCATGGGCTGTGACCCCGTCCTGATCTGGGATGCCTCACGAGTCCCGGCAGTGCGGGGTCTGACCCGCTTTGCCGCCTTCTACGATGATCAGCTCTACCTGTTCAGTACAGCGGAAAACCGCGACCTGTTTAAGAAGACTCCTGACAAATACATCCAAACCCGAGTCGTCCTCGATCTGGATCTCATTGAGACTGTGACGAGGTAAAGCCAACTTCTGGTGACTATCCGCAAACTCCGACCGCAGCTTGGTAGCCCGGCGAGCAGCCAGCCAGAGATTGCGTACCAAAAGTCTTCGGAAGTCTTAGTAGACTTCCAAACGAGTGTGGTCGCGATTGTAAGCAAGTTCTCGCTCCCCGGCCCCCACGGGGCTGAACTCGACAGCCCAGCGGCGCAGCCCTGAGAAATCGAATCTCCAACTGCCCCCCAAGGCCCAGCGGGCCGCCACACGACTCCGCACGAAGGGCGATCAGCAGGGCTCAAACATCGTCCGGCATCCTCGTCCCACTTTTCCGCCCCCAGCGGCCGAGAAGCACCGCGTAGCGACCCGTTGGGCCTTGATCGGGGATTGGCCACTCTTACCCAGGGCTGCCGCCCTGGGCTTTCGAGTTTGGCCCCTTCGGGACGAAGAGCTTGATGACAGCGGTTTGCCCCTGCGTACAATGGCGACCACACTTCTTCCGAAGTTTCCTGGGTGAAATTCCACTCGCCTCCCGTTGAAACGCCGAACAGAACTCGAGCGCGGGTCGATCCGTTTTGGTGCGATCTGTCTACTGACCAGTGGTCATTCGGCTCATGGGAAGTCGAGTTTTCAGTTCACAGTCCATTCCAGAGTCGCCATCGAAATCGGGTGCGACCGCCCCTGTCTTCCTGTCGAATTACTCGCCCGATCCTTGCATTTTCGCGGTCCAAAAGATAGCTTTAAGAGTTATGAACCAGTCGAATTCTCCACGTCCCGGCAGCGAGCCGTCTTCCAAGTCTCTGGCACAAGAGCTTTTCGGAGTTCACTTTGCGCCCGGTGGTCCCGTCAATGACCCGGATGATCTGGATGGTCTGGACTTCGGGGCCCTAGCCCCAGCTGCCACGCCAGATCCGCCTCGCCTGGAGCCTGCTGTGGAACTGACTTCTCCGGCGGTCGAGGAATTAGAGCCTGTGGACGAATCGTCCGCTCGGGAAACACGAGCAACAGCTCCTCCCTCCCCGCCGCGTAAGCCGGTGCCACGGCTACAGGTCCCTCGGGACGATGACGACGAAGGGTTCGGCGTGGGCCTGCTCGACGCATTTGACGACGAGGATGAAGAGGAGGGTACGGAACCCGAGAAGCGCTCCCCAGCCAATAGCCATATTCCGGATGATGACGATGACATTGTCGAGGACGTTCGTCCGCAACCGGTTCGGCGTGCCTCGCCACCCGTGGTCAAGGACGCCGGTTTCGACGACACGGATCTGGATGATGCGGATGTCGAAGAGTCCGAGAAGTTAGCAGATCCCAAGGCCCCCAAGCCGCAGGCGGCTCACCAGCAGGACGACTTCTGGGACGCTCTGGCAGGCTGGGACTGGGAGACGTCGGACGAAGGGGATCGCGGACCTCGTCCTCGCAGCGACCGACCCGACCGAGGCCGCCCCGCTGATCGACCGAGCAGTGAGCGAGCCACTGATCGACCCAGAGCGGATCGCCCGAGTCGAGATCAAGAAAGCCGCAGTGGTCGTGGACGACCCGACCGTGATGAGGCTCCCCGCCGCGACCCTGCTCCGGTGGAAGCACGACGCGACACCGCTCCGGCTCGCAACGAAGCCCAGCCGACTCGTTCCCCAGCCGAAGATCGTCCGAGAGCGGAACGCCCCCGGGATGACCGCCCCGATCGGGACCGCCCGCGCCGCGAAGAGGCCCCAGCTGCACGGGATCGCCGGCCACGAGAGGACGTTGCTCCGGCAGCGAAGCCAGCTGCGGCGCGTGAGGATCGACCTCGTGGACGTGGGGAACGGAGCGAGCAACCAGCCCGCGAAGATCGCTCGACCCGTCCGAGTCGGGAAGAACGGCCTGTGAAGCCATCCTCTGTCTTTGAGGGTGACGAGGGTGGTTTTGCTGACGACCTCTTTGATCGTCTGGCCCAGAAGGAAGCTCCGCGCACTCCCAGCCCGAACCGTGGCCGGGACGAAGACCGTGGCCGCGATCGTGTTCCCCCATCCCGGAAGACGCTGGAAGATCTTGCCCCCGATGATAACACCGCCCGAGCGGACGCCGGGGAAGAAGGTTCCGGCGACTCTGAACGTGGGAAACGTCCGCGTCGCAGGCGTGGGGGTCGCGGGCGGGGCGCAGCGGGCGATGGTCCAACCAGTGAGGCGACTCACGTCGCTCCCGAAGCAGAGTTCGAAGACGAACCTCTCGCCGCTGACGATGATGGATTCGGGTCAGGATTGGCCACCCCTCGCCGCAGCCCTGAACGCCGACCGGTCGCCGACCGCCCCACGACCGATCGAGGACGTCCGAATCGATCTGCTGAGGATCACAGCGACCGACCCGCACGAGCTGAAAAAGAGACGACAAGCCGACCCGATCAACGCCCCCGCCGCGATCGGGACGAAAGCCCGGATCGGCCCGCTCGTGCCGATCGTGGGACTCGCGATGATGCCGATCGCCCCGCAGACCGTCCCGCCCGCCGGGAACCTGCCGGACGAGATGATGCTCGTCGGGATGAACCACGGCGAGAGCCTGCTGGCCGTGGCCGCGACGAAGAAGTCAAAGCCCCACGTTCTGATCGTGGAGGTCGCGACGACCGACCGGCCCGCGATGATCGTACTCCTCGTGATGACCGCCCCGCTCGTCGCGACTCTGCCGAACGCGGCCGTGACGAAGCTGACACCAAGCCCACACGCTCTGCTGCAACACGTTCCGACCGCAGTGAACGGGATGAACGTCCCGCTCGTCGCGACTCGCCCGAGCGCAGCCGCGACCGTGATGCCGACGCACCACAACCTTCCCGCTCCGACGCCCCACGTTCCGAGCAAGGCAGTCGCGATGATCGGCCTCCTCGCCGAGATCGCGATGATCGCCCTGCCAGTCGAGATCGCGATGATCGCCCTGCCAGTCGGGACCGCGATGACCGACCTGCCAGCCGAGACCGTGACGAACGGCCTGCCAGTCGCGACGCCGCCCCGCGTTCGGATCGTGGGCCGAGAGAGCCTGCACGTCGCCCCGAGCCAAGCCAGCCGCCTGCGGCCAGCCGTCACCGGGACGATGAGGACTCCGACAACGATGACCAGGAATCGTCCCGCTCGCAGCCCCCGACGGTCGATGCCCCGACGTGGGAACATGCCATCTCGTTGCTGATCAGTCGACCCCCGCGTCAGGATCGTGGCGACTCCAAATCCGGCCCGCGTGGTGGTGACGACCGGGGCAGCAGCCGCGGACGCGGTCGCCGTCCCGGTGGAAACTAAACGAGCCCCGTAAGCTGTCGGGCTGCGGCCCGACATGTCTTAGACTTGTGGGCTCACCGCTTACTCAGGAACCCGCTGTGCTCGTTCGCATGGATCTGGCCCGGATCATTATCAGTGAGATCAACGACCAACAGGTCGTGTTCTTGCGCGAGGTCGGCGGCTCGCGCTCGTTTCCCATCCTCATTGGCCTGTTCGAGGCCATGAGTATCGACCGACGCATCCAAGGGAACGTCCCTCCTCGCCCGCTCACCCATGACCTGCTGCGACATGCCATCGAAGAACTCGGCGGCGAGGCCCAGGATGTGGTCATCACCAATCTGGTCGAGCATACCTACTACGCCCAGATTCGCATTCGCAAAGACGATGACGTCATCGAACTCGATAGCCGCCCCAGCGACGCCATCGCCCTCGCCGTCCACTACGATCCCCAGCTGCCGATTTTTGTCGATGATGAAGTGCTCGACCAAGTGACCTAGCCTGAGCTTTGGCCCACGCGATACGCGATCCGTCCAGATTAAGTTTTAAACCGCGAGGCGAGTCCCGATCTCGGAGTCAGTCTGGGTGAACACTTGCCTGGCGGTCGCTCGCCTCACGTCCCTACAGAATCTCCTCCATCACTCGACCCCGGCTGGCCGGCAGCGGACGATTGAGCGGGTCGCGGATTTCCATCTCGGGAGGGATGCCGAGCAGGTGAAACATCGTCGAGGTAATATCGTGCGGCCTCACACTGTCAGACACGGGATAGGCCGCGTCGGGGTCGGACTGACCGTAGACTTGGCCCCCGACGATGCCGCCGCCAGCCATTGCGATCGAGAAGCAGCGGCCCCAGTGGTCGCGACCGCCGTTGCCGTTGAAACGCGGTGTCCGACCGAACTCACCCATCCACAGAACCAGCGTGTCCTCCAAGAGCCCGCGCTGCGTTAAGTCGTCGATGAGAGCCGCATACGACTGATCCACGCAAGGCATCAGGTGTTCTTTCATCGCCTGCGAATGCTGGTGGTGCGTGTCCCAACTACCGCCGTTGAGGGGGTTGTTCTCCTGCCGGGTCCAGTTCACCTGCACCAGCCGCACCCCCGCTTCGACCAGTCGGCGAGCGAGGAGTAGGCTCTGGCCGAACCGCGTTTTTCCATATCGCTCCCGCAACTCGGGATTCTCACCAGAGAGGTCGAACGCCTGCCGAGCCTGCGGTGAGGCCAGCATCCCGTACGCTGTCTCGAACTGGTGACCATAGCTGCCCAGGCGGTCCGCTCCCTCGATGGCGGAGAGCTGGCCATCGATCTGTTCCCGCAGCGAGCGCCGCTTCTCCAACCGACCGGCAGCCACATCGGTTTGCAACTGCAGGTCAGGGATCTTGAAGTCGGCAGCTGAGGGGTCGCAGTCAATGAGCCACGGGTCGGCGGGTCGACCGAGCCACCCCGCGTCCTGGCCCGGCCAGAGGATTTCTCCGTCGTTGGCGATGTGTTTGGGGAGCCGAATTGCTGAGGGAATGCCGTTCACCAGCGGAGTGTGGTGCCGCACGATCGCGGCAAAACTCGGATGGCGGTTCGGGAACTTGGGTGTGGCGTTCTCCATGTTCATCGGGATGTGCGGCACCCCGGTCAGCATCTGGTAGCCGCTCGACGAGTGGGCATTATCATCCGTGACCACCGCCCGCAAAATGGCCGTCTTGTCGGTGTGTCGGGCGGTCAGCGGCATCAACTCGCCGAGCGTGATGCCGGGGACAGCGGAGTCGATGACACCAAACTGCCCTTTGACCTCGACCGGGGCTTTCGGCTTGGGATCCCACGTCTCATGCTGCCCCGGACCACCGAGCAAACAGATCGCGATCACCGACTTCGCGCGACCAAACTTGGGACCATGCGTCGCCGCCTCACTCGCCGAAAGCTTCGATCCGAACAGCTGAGGCAAAGCGACCGCCCCCAATCCGAGCGACCCCCAGCGCAGCCACTCGCGCCGGTCAAAGCCGTCGCAAAGTCGTGAGGCGTGGTGCTGGAGTGAGAACATGCGACCCTCGTGTGACAATTCCAGAAAATATCAGCCCCGGTTGATTCGTTATCGTAACCGATCAGAAGCGGCTCGGTCGAGGTCTGCCTGTGAGAGGTGATGGCGGAGCGTGTGCATCACAACACTAGGCAGCTCTCGTAAAATCACGGCAGAGCAGTGTGCCCCAAAAGTCGTCAGAGATTCACCACAGCTCACAGCCACCCCGCATGAGAAGCCTTCATCCAGAGTCTCGGAAGTTTGAAACGCAGAGGGCGCGGAGGACGCGGAGACAAGAGGCACTCCCCCCGAATTCTGCGTGCTCCGCGTCCTCTGTGTTTTCACTCCGCCGGTCCGTCGGGTTCGAGGTGTCACCTGCGGTTGTCGCGAGTTTTACAAGGACAATGCCTGTGGTTTTGGGAGCCGACTTTCCTGACGCATGCACCCTGTCGGCGTGTGCCAAGTCGCGAGTGGTCGATGCAGCGTGTATGCTGGTCATATCCCTCATCCGACGGAACCAGACCATGATTACAAGATTCCGAGTCCAAAACTACAAAGCCCTGCGCGATGTCACGCTCGACCTGACGCCCGTGCATGTGCTGATCGGGCCGAATGATTCGGGAAAGACGAGTCTGCTGGAGGCACTGGCGGCCTTGTGTCGGAGTGTGGAACGCCCATTCAGTGAGGTATTCCGTCGCTCTATAGAACGCCGGGCGTATCTCTTCTCGGTATCGTGGACACCGCCGTGCTATCAATTTGATGGATACGAACTTGAGACTTATCGAGATGGCAAAATCTATGACTGCCTTCCAGTCACTACGAAAGAGCGATTTCGAGCGATTGAGGGGAAACCGTATGAAATTGATTTTCAACGACCTGCAACCACTTTGTACTATGGCAAAAGCGAGGAGTCATCCGCATTTCAAAACCTGAAAGCTCAAGGTTATCCCGAAGATCTACTCGACCAAATCAGCGATCAACTGCGAGGTGTCCACTTCTATCGTTTCTCTCCAGAGGCACTGAAGATTCCAGTCGTGCTTGATGCTCGTCGTCAGGGACGTATGGAGTTCAACGGGTTTGGTCTGCCTCAGCTTCTGGATGAAATTCGCAATGATCGCGCGCGATTCACTCGCCTTGAAGAACGTTTTTGCGAACTATTTCATTATATGGCTGCAATTGAACTCCCGGTCCAAGACTCATTCGCCTCATTGCCATCTGATCACCGGCAAGTTCAGCGGTCAGAGTTCGCCTCCGGAAAGGGGATTCAGTTCCGACTCAAGGACGGCAGCAAACTGTTGGCGGAAGATGCCTCAGATGGGATGTTCTTAGTTCTCGCGTACCTCGCGCTCCTGCACCTCCCCGAACCACCGCGTGTCCTCCTCATCGAAGAACCCGAGAACGGCATACATCCCGCCCGGCTCAAGGAGATCATCCGCATCCTCAAGCAATTGGTGTCGGAGCAGTCACACACTCAGGTGCTGATGACGACTCACTCACCGTATGTGCTGCATGAATTCACTCCCGAAGAAGTCACCCTCTGCATCCGCGAGCCGAATGGGGAAGTGAAAACCCGGCGATTGTCTGAGAGCAAATCGGTGCATGAACTCAGCGATGTCTTCAGCCTCGGCGAGATCTGGAACATTGACGGGGACGACAAGCTAATGGATAAGTTTGAACCCGAGGAGCAAATGGCCCCATGAGGATTCTCGTTATTTCCGAAGGCAATAATGAACTCGGCAGTTCTGAAGGCCAGCGTAAGCTCGGCCTCGTCGAAGAGGATCGAGTCAAAGGAGCACTGATTCGACTCGTCGAAAGAGTGTTGAGTCCCCGATTTCCACCACAGAGCAAAAATAGTATTGAATGGCGTGACATCCGGAAAATGGGGGGTATCACCAAGAATGACTGGGGGACTGGTGGGGCGGAATATCAACGGAAAGCCATGAGTTGGATTCGCAAAGCGCAGAACGAACAATTCGATGCCCTTGTTGTTGTTGTCGATCAAGACAACGCCCCAGGCCGACGGAATGGGTTGGAAGCCGCACAGGCAGACAACCGGCTGACACTGCCCCGTGCGATTGGTTTGGCGGTCAAGTCGTTCGATGCGTGGATGTTGGCAGATGAGCGGGCCATCTCAAATGCCGTTGGGCGAACGGTGCAGACACAGAAGACCCCCGAGGATCACGACTCGAAAGCCGCGATGCGTATGATCGTGGATGAACGCATGAGCGTGGATGAAAGCGATACGATGACGGATATCTATCAGAGAATCGCCGAGTACGCGGACATCGACACGCTTTGTAAACGCTGCCCCAAGGGCTTTCAGCCCTTCCACTGTAGACTCTTCGCATTAGTTTCATCTGTATCGTAACGCCCACTGACGCTCACCCTTTGAGTCACCCTCATGCCCGCCCCCTCCTCCGCTCCCCTCGTTGTCGGTCTTGGCGAAGCCCTCTGGGACATCTTTGGCGACACGCGCAAGCCCGGTGGGGCGACGGCGAATATTGCCTACCACGCAGCCCAGTTCGGGGCGCATGGGGTGATTGCCAGTCGGTTCGGGACGGATGAGTTGGGGGAGGAGTTGGCCCGGTACTTCGATTCGAAGGGGATCGACACCTCGTACTTGCAGTACGATCCCGAGCATGGAACTGGGCGGGTGCTGGTCGATACCAGTGATCCGGGGCACCCGACGTATATCATTCAAGAGGATGTCTCGTTCGACTATCTCGCCCCCCAGGCCGACTTCCTGCAACTCGCCGACAAGGCGGCTGCGGTCTGTTTCGGGACGCTGGCCCAGCGGTCGCCGGTCTCGCGCGAGGCCATCCAGCAGTTCATCCAACGGACGAGTGGACTGGTGGTGTTCGATGTGAATCTGCGGCAGCACTTCTATGACCGCGAGTCACTGGACCTGTCATTCCAGCGGGCCGAGATCGTCAAGCTGAACCTGGATGAGATGCCGATCGTGGCCGCCGAGTTGGGACTGGCCAGCGAGTCGGAGCAGGCCTTTGCGGATTCGCTCCGGCAACGTTACCCCATCGGAACGGTGATCGTCACCCGAGCCGAACACGGTTGCTTCGTGACCTCGGGAAGTGAGGTCGTCGACCTGCCGGGCGAGGTCGTCACCGTCGTCGACGCGGTCGGGTCGGGCGATGCGTTCACGGCGGCGTTTATCATACTCACACTGGAAGGCCAGCCACTCGCGATGAAGGCCAAGTTCGCCAACCGCGTCGGCGGACTGGTCGCCACCAAGGCCGGTGCCATGCCCGAGGTGCGGGAGGAGTATGCACAGCTCAGGCGAGAGTTTGGGGTCGCGGAGCGACATCGCGGAGCGTAGCTCACGTCGCTCCGCGATTGAGATTCCTACGTCGTGGAACCCTGCTCTCACGGCGAGTTCTTTAAACAGGAGTCTTCCCTCGGGCAGAATGCGAGTCGCGGAGCGACATCGCCTACGTGCGGCTCACCGCAGTGAAACATCCACGCGCGTCCCAATCGGCAGGTCGGGCCACAAGGCTCCGGTCTGCTCCACCTGGATAATAATAATGCTTTCGGAACCGTGTGAATTCACATCGGTGGGGATCGATTGCGGAGCGATGCTCTCAATGCGGCCCGTGCGTTTGCCCCCCCCGGGGAACGTCACATCGACCCCCTGAGCGACCTCCATCCCCGAGATCTTCGAAGACGGCACTTCGACCCGCAGATGCCGCCGGGCATCGTCCAGCAGTTCCACAATCGTCTGTCCCGGCTCGACATGGTCACCGACCTGCACTCGGAAGACACCGACCTTGCCCACAGCTGTCGAGGCCACGGTCAACTCGGTGCGACGACTTTCGATCCGCTCCAACATCGACTTCGAGCGAGCCACAGACGCCTCCGCGGAATCCACGCCCGCCTTGCGACGCACGGTGGCGGGGAGCGTGACCTTGATCCCTTCGAGTCGCTTCAGCTGCTGATCACAAATCTCGACTTGAGCGGTGGAAACGTCGGTGGCATTGACCACGGTTTCCAGCTTGAGGGCGGTGGTCATCCGCTCGACCTCGGGCATGCCCCCTTCAACCACGAAGGCTTTAAACATCGTGTCAGCGTCACTCAGAGCCGCCGTCTGATTGCTGGCCAGCATGTCGGTCAGCATGCTCTTTTGCAGCTCGTAATCGTATTTCTCTTTCAAGAACCCCGCCGAGCGCAGCTGGTAGTCGACGATCCGCTGATCGATCTCGTTCGCTCGCCATTGCAGATCCAGGGCCGCTTCCGCCAAGCAATGTTCGAGGTGAATCTCGGCATGAACAACTTCATCTTTCTGAGTGACGATCTCCTGCAACAGCTGGGAGTCGGTCAGGGTCAGCAGCGGATCGCCAATCGAAATACGTTCGCCCTCGTTCTTGGCCAATGTCGCCACGCGGCCCGGATACTCTGCGGTAACCGGAGTCGAGTGAGCAGCGAGATACCCATTAAACTGAACGTCTCCGAGCCGCTCAAACCAAACCGCAAACCCAGCCCCTGCCAGCAGCGACGCCAAGCAAATCGCCAGCGTCTTCAGCGGATGTGGAGCCATCGGACCAGGCATGGGGGTTGATTCAGCAGTCGGGGAGGTCGTGACCGTCATGAGCACATTGCCCCTCGATGATGTACAGCAGTGATCGCCGATTGGTTTGTCGCCACTATTGATTCAGCAGACTCAAAAGGTCGCCGAACCCTGCCCGTCTCTTTGCATCGGCTAAATGCGTAATCAATGTCGACACTCACGTATCCACCCGCGTCAAATCTTGCCGGTCTTACACACACTCCATCCGAACTCCGGCAGGGACCGGTGATCTTCCGGAACCGGAAAAGTCCGCAGGCCGTGGGATAGGCTTCCAGCCTGTCATGATCCGCACAAGACCGGCTAACAGCTCATAGTCCTACCCAGTTTTCTACAAATTAGGCTCACGTTTTGACATGAGGCATGTTCGGTCATTCAGGTTTTCTGGAGTCATTTTCGTTGGGCACGGGATGTGTTCTGAGGCTGAGGTGCGACGCGGACCGGGGGTGGTCTGTCGGATGTTCAGAGAGTGTGTGATGAGGAACAGAATGAGTCGCACTGGCTGGCGGTGGAATCCGCCGGGTGGCCACGATCGACACCGCGCAACGCGCCAGGCGCTGCAGTCTCACGCGAGACACCCGTGCGCTGGGCGTTGCAACTGCCACTCCCCGAGCGCGCGTCCACCGAGCAACTGCGGTTCGAACTATTGCAGTTTGTGTCCGTCGAGGCCGCACAACTCGCCGAGGGCGAACGTCTGCCACTGCTGACCGAGGTGCTGGAGTCCGGCTTCGGTCGGTTGAAGTTTCTGGAGGGCGAACAACAACAACAACAACAACAACAACAACAACAACAACATGATGATTGCTCCCGAGGACCGCCCGCCGGACTCCTCCTGATCGGGTGATTTTCTTCTCTGGCCATTGAGGCCGTGGCGGCACCAGATCCGGGGGAGTCTGGTGGGGACCAGCGTCATCACCGGGACGGACGTGTTCCCCGGGTCGGGGCCGCAGCTTTCTGGCAAGCGATGGACCAGGGTGGAAACGCAGAGGACGCGGAGAATCTTTCGGGGGCGAGTGAGGCTGCCTCCCGGTCGAATGCACGTCTCTGCTCAGTTCTATTTTTCCACTGCGATCTTTACGCCCTCCGCATTTCACACTCCCCTGGATGAGGAGCCTGTGAGGAATTCCGTGTGCCATCCCTGGAAAGGCAATGTGCGTCTCGCACTCCCTGCGGTGGCCCTCTCCCACGGTGGAGTCGTTTCCGACAGCGGTGTCGATTGTGGGGGCGAGAGAGCCGACGACCGCCAATCGGCGAATGTACCCCACCCTGCCCCACTCCCGCTCCTGACACCTATGCGACTGCAACCCTCCTTCATATACTTCACTTCAGTGGTGCGAGCGACCTCAACAACCTGCTCAGCGAGCGGTCGTGGCTCGGTGCAATGTCCCCCCTTCCTCCCCGTCAGACGATTCGTATGCCTCCGACGATTCGAGGTCATTTCCTGGTTGCCGGTCCGCGTCTGAAGGATCCCAATTTCTTCAAAGCGGCAGTGCTGCTCGTCGAACACAACGACGAAGGGGCGATGGGGCTGGTCATCAATCGCCCCAGTGCTGTCACCGTCAACAGCGCTCTGGCCGGACATTTTGACCTCCCCGAAGCCAGCGGGTTCGTCTATCAGGGAGGTCCGGTCGAACAGACGGCCCTGTTCATTCTGCATAACTCCCAATCGCTCGACCCCGAAGAAACCCCGATCATTCCCGACCTGTTCATCGGCAGCTGCGCGGATGTCTTCGAGGAGGTCGTGCAGACCTCGTTGCTGGATGACTCGATTCAGTACCGCATCTTCTCTGGCTGCTCCGGGTGGGGAGAGGGCCAACTCGAGGGGGAGATCGCGCGCGGCGACTGGTTCGTGGTGCGAGCCTGCCTGGAGCAGGTGTTTGCCGCCGACCCGTATACCGTGTGGGATGAACTGATGGAGCAGGTCCACAAGTCGCACCGCATCCTGCCGAATCATCCCGACAACCCGGAGTGGAACTGAGTGGTCTGGCAAGGCTTGGACTTGGAGGCTTGGCCAGCCTGAACGTAGGCGATGTCGCTCCGCGACTCGCATTCCGCACGCCAAAGCCCTCACTCTCACACGGACCGAAAGGCGTCCAGCGGGAGGAATCTCAGTCGCGGAGCGACATGAGCTACGTGTACAGTGGAAACGTGTTCCCCAGTGAACGACTTCACCAGCCTCCCACCTCGCGGCCACCTCTCCTGGAAGGATTCGCACTCATGTCCATTCGCCGTACGACGGACGTCCTCGTCCGTCGGCTGTTTGTGTTCGCGATGTTTTGCCTCGTAACAACTCATCTCCCCGCCGACGACTGGCCGCGCTGGATGGGGATCAACGCCGATGGCAGTTCGGCGGAAACCGGGTGGAAGTCCGACTGGGGGAAGGACGGCGTCCCGGTTCTGTGGAAGACCAACGTCGGCACTGGATACAGCACCGTCTCAGTCGCGGGCGGGCGGCTCTACACGATGGGCCACCGCAACGGAGAGGAGACCCTCTACTGCTTGGACTCCGAAACCGGTAAAGAGAAATGGAAGCACACTTACAAGGCCCAACTCGTCGCCAACCTCCACAAAGGCGGCCCGGCAGCCACTCCGACCGTGGACGGGGAGACTGTTTATGCCCTCAGTCGCGATGGACGGCTCATGGCTCTGCAGGCCGCCTCCGGTAAGCCGCTCTGGGAACAGAGCCTGACGGTCACGACCAAGACCAAAGTCCCCGAGTGGGGGTTCAGCTCCTCGGTCGTTGTCGAAGGCGATCAGCTGCTCGTCGAGTCGGGCGGGATCGCCAGCTTTAGCCGAACGACGGGCCAGCTCAATTGGCATGCCGGGCCACACAAGGTCGGGTACGGCTCGCCCGCAGTGTTTACCTATGACGGAAAACGTTACGCCGCCAGCCTGAACAATCAAGCGGTCCAAGTCGTCAACATCGCGACCGGCAAGGAGGTCGCTAGCAGCGAATGGCTGACCAGCTACGACACCAACTCGACCACACCGATCGTTCGCGGGGACGAGATCTTCATCTCCACCGGCTACAAGCGCGGATGCGAACTCCTCAAGTTCAATGGCCAGAGCCTGACTCAGCTGTACGAAGAGAAGACGATGTCCAACCACATGAACAATTGTGTGTTCTGGGAGGGGCATCTCTATGGCGTCCACGGCAACTCGCACAACCCGAGCCAGTGTGCGTTGCGGTGCATCGAATGGAAGACCGGCAAGCAGCTCTGGTCGCAGCGCGGCTGTGGAGCGGGGTCATTGATTCTATCGGACGGCAAGCTGATCGTGCTGAGCGACCAAGGACTGCTGGCACTGGTGAAAGCCACCCCAGAGAAGTTTGAATCGATGGCCCAGCAGCAGGTCCTAAGCGGCGAGTGCTGGACCAGTCCCGTACTCGCCAACGGGCGGATCTACTGCCGTTCGTCCGATGGGGATGTGGTGTGCTTGGATGTGAAGTGATCGCAGTGTCGCATCACATCAGGAAGAACCATCTGGATCCACCAAACCGCTCAATGCATTGGCTGACGGATCTGTCCGACCCCGGCAGGGGTCACAGCCATTAGCCGGTGGTTGAGCGCAGCGACACCACCGGATAAACGTCGCCGAGATCAACCCATCCCGGAGGGATGGCAGAGATCGCCCGAATTGGCCCGGCTCAAGAACCCCTCCGTCAGCCAATCCTCTGGCATCCCTCCAGGATGCGTGGGTCAGGTGGGCATCGTGTTCCGGTGGTGTCGCTACGCTCAACCAACGGCTAATCTCTGTCATCCCTCCGCGATGTGAGCCCACTCGCCATGGACATTCCGGAGCTGTGTCACCATCGCCGAACTGGCTCAATCTGCTTTCTGCGGGTCGACAACAACAACGAGGATGAATTCATGAGTCATTCAAACAGTGCCGTAGGCCCACCATGTATGACGATGTTCCCGACCCACGGTGGGCCAGCGCCCAAAGCGGCTTGTCCCACCCTACGGACTCTCTCCAGCGGTGAGCGGCACGGCGGTAGCCGCCGGTTATTGTGAGCGGTCGTCCAAACGTAACGGGGGCGAGCGCCGTGGCGGACACCGCGGGGGGGTGTGGGTTGGGGGGGTCCAGGCGCGTTGGGGGGTGGGCCACCGTGGGGGGGGGACATAGTCGA
>JANPCU010000002.1:0-35113 GCA_031431195.1 Planctomycetota bacterium | reverse complement strand
GAATCGTGTGACATCCAATCAGCGAATGCTCGATCGCCTGCCGGGCAGTCGCTTTCTGCTCCTAAGTACCACAAATCCAAGAGCCAGTCGCGATCGTGCCCGGAGTCCTCTGCTCTGTGATACAATCGCCGATCTCTCACTGACCCGCCGGACTTGACTCATGAATGACATCACCTCCTCCCTGGAGGAGTCGACTGCGATCCCGACACCGCTATCTCCTAGAGAGGCCCCCGCCACGACGGCTTTGGAACGCGAAGTGTTCGAGCAGGTCCAGCGGCGGCGGACCTTTGCCATCATCTCGCACCCCGACGCTGGCAAGACAACGCTCACCGAGAAGCTGCTGCTCTACTCCGGCTGCGTCGCGGAAGCCGGAGCTGTGCGGGGTCGCAAGACGCAGCGGGCGGTGACCTCCGACTGGATGGCGATCGAGCGGGAACGCGGCATCTCCATCACCTCGACGGTCCTCTCTTTTGAGTACGAGGGGTTCCAACTCAACCTGCTCGATACCCCCGGCCACGAGGACTTCAGCGAAGACACATACCGGACGCTGACAGCTGCCGATTGCGCGATCATGGTGATCGACGCGGTGAAGGGGATCGAAGCCCAGACGCGGAAGTTGTTCAAGATTTGTTCCGACCGCAAGATCCCGATTCTGGCGTTTGTGAACAAGGTGGACCGTCCGGGGTGTGATCCGCTGAATACTCTCAGCGAGATCGAAAAGGTGCTTGGCATCCACGCCATTCCGCTCAACTGGCCGATCGGCACCGGGAAAGCGTTTCGGGGAATCTTTGATCGCGTGAGCCGCGAGATCAAGTTGTTTAAGCATGTCGTCGGCGGGTCGAATCGCGTTCCGACCGAAACGCGGTCACTCGAGGCGGCGGGCGAACTCCTCAACGAAGAGGAGGTCCAGGCTCTTAACGACGAGGTCGAACTCCTCGATCACGCCGCCGAGCCCTTCGAGCGGGAGGACTTTCTGGCGGGTCAGGTGACGCCCGTATTCTTCGGCAGCGCGCTCAATAACTTTGGGGTCGAGGCATTCCTCAAGTCGTTCCTGGAACTCGCCCCTCCTCCGGGGCCGCGCATGTCGAACCAGGGAGAGATCTCTCCCTACCGGCCCCAATTCGCGGGCGTGATCTTTAAGATCCAAGCCAACCTCGACCCCCGGCATCACGACCGTGTGGCGTACGTTCGCGTTTGCTCCGGACGCTTCACTCGCGACATGGAGATCACCCACTCTCGCACGGAGCAGCTGATCCGCATCAAGCAGTCTCAGCGTCTCTTTGCGCGCGAACGGGAGACGATGGATTGTGCCTATGCGGGGGATGTCATCGGGCTGGTCATTCCCGGACAGTTCCGGCTGGGAGACACTCTAACCGAAGGACCGCCGCTACAGATCGAGGGGCAATGGAACTTCTCGCCCGACTGCTTCGGAGTCCTACGCTGCACCGAAACACTCCGGCGCAAACAGTTCGACAAGGGGATCCTCCAACTCGCCGAAGAGGGAGCGATCCAGCTGCTGCATGACCCCGGCACGATGTCTGGCGAACCCGTGCTGGCCGCCGTCGGTCAGTTGCAGTTCGAGGTCGTCCAGTACCGGCTCGAAGCCGAGTACAAGTCCCGCACCACGTTTCATCGACTGCCGTACCAGTTCGCCCGCTGGGTGACCGGCGACCCCGCAGAGTTGGCTGCTGTCCGCACTCCATCGGCGTGCCGGGAACTTCGGGACCAGGACGAGAATGTGGTACTGCTGTTCGAGTCGGCGGGGATGTTGAGGTACTGCAAGGAGCTGAACCCCAAGCTGGTGTTTTCGGAAACACGCCCCGGTTGATGGCGATGCGTATCGAGTGCTCCGGGCGCTGACGCTTCCGGCTCGATAGGGATCGCGGACCGCGATCCCTTGCAACGCGGAATGAATGCGAGATGATTCGCTCGCATTCATTGCTGGGACCGTCAACTCTCGTGGAGTCACTGGCCTGCCAGCGAGAATGCCCCGCGAGGCCGATTGATGAGCTTGTCCCAGTCTGAATATCTCGAAGTCCGACGCATCCCCGGCAAGGGGCGCGGCGTGTTTGCTCGCGTGCTGATTCCGAAGGGAACCATCTTCGAAACGGTCCCCGTGCTCGTCTGCAAACAGGAGGACATCATCTGCTCGACGCTGATGGATTATGTCTACGCCTGGGGCGAAAACACTGTCTGCCTCGCCCTGGGTTATGGCTCACTCTACAACCACAGCTTCAAGCCCAACGCCCGGTACTTTGACCTGCCACTGTCTCGCAAGGAGTTCTCGGCCCTCCGCCACATCGCAGCTGGGGAAGAGGTCACAATCAACTACAACGGCGACCCGAAGAGTAAGAAGAGCGTCGGGTTTGAGGTGAAGGATTAGTCGGGTCAGTCGGGCTGTCACGGATCGATCAGACTGGGCGATGTTGTGCAATTTCGTTGGGGCACATCGAGACGACGAAGGGGATGTGGATCGTCTAGCATCGCGTCACACTTTCATTAGGAGACTCGGCGTAGCGGAATTGTCAGAATTTCGCCGACCTGGGACGAGCCTCTGAACACGGCGAAAGTCTGACGACTTCCGCTACGCAGTATGCCACGCTGTCGCCCCTTCATACATCCGAGCGGCCCTAAGCAACTGTTCCTCGGCGAAGTGCGGACCGAGGAGTTGTAACCCGATGGGGAGGCCGGTCTTCGAGAATCCGCAGGGGAGCGACAAGCCTGGAATCCCAGCCAGGTTGGCGCTGAGGGTGTAGATATCCTGCAGGTACATGGCGAGTGGGTCGGCGGTCAGCTCGCCGAGCTGGAACGCCGGGGTCGGGGCGACCGGGGAGACGATCAGGTCGACCGACTGGAACGCGGTATCAAAGTCCTCGCGGATCAGGCGGCGGACCTTGAGGGCTTTGTTGTAATAGGCGTCGTAGTACCCGGCGGAGAGGGCATATGTCCCGAGCATGATCCGGCGTTTGACCTCGTCGCCGAACCCCTCGGCCCGACTGGCCGCGTACATCTCGGCGAGGTTGCCGAACTCCGCAGCGCGGTGCCCGTAGTGGACCCCATCGAACCGCGACAGGTTGCTCGACGCTTCGGACGACGCCACGAGATAGTAGACGGCCACGCAGTACTTCGAACGCGGCAGTGAGATGTCGACCACCTTCGCGCCCAGTGACTGGTAGACCCGGATCGCCTCGCGCACGGCCTGTTCGACCTCGGCATCCAGCCCCTCGACGAAGTGTTCCCTCGCAACGCCGATGCGAAGACCAGTCAGCGGCTGATCCACGGTCTGTGTGTACTGCGGCACTGGCTTGTCGACCGAGGTCGAGTCGCGACCATCGTGTCCGGCGATCGCCTCCAACAGCAGCGCCGCTCCATACACATCCCCCGCGAACGGGCCGATCTGGTCGAGTGAACTCGCATACGCCACCAACCCATACCGCGACACCCGCCCGTATGTCGGCTTCATCCCCACGATCCCGCAGAACGCAGCGGGCTGGCGAATCGAGCCGCCGGTATCCGATCCCAGCGACAGCGGAGCCATCCCGGCTGCGACGGCAGCGGCGGACCCGCCACTCGACCCCCCGGGAGTTCGCGTGAGATCCCAGGGGTTGTGAGTCGGCCCGAAGGCGGAGTTCTCACACGAGGACCCCATCGCGAACTCATCAAGGTTCGTGCGACCGAGAAGCACTGCCCCCTCACCCTTCAATCGCTCGGCCACATGCGAGTCATACGGCGAGACGAAGTCCTCCAGGATGCGACTGCCGCAAGTGGCTGTGGACCCGGTGACGCAGATGTTGTCCTTCAGAGCGACGGGAAGACCGGCGAGGAGGCCGACTGGTTGACCGGTTTTTCGTCGGGCGTCGATCGCAACGGCTTGGGCCAGTGCCGAGTCGGCGTCGGTTCGCAGGAACGCCCTCACTTGGCCATCGCGGGCAGCGATCTGGCCCAGGCACCGCTGCGTGATCGCGGTACTCGTGACCTCGCCAGAGACGAGGGATTGGTAGAGTTGGCGGGTGATCGTGGTCATGGGGGAAGGACGTGTGTCGCGGGAGATTTGTGAGTTGTGTTGTGTGGATTGATACCCTGCAAGGGTTTCACATCACAGCCCAGGGTTGGCGACCATCGGGAGCCTACCCTGGGTGTGTGAGGCGGACGATTTGAACCCTGAAGGGGTTCCCCACAGGGACGGAGGGGATTGTAGAACCCCTTCAGGGTTCAGGGCATCCCTCGCGACGTTTCCCAGGGTGCGCTCCCTGCGGTCGCGACCCTGGGCTGTGATGTGTGACCCCTTCGGGGTAGGTGAAGTGGAGAGACGGGCAACCTCACCCCGCATCAAGGATCTGTGGAACGAGGAAACACCGCCCATCGGACTTGGGAGCGTTCGACAGCGCTGACTCGCGCGGCAGCGATGGAACCGGCACGTCCTCGCGCAGGACGTTCTCGATCTCCAGCGGATGCGCCAGCGGAGCCACGCCATCGGTGTTCAGCTCATTGAGCATCTCGACGTACCCCAGCACCTGGCCGAGCTGCTGCGTGAACCGAGCGACATCAGATTCGGAGAGTTGCAACCGAGCCAGCTTGGCGACCTTGCGGACTTGATCGGCGGTGAGGGTTTCGGACATGGGAATCTCATACAGGGATGGCAGCAGGCAACGTTCGTGAGGGCGAGACTCCTGCCGAGCCGTGCCCGCAGAGAGACCTCCCAGGTCTGGCTTTCGTGACGATTCTGAAAATCAAGATCGACCTCGCCGATACCGGGGACGGCGGCGGTCGTGCATCACCGCCACGATGAACACCCCGGTGGTTTCTTTGTAATCGAAGACAATCCGGTACGGAAATCCAGGCACCCGCCGCGAACGGATGTCGCCGACTTCAACCGCATGGCTCAATGGGTCATCTTGAATCAGATCCAGTGTGGTCCTGATCGTTCGAATGAAGCGGTCCGCCAAATCTCGATCCAGCTTGGCATATCGCTCATCGACAACTGTGAGCTCTTTGGCAGCCAGTCGATGGAAATCAATGGCAATCATGTCGATGGTCGGAGTTGATCCCAGGAGACGGCTCCCTCCCGATCACTGGCGCGACGCAGAAGTTCTGCATGCAATTCAGCATCGTCGCCGACACCGGTCTGGAACCCGTCTGGCAGAGATCCCAGCAGACGATCCGCCAAGGATAAGCGGTCTTCTTCGGAAAGTCGCAAGGCGTCCTGATACAGTTGTTCTGTCTGAGTCACCATGGAAGCTCCTCCAATCGGAATCCCCCGATTCGGGAGATTGTTGTCCGCTCGATTCTAAACCAGGAGACGGTGAGTCTCCAGATCACTCTGGATCAACCCACGCGGGCTTCCGCGTCGCAGATCACCTGATACGCCGATTCGCTGTCGTCGGCCTCGCGGAGCAGTTCGACGAACCCTGGTTGTTGCAACATCCGACCGATGCGGGCCAGGACGTGCAGGTGGGTCCGCGCGTCGCGGCAGATGACCAGAAAGAACATATCGGTCATCGAGTTGTTAGCGGCTCCGAAAGCGATCGGCGACTGTGTCCGGCCAAAGGCGACGACTGATTCACCGATCGAGTCGACCAGCGTCTGCCGCGGGTGGGGCAGCGCGACGCCGAAGTCGAACGCGGTCGACATCAGCTCTTCGCGCTCCAGGACCGCTTTCAAAACCGCGGCAGGTTCCCAAATCTGGTACGTCCGCCCGGCGACCTCGACCAGCCCCTCCAGGATCGACCGTTTTGTGCGGCCCTCCAGCGGAACTTGCACCGTCTTCGGCGTCATCAGACTCGTCACCGGCAAAAACGGATTCAGTTCCGGCGACCGCTGTGAACTCTCCACCACAGCCAGCTCGGGATCCGAGTAACTCCGCATCTCCTGCTCCAGCCACTGCGTGACCTCGGTGGCCTGGAAGGTCCACTCCCCGCCGCGCTTATGACCGGGAATACGACCACGATTGACGAGCTTTTCCAGCTCGCGCAGGTCGCGTCCCAAGTGCTGGGACAATTCGTCCAGAGTAAACCAGTCGTGAGCCATGACGCACGAGACCACAGGTGGGCTGAAAATCAGGAGGGCAGCCACAAGGGGGGTCTGCCAATCCTTCCCACCAGACAAGCTGCGGTCGGAGTGGGCGGGCTGTCTATCGCACAACGACGGGCGTCGCGGCGGGCACCAGACAGCCAAGGGACTGGAGACAGCGAGCCATTAGACTTTCAGCGTCCTGTTTCCACAAGTCCCGCGACCAGACTTCCAGTTCGTACCAGCCGCGATAGCCGCTGGCTTCGATGGCGGACACGATCTCGGCGAGGGGCAATTCCCCCTCACCAGGCAGTCGGCGATCACTGTCGCTGTGCGTCTCGACCCAGTCGCTGAGCTGGACGCTGGCGATCCACGGGGCGATCGACTCCATCCGCTGGAGCAGATTCTTCTCTCGCCCCAAGTGGTACGTGCCAAACGCCAGACCCAGATGGGAACTGTGGAAGTCGTGAATCACGCTCATGGCCGAGTCGAGCGTATGCAGGAACGACCACTCGTTAAAGATCGGAAGCATCGGCTGCAACGCCAAGCGAACTCCGCATTGATGTGCCACCGGCAGCAGTTCGTTCAACCCATCGACCAACAACCGCCGGGCATGTTTGCGAATGTGCCCCGCGATGGGACCGGCGACGATCGTGACGACTGGGGCGCGGACCGCCTCGGCCAAATGGATTAGACGGATCCCCTCGACGATGGCTTCTTCGAAGGTGTGGCCGTGGAGCTTCGCGAAGCCACCCACGACGCCCACACTCGACACCCCGACCGAACTGCCCCGCAATTCGGAGAGGATGTCCGAGACCGACAACTCAGCCAGCTTCAAGTGCGACAGACCAATCCCCGGAATCCCCGCCTGTTGATACAGGGGCAGTTCTTCTTCCAGGGGCAACCGCTTGGTGGTCGTTTGGTGAATCGCCACCCGCGACCACCAGCTCGGACGCTCGACCATCGGAGCATGTGACACAGGCCGCGAGAGACGCGGATGACTCAACCAATTCAGCAAACGACGAGGCAGCGACATACGTCTGGAACTCCGGGGGAAGAATGCTTCGCTCCGGCACCATGCCGAAGCGGACTCGCTCAGCGAGTCGAGCCTCATCCCACCGCGTTCAAAGCGACATCCGGGCTATCCGCCACATTGACCCACACATGCACGTGCGGGGCTCCGCGGAAGTACCACACGAAGGTCGGGCCTTCGAGCCGCCAGTTGTCCCACACCATGTCTTCGCCGACATCATCCGCGCCATAGAACGCAAGCGAACACCGATCAAGACCACCCGTCTTGGTCAGGCACTGCATGACCTCGTCCTTGTCGCTCTGACGGTACGGCTCGATCAGGCTGGCCAGCACGCCCTGAGCCACAGCCTTCTGATCGGCAGACAGGTCAGCGATCGGGAGGCCGGGGAACATCCCCTTCTCGCCCTGGAACGGAACCTCGTCTTCCGCGGGCATGTCGCTGCCCCGAGACTTTGCCTGCTGCTTGCCATCGAGCATCGCGTACAGCGCATTGGCCTTCAGAGCCTGCGGCCAGAAGACGTTACCGGGGTGGTCCTTGGTCTCATTGAAGCCCTTACCCGCATGCCCGTAGAAAATCGGTCCGCCGAAGGCCACGTGATCGGAACTGTTGCCATCACAGCGCGTCGTGAGGTGCCGCCCGGTCATCACGAACTCGAACTTGTCCTTGCCCGGCTCACCGAACAGGGCGATCGACTGCTTCAGTCCGTATCCACCCGCATCATCCTTCAGTTGCTGCCGGATTCGATCGTGCCACTCGGGGTTGTAGAGACCCCAGAAGATCGCCTCGATCATGTCCCGCTGATCAGCAGTGAAGAAGTCCCCGCCGACGTTCATCTTTTTTTCGTCGGTGATGTTCCAATTGTTGGAGACGCGGGTCCGCAGCAGACCGCGCTCGTCCGTATGGTCCCACGGGAAGCAGAGCTTCGACTTCTGCGTCTCGCTGAACGTCCCGTACAGCTTCTCGACCAGCGTCTCCGATTCTGGTCGTGATGTCTTCACAGCGTCTTCAGCACGCAACGGGGTCCCGCCGAGGACTCCCGCCACAGCTGCTCCCGCCAGTCCCGTTCGCACAAAGTCGCGGCGAGTGAACGCCAGCTCTGCTCCACCACAATCGCCGCACGGTTGAGTAGGGAACATGGACGACTCCAATGAGAACAGGGGACGGGATGATGATAGTATGCGCTGCGCGAATCGTTCTCGACAAGATGCAACAGCCGAGCATTTTCAAGAATTTGAGGCTTGGTCAATTTGAGAGATGAGGCATTGACAAACCGAGGGGGACGAGGCAATACGTGTTGTCGACAACCTCCCGCCGGGCGGGCTACTTTCTGTTCCAAACTCACGACGTTCGCTTGCGACACTCGCTCCGCTTTGAAGACTTCGCGTCGCGGCTAAACGTCCGATTCCCCACTCCCTGCACCCTACACCAACCCCGTCAGTGTCCCGCTCGCATCCGCGAACTGGTCCGACTCCAGCCCCATCCGCTGCGCCATCGTCAACAGCACATTCGACAGCGGCGGATGCTTGTCCTGGTCAAAGGCCAGATGTTGTCCGTGCTTCAGTCCCAGCTTCTTCCCGCCCGCAACGATCGTCGGCAAATTCTTCGGCGAGTGCTCGCCGCCTTTGCCGGAGTTCATGCCGCTGCCGAACAGGATCATCGTGCGGTCGAGCATGTGGCTATCGGCTTCGGTCGTCGACTTCAGCATCGACATGAACCGCCCCAGCCGCGACAGGTGGAACTTGTCGATCTCCGCTAGCTTCTTGAGCATCCCGGCATCACCGCCGTGATGCGAGAGTTCATGGTGGTTCTCGCCGCCGCCGCCGTACCCCCCCGCTTCGCGCGACCACTCGAACGTGATCACCCGCGTCGTGTCGGTGATGAACGCCAAGTACGACAACTCCAGCATCACATCGATCCACATCGGGCGGTCGTGCCCATCGCCCGACTTGCTCACCAGTTGCAGGCCAGCACTCTTCACCTCCGCCTTCGGCTTGTCGATCCACGACTGCATCCGCTCAACCTGCTTCTCCGTCTGACGCACACTCGACAGGTACTCCTCCAGCTTGCGACGATCATTCGTCCCCAGCTTGCGATCCAGAGCTGCCGCCTCAGCCGCCACATCATCCAAGATCGATCGCCGCTCCGCATACCGCTTGTGAGTCGCCACGCGATCCCCCGCCGACTCGGGCACGAAGAGCCGCTCGAACAGCCGCTGCGGAGAGTTCTCCGAGGGCAGCGGCGTTCCATTGAGGTCGAACGACAGCGTATGACTATGCCCCGCCCCGCCGGTCCCCGACTGGTCGCCCAGTTGTAGTGAGGCGTACCGCGTCTCCACCCCATGCTTCTCGGCAATGAGTTGATCGATCGACAGCGTGTTCGAGTAGTCCGCCCCCGGCTTGGCCTTGAGGTTCGCCGCCGTCAACCAGGTATCCGCCCCGCTGTGGCCCCCTTCGGAGGCCGGGTGCCCGAGCCCGGTGAGGACCGAGAACTCCGCGCGGTGTTCTTCGAGCACCTTCAGCGTCGGCGACAGCGTGTAGCTCGCCCCGCTGTCGGTCGGCATCCATTCGATGATGTTGACGCCATTGGGGACATAGCAGCAGATCATACGCGGCTGGACGACGTTGGACTTCTGCCACGGCTCGAACGTCGACGGTGCCGCCAACGCATGCGGCAACATCGCATCCAGGAACGGCAGCGAAAGAGCCACGCCCGCCGCCTTCAGCAAATGACGACGCGACAACGGACGGGTGCGGATGTGGAACATGGGGGCTCGAAATAGTCGCTGGGTTGGTCGAGTCTGCGGTGGTTAGTCAGTGTATCCAATCGAATGGGTCGGCAGAGGTTCCTGGTCGCGTCGGATCGCTTGTTTGGTGCTTCTTCGCACCTTGCGAATGATTTTCTTGAGCAGGAGACCGCCGAATCGGGTGTGCATCCCGCTTCGACATCGTCGGCAGCCGCAACCTTTCAAATGACTCACCATCGGGTACCCCGCTTCTCGCAATCCAAGTGGATCGTGATCACTCCGGAAAGTCAGTGTAACCGATCAAGTGGATCAGGTGGATCCCAGCAATCTCAACACGAGTCCCATTGGGCGTCAGCTGGTCGAGGTTCTCGCTCTTCTCCCCGCTCCACGCCTCGTCAGGCTGACGCCGTGCCCCTCTCGCTGACTTGATGTCCAGTCTCTTTCCACACGGAAGACCTCAAAGTGGCGTGGTCCAACTACCAATCACTGACAATCTCTTTTCCTGCGATCGTGGCCAACGCACGCCAGACTGGGAGATCGATCGAATTCGACACGAACCGCGCGGAGCCATCCAGCGTCAATACATTCACGCCCCCCGCATGTCGGCTGCGGGCCGCCACAGCCCCCTGGTGTCCGTATCGGTCGGGTGGGTCGGGTTGTCCGGGACCGGGTGGGGTGGGATTGGTACTTGAGACGCAGTCGGGAATTTTGGAGTTCGGGGCCGTGACATGGTTATAGAGCGTGGAACCATAGTCCGAACTATCCCACGACCACCCCGTGTGGGGATAAAAACCGGGCGGCTGCCCCGTCAGTGACGCACAGAAGCTGGCCATGGGATCGGGCTCTTCGATCCAGCCGATGGAGATTCCGGACCCCCAGATGTCTTCGAAGGGGGAGTAGGTTTGCGTCTCCAGGTCCGATTGCACCCGTTCGCTGGCGGCGATGGTATTCGACAACCCGTCAAGGACTTGGGCGGGCCGGGTACCTACTCCCGTGTAAAATACTCCCTTGTAATGATAGTCCCCCGACGTTTTCGGCCCGCCTCCAGTACACATCACATAATTCGTGCCCGGCAGCCCCCGATCACTCGGGCAGAGCAGCAGCGGAATGGTCGTCCGCATCCACGGAGGCCACTGGTCGGGGGCATAAGGGACGATTTGGGGGTAGGTGTCCGGTTCCAGATATTCCTCGAAGCCCGGAGTTCCCAGCCAGGGGAGCAATCTCGCCTGGGGGGCAATCCCAAATCCGTAGCCCTGAGTGGGATGGACCGGACCATAACCGCCGGGGAACTCTCGGTGGGACGTTTCAAAGCCGTGTAAGGCGGTTCCCAATTGCCGCAACTGGCTCAGGCAACGGCTGCGCCGCGAGCTCTCGCGCGCCGACTGGACGGCGGGGATCGTCAGCGCCAGCAACAGCGAGATCACCGAAATCGCCACGAGGACTTCCAGCATGGTCCACCCGGTCCGGCTGTGTCGCCTGTTGCTCCGCAACAGGGCGTTCTGGCGTGGAGCGAACGACGACCAATCGGACTGCCGTCCCCCGGAACAACTCGGTGGTTTCATGGGGCTGGCTCCGCGACTGTACGGTTCTCCGGTGTCCCCTGGACTAATCCCGAAACGGGAATCACCAGCGGCTTTCCGCCCACGTCCACGGTGATCTGACCGGAAAGTAATCCCGGCGTCAACGGCACGTTCCAGGCTACGCTCACCTGCTCCGCTTCGATTTTGAAATCGGCTCCGGGCAGTGGGGCAGACCATGTGACCCGATCGGGCTGCACGAAACTCCCGGCTTGATCGACCACTCGGAATGACAGGGTGTGTTGCTCGCCCGGACGCACGGCCCCAAAGAACAGTGCTGCAGGCTCTACCGAGTGCGGGGGAGCTTTCACCAACCAGTGAACCGGGATCTGAACCGGCCGTTGGCCCGCGGGCTTCAATTCAATCCGCACAACTCCCTGATGCCTCCCCGGTGCTGAGGTGGGACGACACGTCACGACGATGTGATCCCCATCGATCACCGCCGACAGCTCCGGAGGATCAGCGGTGACTTGAGTCACCTCCACAGTGTCGAGCAACTTGTGAAAGTGGATGTTTGTTTTCTGGGGACTGTCAGACGGAATCTCACCGAAGTCGACGACCAGCGGCGTGAATTCCATCGTTTCCACGCCGGTCCATTTGGCATAAAGAGTGAACTGGGAGTGCAAGGGATCGTTGGTCGTCAGAGTCACACTGACTTCCTGTAGCCCGGAAGCGTTCGGGGAAATATCCAACTCGACGATTCCGGATTCCCCCGGAGCAATTTCAGTCTTGCTGAATCGAGGTTGGGTACAACCGCACGACGACTTGGAAGATTCAATCAGGAGCAACTCATGCCCCCAGTTGGACAATTCGTAGGTGGCTCGAAACGGGGCATCCTTCAGAGAGATCGTCCCCAAGTCCACCATCGAATCCTTGACGTGGATGACCGGAGCGAGACTGGAAGCAGGACTTGAATTATTTCGTGAGGTATGTCGCAAGGCCCAGCCTCCGACGGCCAGTCCCAGCATCGACAATCCGATGAGTAAACGAAGTTTCATGAAATGCTCCTCTCACTGCTCTGGGGCTGTGCCCAATGCTCGTTGAAAAGTGGGGTCACGTGAGCGGCCAGTCGCTCGTCGCCGTGGGATAGGCTTCCAGCCTGTCTTTTGACGGAAGCTGACAGGCTGGAAGTCTATCCCACGGCTATGCCTGGGCGCTCCCCGCAGCTGGTTTCCACGGCTTCCAAACGTAAATCGCCGACAGCGCGAGTCCGCTCAGCACCAGTATCAGCAGCGACCTCCAGAACCAGTTCGTGACACCTCCTCCATCGGCATGACGGACAACCGGCAGTTGGGTCACGGCTTCTTCGCTGAGCAGAGGAGTTGTCGAAATCAAGAGAGCGTTTCCATCCCAGAGATTCTCAAACACCGATCGTGGTATGCGGGTCGACGTTGGGGGATCGACAACCAGCACCGACTCGCCATCGATCTGTCCAATCAGCACGTAATGCCCGACCTGCAGGCGGGCGATACAAGCCCAGGGCGGAGTGCGCTTCTCCAAATTCGCCAGCGTCGTCTGCACCCCCATCGTCTGAAGCGGGAATCGCTCCGCAGCTTCCGCCAGTTCGGCGAGCGAATGCCCGCCACGTGGCGGTGGGCCGAGGACCGACTCGAAATGGGCCAGCGTCCGGACATCCGCGCCCAATGACTGGGCAGCCACATACAGAACGTACGTGCCGCACAAATCATCGCGTTCGGGTTCGACGACCGGCGTCGCGGCCATTGTCATGGTGACCCACAGGATCGGCATCGCCAGCATGTTGAAGATCCTGATATTTCACGCGGAGTGAAAAAGTCATTTTGGCGAGCGTCCGGCGTGAGCCGGATGGTACTTCAGGAACCCGTCGCAGGACCGGGGGGCTGACGCCACCCCGCTCGCCGAAACGTTTGACTCCGAACCGCGCGTCGTCGATCCCAAGACCTACGGAGTCGGTTTCTTCGGGGCGGACAACCCCTTCTGCTGCAATTCTTGGGACAGCTGCTCCAGAGTCTGATCGCTGATCCTGTCTTTGGGGGGGACACCGCCGACATATGTCACGGCGGGCGCTCCGGCCGCGCTGTAGGTGCCGACCTGTGTTCCTTTCGGCAACGCGATGGACCCGGCGGTGAATCGTTTCGGGGAAATCTTATCTTGGGGGCGAAACGCAGTCACTTTGCAGTGGATGTCCCAGAACGAGGTCTCGGGTGACTCCTTGAACTGGCGGACGCGGACTGACTTCAATCGGAACACCCCCTGACCCTGATCGATCCACTCGCAATCGACCTGGCGGCCATCGTATTGATTGGTTCCAGTGTTCCATGGCTCGACCTTCATCTGGATCAGATTGCCGCCCTGGGCCAAATCAAAGAGAGTCAGACCTTTCGGGAATTCGTCCGGTTTCGGCTGGATCGTGATCTTTCCATTCAATTCCTTCACATGCTCTGGTGTGGCTGAACCCGCTGTGATGGTTTTGTCGAGCGACTCATCCCAGTTGGCCTCAATGAGAAACGGCAGAAAACTATGCCATGTCTTGGCGGGTCGAATTTCCAGAATCCGCTCTGGCAGACTGAGGCGAGTTAGTGGGGCCACTACAAACGTGCGATCGGTGGGATTGAACAAGATGTGTTGCTTGTCGGTCCGAATCAATTCATTGTCAATGGCCTCTCGATATTTCGGTCGATCACTGTCGGTATGCGTGTAATTCATCGAGTATTTCCAGTACGAGGCCGTTCCGGACCATTCCTGGTGGACGTGGGCCTCTGTGCGAACCCGATCAACGAGATTCACTTCGACGACATCCGCGTCGAGTGATCCCGTGGGATAACGGGTGGCATTCATCCGCTGGGCATCGCGAACTGCCGTCAACAACTCCCTCGGAGTCGCCGCCCACAGTTGGGGGGCTTCGAAGGAGAAAGCACACACCAATAACAGACGCCAGACCATGAGCTGCCTCCAGGAAATCGGTGGGACGGACACTCCACGAACAGCTCTCATTGATTCGGTGACGTGTCACATGCCTCATGCGATAGTGTGGAAAGAGAACCGACTTTCGGGCCGCAAGACCCCATCATCATCGGAGGCATGGGCGGCATCCACTGGCATCCAGAATTGGTAATGCATTTCGTGGCGATGCTCGTGGATGGAATCGAGCAGTTGAAGTTTGACTGCGGGTAGCAGTTTTTGTGCGATGGTCCACCCGCACAGGCGGTGATCACCATGGCCTCGCAAGCCGCTTGAGTGGAAGCCGTGAAGCATTGCCCGGCGGGGACACAGTTGACGCAGACATCCACGTTTAAACATCGCCAATGGTTATAACCAGCCCGGAGTTCGTTCATTTCACTCACGGTGAGCGACCGTGGACTCTGCCCTCCCGAGGTCCAAGCGGCCCCCGTGAATCCCATCACCACAATGATTCCAACACACACCAGTAACTTACGCATCGCTCGGCTCCAGTAGGAAGTAGGAAGTAGGAAGTAGGAAGTAGGAAGTAGGAAGTAGGAAGTAGGAAGTAGGAAGTAGGAAATCTCCTAGGCATCCCACCGTCATGCATCCCATGCTAATCCTCCTCATCAACATGTCAACAACGATTTCGTTGGATTTCTCAAATACAGTTTGTGACATGGACTGGATCTCTGATTGGCCTGGGCGGATCGGGTGGCACGCCCCTGACCGCTTTGGGGAAGGGCGTGGGGGACGCGAGTTGGCTGGAATTCCATAAGATGGGTTGGTCGAGTCGCGCTGTCGCGGCGGAATGACATCCGGGGCTCGCTGGGGTTTGGTGTGCGGGGGACTCCGGGCGCTGACGCTTCCGGCTCGATGTGGACGTTCTCGACTCGACGATTCACTCAAAACACCGGCCCCGAGGTCCAGGGGCAGAACTCTTCGTCGCCGATGCCTTGGGATTCGCTCTTGGTCGGTTTGCCGCTGGCCACGGCGAGGATCTCCTCGAAGATCTCGGTGCCGACCGACTCGATGGACTTCCCATTGAGGATCGGTCCCGCGTCGATGTCCATGTCGTCTCGCATGCGGTCGTACAGCGGGGTGTTGGTGGCCACCTTGATCGTCGGTGACGGCTTGCACCCGAAGCAACTCCCCCGCCCCGTGGTGAAGACGACAACCTGGCAGCCGCCCGCCACGATGCCCGTCACGGATGCGGGGTCATAGCCGGGAGTGTCCATGACGACGAGGCCGCGCTCGGTGATCTTTTCGGAGTATTCGTAGACCGCATTGAGCGCTGTGGTCCCGCCCTTGGCAACGGCCCCGAGCGACTTTTCATAGATCGTGGTCAGGCCCCCCTTCTTGTTGCCGACCGACGGGTTGTTGTCGATGCTCGCGCCGAACTTCGCGGCGTAATCTTCCCACCAACGGATGCGCTCGACTAACTTATCAGCCACGCCTCGGTTGATCGCTCGGCGGATCAGCACTTGCTCCGCTCCGTAGATCTCTGGTGTCTCGGCGAGGACAGCTGTGCCGCCTTGAGCGATGAGGAGATCGCTGGCATAGCCGAGGGCGGGGTTGGCGGTGATGCCACTGTTGCCATCGCTGCCGCCGCAGTTGAGGCCGAGCATCAACTCGCTGGCCGGGATCTCGACGCGCTGAAGTTTGTTGACCTCGGGCAGGAGTTCCTTAAGAACGGCCACCCCGCGTTTGACGGTCTTGGCCACGCCGCCCAGATCCTGGATGTTCATCGTGATCGGCTTGGGAGCCTGCGGTCCGAGATTGTCGAGCTGAACCAGATTGTGCTCCCCAGTCAGGAACGAAGCCTGTGAAGTTTCACATCCCAGACCGACGACGAGATAGGCGGCGATGTTCGGGTGTTGGGCGAACCCGGCCAGAGTGCGGGCCAATTGGCGGTGGTCAAAGCCCCCGTACTCCATCGCGCAGCCGCCCTTGTGAATCAGTGCGATCACTCCGTCGACGTTCGGGTATTGTTCGAGGATGCTCTCCTCGAACTTCTGAGCGATGAACTTTGACGAAGTCGCCGAGCAGTTCACCGTACTGACAATCGCGATGTAGTTGCGAGTCCCCACGCGACCATCGGCCCGACGATAGCCTTGGAAAGTACGTTGCACCGCAGCGACGGGAGCAGCGGGGACCGCCGTGCAATACTCATAGTCATGCGACAGCGTGCCCAGACCCAAATTCTGCTGATGCACCCAGTCCCCGGGAGCGATGTCTTGCGTCGCGTAGCCGATGAGCTGGCCATACTTCTGCACCACCCCACCGCTGTTGACGGCCCGAATCGCCAGCTTGTGGCCGAGGTCAATCCGCTCACGGCAGATGACTGAGTTCCCGAGCGGCCCGACCCACACCGTGCCCGCCGGAGCAGGCCGCCGAGCGACGACGACATCGTCCTCGGGGTGGAGTAATACGAACGGGGAGTCAATGGCGATCGCAGTCATGGGAGTTATTCCGGGGTCGGGGAGCCCCTAGAATCGTAGCAGAACTCGTCAGAATTCTTGACACTTCTCACTGAAGCCGACAGGCCAGAGTCTCCAAGGCGTGACACTCCGCAAATATTCACACGGAAATGGTATTCGCGTTAGCTGCCAGTTCTTCTTTGTCCCGGCAGGGACTCCCGGCAATAGCCCACCGCTTCATCGGTGGGTTCACCAGTCCCTCGTGGCCAGCAGCCCCGGCAGGGGCGACAGAAGCTCGTCGCGTGGTCAAACCCCGACCGCTCGTCACCACGGTGATCGCCAGATTCTGCCGTCCCTGACGGGACTCGTGGGTTCGTCCTGGACGCTCTCCCACCGTTGAAACGGTGGGCTACTGTCGGGTGTCCCTGCCGGGACAAAGAGCGGGTACTTTCCTGGGAAAGGCTCACCTGGGAAGCCCTGCCCCCTGTCGGCTTCGGCGCGGAGTATCCAAATTCTTCTGTGATTACGCGACGACAATCATGTCAGCAGGCAAAAGTCTCTCGACTTCTGCTACGGCAACTTCGCTGCTACTCGGAAAACACGGGAGACATGTTTCGGTAGCAGGTCTTGGCTGCTTGGAGCGGGTCGTAGCCCGGCTGCATGGAGACTTGGGAGCTGACCTCGCAACAGAAGTCTCCCGCGTAGCTGTTGGACTTCAGTGCCCGGACGATAGCCGCCTGGTCGAAGACTTCGGTCTCGCCGGGGAGAGCGAACGTCACCTTCTCCCCGGTTTGAATCGCATCTTTCATGGCGACATAGGCTACCAGCCCGCGAGCTTGCTCGATCGTCGCGGCCACGGTGAGGTCACGGAAAGCGTAGTGGCTATAGTCATACACCATGCGGATGCACGGCGTGCCTCCCAGTTGCTGAATCAACCAAGCGGCTTGCTCCGGAGTCGACATGGCTCCGAACCGGTGCGGCTTGATGCAGACGGTCGCGTCGAGTTCCTCGGCCAGCTGGGCCCAGTCGCCAACACGATCTCGGCTCATGGTCTTGACCTCGTCCCACTTGCCGCCACCCAGGACGGTCTGCACCAGTGGCTTCTGTTCGGGAACGAGATCGCGTCCGAGGGTGATCGCTGCTTTGAGGCGTTCCTTCCCGAACTCGTGCTGTTTCTCGTCGGCACTCGGCGGCAGATTCTCCATCACCGCCACCAGTCGCAGCCCGGTCTTCTTGAGCAGAGAGCAAACGGTCTTGCGGCGATCCACTCCCATCTTAGCCGGGGTGCTGTCCCACTCCGGAATCGCGCACAACTCGAAACCGTCGTACCCGATTTCGGCAATCGCCCGGATCGCGTCTTCGGCGGTGAGGGACTTCATCCCGTAGTTGCCGATGGCCAGGTGCTTGGCGGTCTGGGTTGGCGAACTCCCCTGCGCCCACACGGCACTGGCGAGTGACCCCGCCAGTAAGCCCAAGGCACCGCGTCGACTCAGTGAAAGACGAATGAGATTCATCAGCAGATACTCCTCTCCGCTGACGCTAACCTCGCGCGACACGCGGTGTCAACGAAAACAGCCGACCCCGAGGGGACGGCTGTGGGAATCGCTCGATGGCCGATCGAACACTTACTGGGCTGCGGGAGCCGTGGTGCCGAGCTTTTGCTTCTGCTGCTTCACGAGGCGGGACTTGGTCCGAGCCGCAGCGTTGCGGTGGATCAGCCCCTTTGCAGCTGCGCGGTCGAGCCGTTTGACAGCGGCTTTAAGGTGAGTTTCCAGGACTTGAGCATCTGGAGTCGGGTCGGCCAGAGCGACACGGACCTTCTTGATCGCGGTGCGCAGAGTCGAGGTCGCCGCGCGATTGCGGAGGCGACGCTTGATGTTCTGACGGAGTGCCTTTTCGGCATTGACGTTGTTTGGCATCTCGTAACTTCTTGCCTGGCAACAGGTTCGGCGGCGACGACGGTGTCTCGTCGAGACATTCTTTCTCGGACGCTCCGGGAAAGGACTCGAAAGCATAAGCACTGGAAGGCAGACACGCCAGTGTGTATGCGTGGATTTTCTGATTGGCAAGTATTCGAATCTGGAAGATGTGGCAAAGCACATCAGACCCCGATGGCCCAGTTACCATGGGATTGGACAGGTTTCCGATGTATGAATACACTTGATTGAGAGGGTTTGCGGGGGTCTAAGGGGAGTTACCATGCTGAGGTACAAGGCGGGTTACAAGTATGTCACCACGGGCGTCCACGCTCAGGTGCTCGACTTCCCGGCTGCGATCACGTGGGGAGCCGACCTGGATGAGGCTCGGCATGCGTTAGCACTCGCGCTGGTCGACAGCGCCGATGCAGCTGTGGAGTGGGGGCAACCACTGCCCATTCCGGACCCCTCTGCCACGGATATCGAGATGGATATAGAGGAGCCGATCTACCTGCACCTCGGTGCCAGCAGTGAGGTGCGGGAAGTTCCTGCGGGCGTGGTGGTCTGAAGCGTCAGGACTTGGTCCGGCACCTCCGCCGTCAGCATGGTGGCGAGTTGCTCCGGGAAGGCCGCAGTCACTCGGCGTGGCATAACTCCGCGAACAACCGTCAATCGACCATCCGAAGTGCTGTTTGGGTTGTCACTCCCCTTCTCCTTCGCGTCCTTTGCTTGCTTTGTGTTCCACTCTTCTACCTCTATTACTGTGAGGAACGGCGAGGAGAATAGAACACAAAGGGAGCGAAGGACGCGAAGGGAGAGAAAGTTGTCCTGCAATGTTGTCCGTTCACAATGTGAATTACAGGCCCATCGCCACGCGCCGCACATATTGAATCGCCTTCAGGCAGTCGCCAACGCGGTCGTCGCCTGTGGTTCGACGAACGGTGCCCCAGAGCGAGAACCGCATCTCATCGAGCAGAGCCAGCGTTTCGTCCCATTTGACTTGCCCGCGACCGAGGGGCACCTCAACGCCCACCCCGTCGACATCTCGGCGGCCATCGCGAAACTGGATATGCTGGACATGCTCGTGCAGGTCGCGCAGAGCCTGGACTGGGTCGCGGCGGGTCATTACCGTGCCCGCCGGATCAAAGTCGATGCCCAGCAGTCCATCGGTAACGGATTGGCAGACTTCAATCAGCGTCTGCGAGGCATCCTCGCTCGGTGTCACACACGGCACCACGCCGATGCGATTCCCCAGGCGAGCCAAATCGCGGAGCACTTCGACCATGCGGACATGCTCGGCGGAGGTCGCTTCGTCCGGAATGCGACCGACACGAATCGTCAACTGGCGCAGCTTCAGGCGGGCGGCGAGTTCCATCGCCTCGGTCAGGGCGTGGACTCTCGTATCGATGTCGTCGAAGTCGTACAGAGGGCGGACGAGGGAATACGTCGCGGTCGCCACCTTGAGGTTCCGTTCCTCGACATAATGGACGAGTTGCTTCAAGGCTGTCGTGCCGAACTCGGCGGGCGTCACCTCGCGGGCGAGGTCGAACTGAATTCCTTCCGCCCCGATTTGAGCCGCCGTGCTGATGGCCTCTTTGAGGGGCAGGCGGAATGGAGCTGTGGCGACAGCGATGCGGAAGCGGGGCATGGAGGTGTTCAACCGGGGTGAGATGATTCAGCGTCGGATTGATCATAACCGGTCTGGCGTGCGGGTCTATTGGTTTTCCTCACCGGAGTGATTGCGGGGCACGGACTGACTCGGACAACCCGTCTCGAGCATCGACACATGACCGAGCGGCAAGGTCACTCGCCACGCGGATCAAACCGAAAGTCAGGCATGTTCACCGACCGCTCAGGGTGATACCATCAAGCCATTCCTTGGCCTTCTAACCACTCTGCCCTTCGATGCAGCATCCGTGAATGAAAGGCTCGTCCATGCTCATGCACCTCGTCCCGCTCGCTGGCGGGCTGGCGATTGCCATTGATAAGCCCATCCTGTTCTTTGGACGTCAACCCGAATGCGATATCGTCTTACTCAACAGCCGTAAAGTATCGCGAAAGCACTGTTGTATTGCTCAAATCGATGACCACTTCGTCCTGCGTGACCTCGGCAGTATGAACGGTGTTCGCGTGAACGAGAAACCCGTTTCCAAGGAGTGCCGAATCGCAGCTGGGGATCTCATCCACATTGGTGACGTGGGATACCGCCTGGAAATACGAGTTCCGGTGAAGAAGCCCGCACCGCAACTGCACGCGAAGAAAGTTCCTACAGCCTCTGCTAAAGCTCCCGAAGGCAGGCCCGTCCGGCGCGTCGATCCGAAGTTCCTGAGCCAGGATTTGCCAGTAGCGATCCCGGATGAACTGGTGGACTTTGCTGTCGAGGAAACTCAGCGGAAGCTCAAGCCCGCCCCGTCGATGCGTCCGCGTCCAGACAAAGTTTTAGAGTTGGATGACATTGATATCATTGAGGATTAAAGCGGGCAGAGAGGCCGACCTGAACAAAAGGGCACTTTTTGTCGAAATGCGTCTCGGCCTTCGCTCGCGAACTCCCCCCGGAGTTCGCTAAACTGACACAGTCAACCGATGGGGATGGTGCGCGATCAGGTCTCGTGTCGCAGCACCAGTCACCGATTGAGGGGTGGAGTTTCGATGCGAAGCCAACTCTTGTTGATCCTGTCAGTCCGACCCATTGCACACAAGCACCGCCAAACTCGGCCACAGACTCACCCGGCCCTAAGGATGATCATCCATGACGGACGCACGTTCCGCCGGAGAAGATTCGTTTGATCTCGACAAGCTGCAACAGCTCGTCGAAATGATGGAAAAGCACGACCTGCGCGAGGTGCAGTTGCGTCGGGGCGACCAGCAATGGAAGCTGAAACGCGGCCCCCAAGAGGTCGTACAGGCCATGCCAATGGGCGGGCATTTTGCTCCGCCGCCGATGGCTCACGCTCCTGCCCCATCTGTCGCGGCCCCCGCTGCAACAGCACCTGCCAAGTCGGGCGATGAGGGCCTGTTGCCGGTCAAGAGCCCGATGGTCGGCAGTTATTACTCCTCGCCTCAGCCGGGTGAGCCCGCTTTTGTGAAGGTCGGGGACCGCGTGAAGAACGATACGGTGGTCTGCCTGATTGAGGCTATGAAATTCTTCAATCCGGTGAAAACCGAATGCTCCGGCACAATCGCTAAGATCCTCGTCAAGGATGGCGATGCAGTCGAGTATGGCCAATTGCTGTTTCTGGTTCAGCCGTAGTGCAATTCGCTCCAGTCCAAGCCCAGTGGTTGCAACCACTGGGCTTTCTTCTCTAGTGACAAAACGCTCTCATGTTTCAGCGCATTCTGATCGCCAATCGTGGTGAAATCGCCCTGCGGGTCATTCGGGCCTGCCGTGAGATGGGCATCGGCACCGTGGCGGTGTTCAGCGAGGCCGACCGAGGGGCGGCGTACCTCGATCTGGCGGACGAGAAATTCTGCATCGGACCCGCCTCAGCCACCGACAGCTATCTGAAGATCGAGCGGATCATCAGTGCCGCCGAGGTCGGGAACGCCGATGCGATCCATCCGGGGTACGGGTTCCTGTCCGAGAATCACGACTTCGCCGAAATGTGCCGGGCCTCAAAGATTGAGTTCATCGGTCCCCCGCACCAGGCCATGGCCGCCCTCGGGGACAAGGTCGCCGCTCGCCGCATCGCTCGCGAAGCCAAGGTGCCCACGGTGCCCGGCAGCGAAGGACTCGTTGCCAACGAAGACGAAGCCGCCAAAGTCGCTGCCGAAATTGGCTATCCCGTCCTCATCAAGGCCACTGCCGGCGGAGGAGGCAAAGGCATCCGCGCTGCACACAACGAAGCCCAGCTGCGCGTCGAACTGAAGGCCGCCTCGAACGAAGCCGAAAAGGCGTTCAAGAACGGCGGCGTCTACATCGAGAAGTTCATCCAGAAGCCCCGCCACGTTGAAGTTCAGCTGCTTGGCGACATGCACGGCAACGTGGTCCACCTCTGGGAACGCGACTGTACAATGCAGCGCAAGCACCAGAAGCTGATCGAAGAAAGCCCCGCTCCGAATCTGCCAAAGAAGGTGCGCGAGGAACTCTGCTCAGCCGCAGTGCGACTCGCCAAGACAGCCGGTTACTACAACGCCGGAACGTGCGAGTTCATCGTCGACCAGGACAACAAGTTCTACTTCATCGAAGTCAACGCTCGCATCCAGGTCGAGCATCCCGTCACCGAGCAAGTCACCGGGATCGACCTGATTAAGCAGCAAATCCTCGTCGCGTCCGGCGAGAAGCTGGCGTTCACGCAGAAGGACATCCCCTGCAACGGCCACGCGATGGAAGTCCGCATCAACGCCGAGGACACCGAAAACGGGTTCCGCGGCTGTCCAGGGACGATCACCAAGTTCCGTCCGCCTGGCGGGATGGGCGTGCGATTCGACTCGCATGCCTATGAAGGCTACAAGATTTCGCCCTACTACGATTCGATGATCGGCAAGCTCATCATCCACCGCCCCAACCGCGAGGAGACACTCAAAACCCTCCGCCGCGCCTTGGACGAATTCAAAGTCGAGGGCATCAAAACCACCATCCCTCTCGCCCGCCGCATCATCGACCACCCGACTTTCATCAACGGCGAAGGGGATACGGGGTTCGTGGAACGGTCGATGTTCTGAGCGAGCGGCACGGCGTCAGCCTGCCGAGTCCCTCGGATGCTGGCCATCCCAAGTCGCCGCTTCAGCGACCTGGGTGCTCGGCGGTACACACGGTTCACTCGGAGGCCACACTCGATGCCACAACATCTTCCGGCTCTTTCCGCCCCGGTCGGCTCAAAGCCGCCAGCCGGGGTTTAACGTGGCCTTGGTTGTCTCTTGTTGCAATGCTCCGAAAGCCCAAGGCAGCGCCTGAGCTACACAATTCAACTCTTTATCCCGGATGAACATCAAGACCTTTCCAGCGAATTATTTGAGGACAACTCGCCGTGTGCAGCGCTGACTCTGACACTTTCACCATGTCAAACTCAGTGTCCTCGAAATCGGCCCCTTCGAGCTTGGCAAAGCGAAAGTCGACTATGACACCCTTGGCTCGCTGAAACCGGGCACCTGTCAATGTGGCCTCACGGAAATTCGTGTTGGAAAAGGTGGATTCGCTCAGATCAACATCCTGAAGCTTCGCCTTACCGAAATCCACCCTCATTGCTTGGACTTCGCTGAGAATCGCTTCTCGGAAGTCCACTCCATAGAATTCCGTCCCCTGGATAATAGCTCCTCGGAGATTCGCTCCTCGTAGGTCTGCCCCAGGGAACCAGCAACGCATGATTTTACTGTTGGAGAGATTCGCACAGCGCATATCGACAGAATGCAATTGAAGCATCACGAGACCTGTCGAACTGAGATCGACCCCTGCCAATCGAATGGGCATCGGGAAGTTGTCCCGACGAACCCAACGATAACCAGTAGCTTCAATTCGCATGCAATAGAGGTAGAAGTAAGATTCGTCTTTTCCGGTT
The DNA here is from genome assembly GCA_031431195.1 of Planctomycetota bacterium. GTDB lineage: Bacteria > Planctomycetota > Planctomycetia > Planctomycetales > Planctomycetaceae > TH-plancto1. The sequence continues at coordinate 11,001 of JANPCU010000002.1, read as the reverse complement.
GGCCTGAACACAACGTCGCTGACACTGTCGATGATCTGCACCACCGACTGGTAGCGTCTTCGTGATGGTAACGCTCCAACACCCCAATCGATTTGCGGCAATTCAGGCAATTCATCCGAGGCACTCTGTGAGTGCTTTGCCACAAGTAGTTCACGGTGAACATCCGCGCACAGTTGAAACAATCCATCACCCAGATGCCCGTCGATCGTGGTCATTCGTACTGGAACGATCGTACTCACCTTCTCGCTGGAGATATCCCGACAATGACACGCTACGTCAAAAGCCAGCGATTTCCATTCCATTCCACCATTTTTCGCCTTCGATGGCTGCGGGCGCATATGCACCCCTTCCCCCCACCAGTCCCACAGATCCGCAAGCCCATCTCGCACGCGATTCCACTGCTCGGCGGTAAGCGGTTCGGACTGGCTCTGTTGCAAAGCCTTTGGCACTGGATACCGATCTCGCCCATGCGACCGGTGAATTTCCCACTCGACCAGTCGGGACAGATGCACGCCCACTTCACGTGACAACCAGTTCGGCCCCAATAGATGCGCCAGCCGACGCGAAAACACGAATCGGGGATCACGCTCGTCGAAATCCCGCCAGTATTCACTCTGGAGACGCTCCGCGAACTCTCCACCGCCTGTACCGAACGAGCGTAATTCCTCGATGATCTGCTCAGCGAACAGATATTCCCGAAACGATTTATGGCTGAATTCACATCCCAGATCCCTGTGCCCCCCTTTGAAGAAAAAACTGACCAACAAACGGCTCAGGACATGCTCTCTGGTGAGTCGTTTCACTCGCTCATCGAGATCATCCCATCGGCCTTCCAGTCGAGACTCAAGCTCCGCCCGGTTGATACTCTCAACGCCTCGCACGCTCATCGCTTCGGCCGTTAGCCTCAGTAACTGTCGCAATTCCCTCCCCCGCAGGTGCGCGGTGCCTTCGTCGAGTCCCTCCCCTTTCGGTTTTGCCCCCACACTGAGCATGTCGACCAGACAGCGAAACAAAACCGTCGTATTGTTGAGAATGCTCTGCACATTCTCATCCCACTCAGCGATCAATCGCAGAGACAATTGGCACAGCAATGGCAGCCCCAGAATCTCTAGCGCATGGTCCTCCCGCTTCTTCTGAATCGCCGTTTCGTACCGTTCTGACACCTTGTCTAGCTTCGTCTGATCCGTCAGTTCCCAAGGCAACCACTTCCCTTCTCGCTCCCAGTCCGCATCCAGACGGACCGGACGAACTTTCAGAGCCTGGGCCATCCGAGCGACGAAGGCTTTCAATTGGTCCAGCGTGAACGAACGCATCGTCAGGATCACCGAATCTTCCTTGAGGAATCCGCTCTGCGTGACAGCATCCGTCGGACGCCCGGTCAAGATCACACGTACCCGACACCCCCACCGCTCGCTCAAGTACTCATCCCGCACCCGATGCAGCATCTTCTCAATCGCTTGCTGGTAGCCTTCCGAAGCTCCGATACTCACTTCGTCCCAGGCATCCAGGATCAGGACGTAGTTGCTGACCTTCTGACCATCGATCTGTCGGACATCCCCCTTGATCGCATCCTCCAGCTTGGCATTGGAGGGCAGATACCGTTCGATGACATCACTGTCGTAATCCTCATCCGCCAATCGGACCGCCCGTGGCAGGGCCTCGCTCAGATTGATTCCGATGTCCGTAACATTCAAATCCTTCAGTTCGATCCGGATTGGTCGAAACCCCTGATCAAGCAGCTCACAGCACAGCCGCTTGGTTAGCGACGACTTCCCTGCCCCGGCATGCCCCTGGACGACGATGCATTCCTTGAACTTCGGGTCTACGATCAGTTCCATCACTCGCGAAAGCAGCGGCTTTCGTGGGCCGCTTTCTTCTGAGAATGGATCAGCAGAGGGTTCATTGTTCCGATTGGCCACCAACGTTTGGTAGTCTTTCCAGGTCAGCTCACCGCAATCGGTTTCGATGTAAGAGTGCTGCAACGCAAACGGTTCATGGTTCAGCACTCGCTGTTCCTCGAACAGCCATCGCTGATATGACGCATGCTGATCCAGCAGTCCGAATATCTTTCCGGGGGAATCGTTCCGTAGCAGATTCTGGAACTCTCGGAACTTCTCGGACGTATCCCGATGTCCAAGGATGAACGCAAAGTTTCGAGAAAATCTCCGCGAGACCTCGCTCTCAACCCGCGTCCGAATCGACATGTCCAGATTGACCGCCTCCAGAAACTTTCGCAGGGACTCCATCGACGACATGAAGAATTTGTGTGTGTTTGCCCTATCCAGCGAGAATCCGTCAACAAACGTGATCGATTCGTCCAAGGTGCTGTCGCGATCGATTGCAGCGTTTGCGAATGTTCCAAAAGGAATGATGTGAACCACGACCGCATTGAACGCTTGTTGGACTGATCGCTGAAACGCCATACGCCCGATCAGACGACCTTGCTCGTTGACATCCGTGATCGCGGAGTATTTCTCCCACAGCTTCGTCAGAAACTTGATTGGCCCCATCGCATCGGCCAGCGCCTCGCCGATATGTCCAATCCAAGGTAGTGAGTTCGCGATCGCCTCCTGCCACGGAGTATCTTTCACTGCTTCGTTCAGGTCCGCAAGAAACTCATTTACACTCTTGATCTCAGTCAACGCACCCATGTCACCGCACCCGTTAGAATTGGAAATCGTAAACCATACTACACAGAGTCTCTCCCTAAAACGCAACAGGCTTCCTGCACATTGACTGTCGAGCTTGGTCGAAATGCCCCATCGCGGATAACCGGTTGACGCTTGGGCGACCCGTGTGCCAGCGGTCCAAGAAGTTCGCTCAGAGGAGACGCTGAGCGCCAGGCCCTCTTCCGTATGTCGCCGCCAGAGTCGTATCAAAACTGCCAATCTAGCTGACTCCGGGCGCTGACGCTTCCGGCTCGCCGGGGAGGCTGACGCTGCTCCGCTGGGTGGCGGGGCGAGCCACTCCGCGAAGGTTCGTCGTCAGTTCCGGCAATTGCTAGAATAAAGAGTAGCCCACCCCCCCCCACCAGCGAGACCCCGGCGATGTACCTTCGAATGGCCAAGCGGATTCTCTTCGAGACCGACAAGCGGCTGCTGTGGAAGCTGGCCTGGAACATGGGCGTCAAGGGGGGGCTGTCGGTGCAGCGGTACAAGAACCGGCTGAAGAAGGGGCAGGTGTTCCCACCGTTTCTGTATATCTCGGTGATCAACTCGTGCAATCTCCGCTGCCAGGGGTGCTGGGTCGATGTCGCCGCCAAGCAGCAGATCATCGACGCAGCTGCGATGCGGAAGCTCATCAACGAGGCCAAGGCAGCGGGCAACGTCTTCTTTGGCATCGTGGGCGGCGAGCCGTTCATGCACCCCAATCTGCTCGACATTCTGGCTGAGCATCCGGAGTGCTACTTCCAGATCTTCACCAACGGGCACTTCATCACCGATGAGGTCGCGAAGCGGATTCGGCAACTCGGTAACGTGACACCGCTGATCAGCGTCGAAGGCTCCGAGATCGTCAGTGACGAACGACGCGGGCGAGCGGGCGTACTCTCGAAGACGATGCAGGGAGTCGAGAACTGCCTCAAGAACAAGGTCTTCACCGGGGTCTGCACGAGCGTCTGCAAGACCAACCTCGATGACCTCGTGACCGAAAAATGGGTCGACCGCCTGATCGAGATGGGCGTCTTCTACACCTGGTTCCACGTCTATCGCCCCATGGGCCCCGAGGCCAATGAGCAGCTGTGCCTGTCCCCCGAGGAGATGCTGCGGATTCGTAAGTTCGTCGTCGAGATGCGGGCGAAGAAGCCGATCGTCTTCGTCGACGCCTACTACGACCACGCGGGCCAGGCCCTCTGCCCAGCCGCCACCGGGATCACGCACCACATCAACCCCTGGGGCGGGATCGAGCCCTGCCCCATCGTGCAGTTCGTCACTGACTCGATTCACGACGAGTCGAAGACTCTGGTTGAGAAGTTCGAGTCGCCGTTCCTGAAAGACTTCCGCGAACTCGCCCGCGACACCACACGCGGGTGCATCGTGCTGGAGCGGCCCGATCTGCTGGCCGCTCTCGTGACCAAACATTCGGCTAAGGACGGCACCGTGCGAGCCACCGCGATGGCCGAACTCAACGCCATGAAGGTCCGTCCTTCGCAGTACAACCCGGCAGGAGCAGTCCCCGAAAAGAGCTGGGCGTATTGGATCGCCAAGAAGCTGTTCTTCAACGACTTCGATGTTTACAACGGGCGGGATCATTCGCTGAGGTCAGCCCCGTCGATGCTGGCGCGCGGCGAGGTCGGCACGAGAGAGTTAAGTTCCCCCTTAGTCCCATTGAGCCTGCCGACTAGAATGTCGTCTTCGCCAGAAGAGTAGGATCGATTACCGAACAACGCGAGGGCCTTGACATGTCGGTTTTGGAGCCTCAACCTCAGCCGCGACTACGGCCCAAGCGTCGTCTGATCCTGCTGGGGATCGTGGCACCGGCCGTCGTGATGGGACTGGTCTGGTATTTCTACATTCGCAGTCCCGTACTGGCAGAGTTCCATGTGGGTGGATTCCAGATCCAGCTGGTCAAAGTCCACGAAGGGCGACTGCGCTATCACGAGGTCGATGCCGTTCCGAGGTGGGTTCGCAAAAATGTCTCGTGGGTGAATCGGGTGATTCCTGCACGATTTCCGATCGACTTTGATTCCGTGGAGACGACCCCTGAGAACAAAGGCGTCTGGTTCGTTTTTCGGGTCATCATGCCCCCGAATACTCTGCCGCCTGTGGCCTCTGCGTTGATCCGTGAAATCGAATTCGATGATGGAGAGCACATTCACAAAGGCGTGACCTGCCATCACCAATGGCAGACTTTGATCTATCGAGCCGATTCCGTACCGCGTCGAAATCGCCAACTCCTGATTCGAGTGATCGATCTCAAGGGCAATCCCATTGAGATCACCATCGACAATCCGTTCTATCGAGAGCAGTTTCCGAAATGGACTCCTGGGCCAATGCCCGCCAAGATCACGCGTGGCCCGTTTACAGTGGAACTGATCGATATTGTCCAGATGCAAGGCGGCAGTTTTTACCCAACGACAAGCTGCTCCTGTTCCGATCCTCGCCTGAATCCCTGCGAGGTGACGACGACGCTCGAAGACGCTACAGGCAATCGCGGTCCCTGGCTTTTGCCCACTGAGGCTGCCTGGAAGGTCGTGGTCGATCTTCATATCCCTGTCGCAGCTCCGTCGCCTCTCAATCAGCGAATCCCGGTCGGAAAAATTCAGATGCCACCCAAAAATACAGTGGTGCCATGGGACCGGCGTGTTCAGGATGGAGAGTTCAACCTGCACATCCGTGCAATTGCCGGGGCGGGTACGTACGAACTCCTCAATGGACGCTGGAAAGTCGCAACCGCAAAAAAAACAATGGCCAGGTTTCCGGTCCGGCCATTTTGTGTGACTATTTCAGTCGTCAATACAATATGTCCATTACCGCCCGTACGCATCGGGAGGATTATACGCTCCTGCCATCCGGTTGGAAGTCGACAGGATTTGAGTCGCGTTCGGTCCTGGGACTGGTTGGACATAAAGTCGGAGAAGAGATCGAGGTCGAACTGACTCGATCCAAGGCAGAGCGGTTTGAATTCATCGTCGCTCCGCCGAAGGCCGTGAGCGACGTTCCAATGCCGTAAATGCCTGGGATCAGTCCGCTGCAATTCACAACTGTTCTCCAGAGGCATCTCAGCCCATCGAGACCGCTGGCAAATATCTGATGGCATTAGGGGGAGAGAGCCGTACGCGAAGGCGAGGAGGCATGCATCAATCCCGTGACTGCGGCTGCAGTCCCTGGCCCAGGGATTCGCAGGTGCCTTTTTGTGAGCCTAATGCATGAAATGGCTCGCCGGGTCAGTTCGTCCGCCGACATCATCCTCCGAGCAGTGACTCGGTGACAGGATGTTCACGACTGAAATGCCCGCCCGTCCCGCAGACTTTCCTCTCCGCCCGCTTGATTCCGCTATTTCGCTTACCCACAATGCGTCGACGGGTGGCGGTGGGGGAGCTATTCAGATTCTCCCCGGTTACTCTTCCGTCACAGTCAGTCGACGAGTCATCGCGCTTCGCATACGAACCAGATCAAGGTCACGCACATGAATATCCTTCCGGGGAACACTGTCGGTATCGACTTGGGCACGACTTTTTCGGCCTTGGCCCAGATGGACCCGAGTGGGGAAGCGGTCTCCATCAACAACGCGGATGGTCGCCCAATCACGCCCTCGGTCGTACTGCTGGGCGATGACGGCAAGGTCATCGTCGGTCCCTCCCTGGAGCGGATGTCGATCGAAGATCCGAAAAACATCGTCGAGGCGATCAAACGCCAGATGGGGAACAAAGACTTCTTCGTCGTGTATCAGGGGAAGAAGCTGACCCCCGAGTTCATCTCGGCCCTGATCCTCAAGAAGCTGAAGCAGGATGCCGAGGCTCAAATCGGCCCCGTCGTCAACGCCGTGTTGACCGTGCCGTACTACTTCAACGACGTACGGCGCAAGGCGACGCAGGACGCGGGCAAGATTGCGGGCCTGAACGTCATCGACATCATTAACGAACCGACAGCTGCGACCTTGGCCTATGCTTGGCAGAAGGGGGAACTCGGGCGTCCGGATCGGATGACCAAAGAACGCACGATCATGGTGTACGACCTGGGTGGTGGGACGTTTGACGTGACCGTGGTGCGGTACACCCCCACGAACTTCCGCGTACTGGCGACCGACGGGGACGTGATGCTGGGCGGAATCGACTGGACCCGCCGCATCGTGGACCATGTCGCCGAACAGTTCCACAAGAAGCACAGCGACGACCCCCGCTCCGATCCCGAAACCCTGATGATGCTGACCCAGGAATGCGAGCAAGCCAAACGCGACCTGAGCCAGAAGCCGCAGACGCAGATAACCGTCTACCACAAGGGCAAGAGTCTGTCCGTCGCCATCAGTCGCGTCGACTTCGAACGCATGACAGCTGACTTGATGCAGCGGACGCGTGACACGACGGAACTGGTCATGCAGCAGGCCAGCGTCGGGCTGGGCGAACTGGATGATTGCGTCCTGGTGGGTGGATCGACCTACATGCCCGCCGTGGAGAACATGCTCAAGGAAACGACCGGCCTGATCCCGTCACGCGATGTGGTGAAGCCGGAAGAAGCCGTCGCCCAGGGCGCGTGCATCCACGCCGCCCTGCTCGAAGCCCGCGCGACGGGCGACGCCTCGCGACTCGGCAAGGCCGTCCGCGATCGCCTGCGCTCGGTGAATGCTGTCGATGTGAATTCCCACTCGCTGGGTGTCAAGATCACCGATCCGAACAACCGGCAGCGGAAGATCAACCACATCATGATCCCCAAGAACACAGCTGTGCCGAACAAGGTCTCGCAGCGGTTCGCGACGAACTCGCCGAACCAGCAGCGGATTCATGTGTGCGTGCTGGAAGGGGACGCGCTCGACCCGGATGCCTGCACGATCATTGGGGACTTCCGCGTGGTGAATCTGCCGCCGAATCTGCCCGCCGGTTCCCCAGTCGAGATCACCTACGAGTACGACAAGAACGGTCGCATCGGGGCCACGGCACGGGAGCTGACCAGCAATCGCGAGGCCAAGACCGAGATCGTCCGCGACTCCGGATTGACGAACGACAACGTCGATGCCTTTGAGACGTTGGCCCACGACTACAGCGTCGAGTAGGCCGGTTCTGCGTGGGATAGGCTTCCAGCCTGTCATTCAACACGCCAGATGACAGGCTGGAAGCCTATCCCACGTCACGAATCGGATGGAAACCGCAATGGACTTCTACAAGGAATGGCTGGGGATCCCGGAGGGACCGCGTCCGCCCGATCACTACGAGTTGCTGCGTCTCAAGCAGTTCGATGACGACACCGCCAAGGTGCGGGCGAACTACAAGAAGCTCAATGGGCATGTGCGCAAATACGCTACGGGGCAGTATTCGGTCCAGTCGCAAGAGCTGCTGAACGAGATCGCCAAGGCCATGCTCTGCCTGACCGATCCCGAGCGCAAGCGTGACTACGACGAGAGCCTCGGACGCGTGTTTGCGACCGTCAAGGACGACTTTGGCCGCCAGCCGTTCCTGGACATTTTGGTGAAGCAGGGAAAACTCACCCGCGAGCAAAGCCGAGAAGCCGAAGAGTTCTGCCAGAAGCGGGGCCTCTCCGAGCGGGACGGCGTGGTGCAGATGAAGTTTGTCGAGCCGGATGTGGCCGCTCAAGCGCTCGCCCTGCATCATGGAATGTCGTACGTCGACCTCGATGACATGATTCCCGAGGACGATGTGCTCGATGCGACGCCGCGATCACTCGTCAAAAAGCAGTCCATCATCCCGCTGTTCGTCGATGATGATCGACTCCTCGTGGCGTGCATCGATATGCCCGATCATGAGGTCGAAGACGAGATGCGATTGCGGTACGGCGTCCCCATGCGAGCCGTCCTCGCCACGCCCCGGGCCATCAGCCAGGCCATCGCCAAATACTACGCCCCCGGCATGCGCGACGACGCCCAACCCTACGCGAACGCAGCGGCGGCCGCTCCTCCGCCAGCCACGAAGTCTGGGAAGCCAGCCAAGGTCGCGATATCGGGTGACCTGGGCAAGACCGTGAAGGCCAAGCCCAAGTCCGGTCCCGCCCCTCGGTTCAGCGAACTGAGCGACACAGAGAAAGCCCAGCGAAAGCAGATGGGCCTGATCGCGATGAGCTGGAGTATTTTGGTGCCGTGCATCCCGCTGCTGCTGTATGGCGTATGGCCGGGAGCCATCACGACGCTCCCGGGGATCGTGTTCAAACTGCCGTGGGTGGCGATTCTCACGGCCCCGGCGACGATCTTTTACGTCACGCAGAAGTACTGGAAGTGAACGAGGGGACTCGTCCGCTGTCCACTCACTCTCACAGACTCGTGGCTTCGACATGACATCAGGTGGGAGACAGCGGCGCTAATACTCTGACAATTTCACTCACCTCTCACATTCCCCCCAAGGAGCCTGCGATGCCGATTCCCGTAACCTGTTCCTGTGGCAAGTCTCTCAACATCCCCGACCAGTACGCCGGGCAAAAGGTCAAATGCCCCACATGTGCCGCTACGGTGGCAGTGCCTGCAGCCGGGGCGGCTGCCTCAAAACCCGCCCGCCCGATGGGGGCACCGCTGCCTTCGCATTCCGAGGACGGTCCCGAGGATGGTCGCTACTCGCTCGACGAGTTCGTGCGTCGCAGCTCAGAACGCGATCATGGGCAGGGGCTGTTTGAGTTGGAAAGCGAGCGGATGCTGGAGATCAATCTCGACGGGAAGGCGTGGACCAAGAAGGGTTCGATGGTCGCGTATGTCGGCGATGTGAAGTTCACGCGCGAGGGGATTCTGGAACACGGAGTGGGCAAGTTTCTGAAGAAATTCGTGACCGGGGAAGGGACTCCGTTGACCAAGGCCGAGGGCACCGGCAAGGTGTACCTCGCCGATGCGGGGAAGAAGGTCACGATCCTGGAACTCGATGACGACTCCCTGTACGTGAACGCCAACGATGTGCTGGCCTTCGAGGACGGCATTGAACATGACATCAAGATGATGCGCAAAATCACCGGCATGATGGCGGGCGGTCTGTTCAATATGAAGCTCTCCGGCACGGGCATGATTGCCATCACCACGCACTACGACCCGCTGACCCTGCGCGTCCGCCCCGGCAAACCGGTCTGCACCGACCCCAACGCGACCGTTGCCTGGTCCGGCAGCCTCTCCCCCGGCTTCAAGACCGACATCTCGCTCAAGACCTTCTTCGGTCGCGGTAGCGGCGAGTCGATCCAGATGCTGTTCGAGGGGGACGGGTTCGTGGTGATCCAGCCGTATGAAGAGGTCTACTTCCAGGCTCAGTGAGGCGGGGGGCTACGTTCGCCAGAACGAGGGCGGACGACTTCCGAAGGAGTGGTCGCCACTCTACGCATCATCCCTCGAGATTCTCGCCCCGAAGGGGCTGGACTCGACAGCCTAGGGCGCAGCCCTAGGAACACATGGCACTCTCAACCGATCAAGGCCCCACGGGCCGTCACCCGGTTGCGGAGTCGAGTGACGGCCCGTGGGGCCTTGAGGAACGTTGGCATCGGATTTCTCAGGACTGCGCTCTGGGCTTTCGAGTCAGGCCCCGTTGGGGCCGAAGGGCGAAAAACTCCGTACAATCGCGACCGCACTCCTTCAGAGGTCTCAGAAGACTTCCGAAGTCTTTTGGCACCAGCGTACACTCAGCGGTTGACGTGGAGTGGAAACTCTAATGCTCAGTCAAAGGAAAACATTCTGGATCTCCGTTGCACAGCTCCTCTGCGGGATTGCGATGTATCCACTCTTCTGTTGCTGGATCGAGTGGTTGGGAGCAATGACCCGGGAAACGGCACTGGATCACTTCCCGGGTCAGAGTTTATCGAACTGCTTAGCCTTCATTGATGACCACGGTCGACTTCGCGAGTGGCGGCTAGGAACAATCACTCAGAATCCCGTAAGCATTGGAGGGTGTACGACCGCACTGGTCGCAGTGTTGGGATTCTTGATCTCCTCAGCTTTCTACGTGGAAAAGCAAAGGCAGCCAGTGATTGTGCCCGCGACAATTCTCCCTGAGTGAAGCAATAGTTCGCGGCAATTCCCCTCCGATTCACTATAGTCTCGGCAACAAACGTTCACGCTCACCACCGCTCACAACTTCTTCTCCTCTCTTCCTCCCTGGGAAGGCTCACTCATGAACCGACTGACTCTCCGCCTGATGGCACTGGCTCTCGTGGCCATCGGACCGTTCGCCGTCTCCGATCTCAGAGCTGCCGACGACAAGAAGCCCGCGTCCAAGCCGCCGATCGCAGCGGTGTTCGGCATCAAGGGGACGTTGCTGGAAACACCGATTCCGGACGACCCGTTGTTTGGAGCGGTGGGGCTGGAGTCGCTCCACTCGATGATTGCCCGCCTCGATAAGGCCGCAGCCGACGAGAACGTGAAGGCCGTCGT
>JANPCU010000001.1:0-7710 GCA_031431195.1 Planctomycetota bacterium | reverse complement strand
CGTTCATCACCCCGGAATTGTGTCTGGCTTCCCCGATAAGGAGGTGGCGTCAGACTCGGAGTGTACTGCTGCTGGTTCCAGCTCGGAGTCATCAACTGGTTCGGGTTCTCGACTTGGGGCTGGTTGGGCAGTCCACTCGCCGGCGTCGGAGTGTGATTCCAGCTGTTCGAGTTGTACTGGGCGGGATTGTGCTGGAACGATTGACCGTACTGGTTCAGTTCTGCGTTGACGCGATGGCGAGAATCGTAGCTTGGGGGATACTCGTTCTGTCTGTCGAGTGAATCGTTGGGGTTTCCCGACCACTGTGAACGGTCCTGCCCTGACTGGTAATCGTTGGGCGACTGTGGCTGCTGGGCGGTGTTGACCTGATCTTGGTAACCCATTCCCTGGCTACCCAGCGGACTCTCGATCGGAATCTGCGGGGAGAGCCGCTGATCGAAGTTGGGGTTGCTAAAACTGCGACCGGTGGGAGAGTTCAGCATGCCCATATCATTGGGCTGGACAGTCATATTTCCCGAGGGAGACTGCATCAGTTGTTGGAGGTCATGGGGCGCGGCCTCTGTGGGGAGCATCCGCTGCGGGGCCGGAAACTGACCTCCGTTGAAGGTGCTTCCGGAACCGGGGGCCATGCGATTGCCGCCGACGGGAGTGGCCATCGGGAACATCATGTCTGGTCCGCCCAGACCCGCCATGGCGGCACGGCGTTTGGCCTCTTCGAAGTCAGCTATGCGGCCCGCAGGAGTTGCTCCTCCAGTGTTACCACTCTGGCCAGAACCCTCGATCCCATTCGGAATGAGGAGTGGCGGTTGCCCGTCCATCTGTTGAATCTGAGTGTTCAGCGGCATACCAGTCCGCGGGTCAATCCCGCGATCCGTCTGGTGAAAGGCTTGATCCACGGGTCGTTGACCACTCGGGCCGACGGGCTGACCATGACCGCTCGCTTGTTGGATACCGTCTCGCCCCGGACCCGACTGAGATCCAGTTCCCTCTGGATAGAAAGCGTTCGCCGGGCGGCGCGACTTCACGAAGGGGCGAGTCTGGTTCGGGTCAGGTTGCAGCCCATTCGTGTCCTGTGAGTGATTCGTATTCGCCGATTGCGTGCCTTGCTGTGGCCGAATCTGCATTCCCGATGCGGCCACCAGGGACGGTGAGGACGAGTTGCCCAACACTAGCGGTGTGTTCGACGACTGCTGTATGCGTGCCTCGGCGAGCCGCAGGGCCTCGTCACGTTCCCACGTCATCTGGGCGATCATCTCCTTCTGCTGCTCCACCGTGTACGTCTGTGGCGTCGCCATTTCGAGCGCCGTGCGCTTGTCCCGCATTTCGGTCATGCTCTGCTCGCGCGCTGTGATCATCCGCTCCGAGAATTCTTCCGTAGTGATGCCCGCATTCTTCTGCCACGGCAGCTTGCTGCGTTCTCCCTGTCGAGCCATGTCTGGACGGCCGTTCGGGAACAGCTGGGCCATCTCCTGCCGGACTTCAGCTTCGTTTAGGACGCGACGAAAAGTCGCGTCCGCCAAATTGTAGTTTCCTTGCTTCGCGTAGACGTAAGCCAGATTCTTGGTGGCTTGCGAGTTGCCGGGATCACTCTTGGTGGCCTGGGTGAGCAGGGCTTCACTCTCGGACAGTCGATTCTGGAGCAGGTAGGAATACCCGAGATCCCCGAGAATTTTGCCGTTGTCAGGATCGCCTTCAAGGGCCGCTCGATAATGGAGTTCTGCCGACTCGTAATCTTTCTGCAGATCGCAGACGATGGCCAGACCGTGATGCGATTCCGGGTTGCCGGATTCCCGAGCCAGAGCTTGCTCGTAGCAACGATGGGCCTCGGTCAGGTGAGCGGGATTTCCATCTTGGTAATAGGTCGACAGGGCGTCTTGTCCCTGATCCAGCAGCTTGGTCTGCGACCCCGATGGAGAGGAGGATTTGGCTTTCGAAGCGAGTGGGAGACCCGGTTTCCCCTCATCCTGATCCACGATAGACAGAACGGATTTGTCTTGTTCCGCCTTGGGCTTGTTAAAGAAGCGAGTCAGGCTGAGAGGCGACTGGCAACCCCCGGCGAGCAGGATCGCGCCCAATAACAGGGCGTAATGGGGTCGAATGGCCGCAGGCCGCACGACGGAGAGACTCACCTCGGAGACCGAGAGGAGTTCGGTGATCAGCGTGGGTCGCCGCATCAAGGTCTCCGGGGTCATAGTTGTTCTCGGGAAGGAACGCCGCCTGCACTGCATGGGGTCATGCAGACAAGGAGAATCGAGGCCAGCGAATTCGCCCGCCCCACCAGTATCCACGTGGCGCAAGGCCCCAGGATCACGAGCGCGAAAGACTTTCACGCCCATCTCACTTGTAAGTCGACTTCCCCAATCGTGTCGAGAGGGAATTTGAGCCTTCGCCCCACCGATAATGCGGTTTTGTCATTATGACCAATTAAATCCGGAAGGTTGCTATAACTCATCTTTCCCCAACCGGCAGTTTTTGCTATTCCACGCCTACGCATGCGGCGGACCAGGCAGTCTGGGAAGATCAGCTGGAGGATCTTCAGGCTCCATAACACCCTCGCTGCAGGTCACTCAGGAGTTGGACCGTGCCCAGAAAAGGACGTCTGGTACAGCCTCGCCACATCTTTCCGTGGATCGCTGCGCCCTATATTGAGATGCTGCGCATTCTGTTGCGGATCGAGCGGTTCTTTTTCCTGCCGATCCGCTATTTGCAAGCGTGGACCGTCTCGGCCATCTTCGGTGTGATGGGTGTCCTGTTCTCTGTCGCACTGTTCATTCCGCGACTCGCGGCGACCTCCGCACAGGCCTCAACGGGTGGCCAACGTGAATTACTCCGCTTGCGGGATATGCCTTACATTCCGGATGAGGACCTCGTCCTGCCGGAAACAGATAACCCCGGCACAATCGACTTGTCGGTCCGCATGCAGCGGACCCAGGTCGAAGACTTTGACCAGAATGAACGGGTGACGACCTACTCCAAGGCGTGGATCCCCAAGCGGTCGTCCATCGCCCGGCGCGACGCCTGGACCCGGCATCTGCTTCGCCATGCAGAGCCGGAAGAGCAGACGTTCCAGGCGTATGTGCAGCAGGCCCGCGTCCGCTCCAACCCATTGGCCCCCGTGATCCCCGAGTACCTCTACGATCCCGGTGTCGGCGACTACCGCACTCAGTCGGAAAAAGCCCCCACGCTACTGATCAAAAAGAGCGTGCCTAGAGTCCTCTCTCCCGATGAGCCGTTGACCTACATCATCACCGTCACGAATAACGGGGACGAACCCGTCGAGGCGGCTACGGTCGAAGAATTCGTCTCCGACATCAATCGCGTCGTCGACTGCGAACCGCACGCGATGGTCTCGCCCGACTATGGACACCTGATCTGGGATCTCACCCAGGTCCAACCCGGCGAAACGAGAAACCTCAGTGTCACGATCCAGCCCGACAAGCGAAGGCCCATTACCCAGGAAACCCTCGTCACCTTCTCGTCCGCTCCGATCATCGCCGAGACCATGATTCGCCAGGTTGAGCTGGAACTCCCCGTGGTGCCAGCGGAACCGGACCCTGAACCGGTCGTGCCCACCGTCGTCCCGGAAGCGGTGAAGCGCCCCGCGATTGCGGGTCGCCCCAAACTCGTCATCCAGTTCGATCCCCCGAAGGCTGTGAAGGTCGGCGAAGAACTCGAAGCGTTCTACACCGTCACCAACGTCGGCACCGCCGACGCCACGGGCATCCGCTTACTGGTCGAAGTCCCGGCCCAACTGCGGCATCGGTTCGGAGAACTGGTGGAGCATAAGATCAGCCGATTGACTCCGAATGAGTCGCGTCGCGCCCTGTTCGCCGCCCTGGCCGAAGGCTCCGGTCGGCTGCCATTGAACTGGACCTTGGAAGCCAATGAACTCGACACGCAGTCCGATGCGGAATGGCTGGCTGTCCTGCCGGGTCCAACGACCGCTCCGGTGCGGTCATCTCCCACGATCATTAACCCTCCGGGCCTGAAGAGCTCGATCCCGGCCACTGAACCAACGCCCATCGATGACGAAATTCAACCCACCCTGGTGGACAGTCCGGGGATCGGAGGCAGCTCGATCCCGCCCGGTAACAGCAGCATACCGGTGACCCCGATTGGCCCGCGTCCACTGACTGAACCGTCCTCGATCCCCTCGTGGGCCGATCCGGTTCTGGGAGGTGATCCCGCCTTCGGGGTTGATCCAGAAATGAACCAGCCCATCGACCCCGAGCTCACTCCCGACGAGCCCCCGGTCCGAGGCCACGGAATCGAACCACCCGCTGACCTGCTCCCCTTGGAGACCGAGCCCCCGCTGACCTTCCCCAGCACGATCCCCCTCGAAGGCCTGCCGACCGAGGGATCTGACGGGGTCAAAGAACAATAAGTCGATCGGCACGATTTCGTGTCCCCAAAGACTTCCGAAGTCTTCCGAGACTTCGGAAGTCTAGCGGAGTTTGCTCCGCTTCGAAGTCTGCGTGTCGCAGCGAGACTGGCGTGTGCCAAACCGCAGCGAGCGGGCGGCCGGTAAGTCCCCCGTGCCCGAGCGACGTTCTCCGACCGAACGGCAGGATTGAGAGAGAGACAGCACCGCCCAACACGTTGGACTGACGTCCAACGCTCGCTGTCGAGTGGCGATTCGGGAGCGTGACATAAGCTCCGCTTCAAAGACTTCCTGTCGCAGCTAAACAGAGGGGGCTGCTAGAGATGTTTCTTCACAAACGCCCACGCCGACTCGTCGTGGAACTCGTGCCCGCCCTCGAACACGATGTGTTGGAAGCGATCGCCGAGTCCGAGCTTCGAATAGTACGTCGCCGATTGTGGAGCCAGCTTCACGCCCCCCTCACGATGGTCGACGCCGTCGGTGCGGCCTGCCTGTATCTGTAAAGCCCGGGGACAAATCAGCGCGGCGATGTCGGAATCGCGAAACAGCGAGAACCGGTCCATCGACTGGAAGTCGCGAGGGATACTCAACTCATCTCGTTCGTAGCGTGCCTCTTGCACCCCGTAGTAGCAGCTGCACACGGAGACCTTGATTCGTGAATCGAGGGCGGGGGTGACGAGTGCGTAGTATCCGCCGTATGAGAGGCCGACCATGCCGATACGAGTGGCATCGACCTCGGGGCGTTTGAGCAGGACATTCAGACTGCCAGTAATCTTGGCGATCTCGATCGCCGTGATGCTGGTGCCGACGAGGCGCAGACGTTCGTCGGTGCGACTGCGAATGTCTTTCGGCTGATCTTCGACATTGAAGAGATGCTGAGGAGCGAAGACGATATACCCGCGTTTCACACCGCCACGAACCATGTCGTGATAGTTCGCTCCGCCGTGAAACAGAGCCACCTCGGGCGACCCGCCGCCGCCGTGCATCGAGATCACCAGCGGAGCCTTTTTGCCCGGCTTGAGCGACTTGGGAACGATGTAGATTCCCTCGGCGTGTACGCCGGACAGAATCGGGATCATGGCCCGGTAGTACGTGCCCAGGCTGTCTTCGCCGATCGGGGTGAAGGTCGCAGCCGCCAGCGGCACCTCACCCGGCGGCGGATAGCCGATACTGTCGCTGAAGGCCTTCCGGTAACGCTCCGCCGATTTTGCGAAGGCATCGGGAGAGGAATAGTCATCCGGCAGCAGCTTCTGTAGCCGGGCCGAATCTTGCTTCATCGCCAGGATGTAAGCGTCCAGTTCCTGGTACTGCTCAACTCGGAGCGGATTGGAGTCTTTGACATCCTGTTCGAAGTACGTCGGCAACTCTTCCGCGTTTAGCCGAGTGCAAAAAATCACGGCCACCAAGAGCAGGAAACGAAGAGTGTGAGCGAGCATGGGAATCACCGTGACAAGAGAGGACACGTTTGGAAGACTTCAGCGGGGAGGAGCCGGTTGACCCGCTTGGGGGCCACCCGGTGTGCCAGCGGCAGGGTGAACACGGCAGGTGAATTTCGTTGTCAGGCAAGCACAGCGGGATGGAGGTGGTGAACCAGCCCAGCGGCGGGTAAAATGGATACATGGAACCGATCATAACGCAAAACCCGAACATCATGCACGGGACCCCCTGCTTCGCGGGCACGCGGGTGACTGTCCAGACATTCTTCGACCACTTGGAGGCTGGGTACACGGTCGCCGGGTTCCTGGAGCAGTTCCCCACCGTCCGCCGCGAGCAGACCACACGTCTGCTGGAGACGCTGCGGCAGTCTGCCGTCCGCGAAGCGGTGCTGGCGTGAGGCTGCTGCTCGACGAGAACTTGCCGCACCAACTCCGACTCGAGTTGCCGGGGTACGAGGTGATCACGGCGGCGTACATGGGTTGGTCGGGAGTCGAGAACGGCGAATTGCTCCAGCGGGCAGCCGACGCCGGGTTTGACGCCGTGGTCACGAACGACCGCGGGCTGGAATATCAGCAGAACTTGATCGCGCTCCCGGTGGCAGGGGTCGTCGTTCTGGCACCGGCCAACACGATCGAGGCAATCCGGCTCGCACTCCCGGCGCTTCTCGCAGCGCTCACCGTCTTGAGGCCGCGCGAGTTCGTTAAAGTCTCCGCTCCGTGACGGAGGCGCAGCTTCGCACCGCCATACAAATCGGGTAGCCCGCACTGGGGCCGATCGGTATGCCAGCGGCAGGAGTGGGTGGCCCAGAGAGAATTCTTGCAACAAGAATCTCCTGTGGCAATGTCACATCGGTACAGTCCAAAGCGACTCGATCTGAGCTACTACCCAGTTCGCGAGAATGCAGGCTGCGCTGGGAAGTCTTCGCGTCGCAGCGAAACGGTTAACGCAAGAGATCCGTGACGTTGATCTCCAGAATCTGCGTCGGCGACATGACCCACGAGATCGTATGGCCCGGCTCGTAGACTGTTCTCCGAGCGTATTTTCCGGAAGCGGCATCCGGATGTTCGTAGACTTCGATCTGCGATTCCGGAGGATTGACGAGCCAATACTGGGGGATCCCGGCGTTCGCATACAACCGCTGCTTCGTCGAGCGATCAATGCTGAGCGAGGAATCGGCCACCTCAATGACCAGCGGCAGGTCGGCAGGGCCGGGATGACGATCGGCGTAATTTTCTTCGGTCCCGCGCGCCACGGCGATGTCGGGTTCCGGGGCGTTGATGTTGGTTAATGCAACGGGAACTTGAATTCGCAGGTAGAAACCGGCGGATTGGCATGGCAACGTCAACACTCGCTGCCAACGAGAGAGGAGAAGCACATGACGCGGATTGTGGGTCATCTCATTCTCCCCGCGAGCGCTGCGATCTTTGCGGACCAGAAGGCCATCAATCAGCTCAATCGGGGCACCATCCTGCAAGATGCCGGTGTCGAGCATCAACTGATATTGGTCCACCGTGATGGGCACTATTGATAGGGTGGTCCCGCTGCGCACTTCATCCAGCAGAGTGGTAGACATGGGAGAACTCCGTCGCCGAGAATCCGTTCAGTGGAGAACGGTCTAGAATCAGTCTACGACCGCTTGCGGTCGGGTGTCTATGTCGACAGCGAGACATGCTCCGCTGCCCCAGGGGTGTGTGCGTCCCAATCGTCGGTGGATTTTTCTGGATTTCTTGTCTGAAGTTGGGCAAGCTGGTGTCTGCGGGCCAAAATGGCGGTTCACGAAGGACGTGGACGGGTGTTCCAGGGAGGTGTGTGATGTTGCTGCAATTGACGGATGAACAAGTGGACGAAGTGGCGCGGATCAAGGACATCGTGATGGCCAAGGTGCGGGTCGA